>WLQG01000005.1 GCA_009698445.1 Actinomycetota bacterium
CAGTTAACGCTGCGCGCACTGCGCTAGAAGTTGTTGCAGAAGTTGCCAATGCGCTTTTGCTTGTTGTGCCAAGAACTGAAACCGTTGCATTGATTCGCACAGCATCTGGGACAACAGTTGTTGTACCAGTAGCGCTAATAGTGATGTATCGGGTATCTGCAGCCGATGCTGGCATAGCTAGGCCCGCTCCTCCAATTAAGGAGATAGCGATAACAAGGGCTGTGATTGTGCGAATACGGTTTAGTTTCATACCTTTATTATCGCCTATAACCTGTAATCGGCGTTAATTAATTCTGAGAAAAGTGAGAGAATTAATGGGTGAGCCAATCCCAATTCCTTTCTAATTGCACGGCAGATGCCATGGTTGCTGCTGCTGCGCATTTAATTGCTGGGGATTTAGTGGCCTTTCCTACCGAGACGGTTTATGGCCTTGGCGGAGATGCGTGCAATAGCGCAGCTGTGGCAAGGATTTATGAAGTTAAGGGACGGCCTGCAGATCACCCACTAATTGTGCACATTGCATCAATGGATCGAATGGGTGATTGGGCAAGTGATGTGCCTGAATATGCAATTAAATTAGCCCGCGATTTTTGGCCAGGGCCAATGACGTTGGTATTAAAGCGAAGTGAATTAGCTGGTGATTTTGTTACCGGTGGGCAGGACACAGTTGGTGTGCGAGTACCTGATCATGTTGTTGCGTTGGCTTTATTAGAGGCTTTTGAAAAGGCCGGCGGCAAAGGTGTGGCAGCGCCCAGTGCTAATCGCTTTGGTCATGTCTCCCCTACAACAGCTGCTGCAGTGGTTGAAGAATTAGGTGAGTATTTATCTGCCGATGATTTAGTTTTAGATGGTGGGGAATGTGCAGTTGGTGTTGAGTCAACGATTATTGACTGCACAAGCGATACTCCACGTATTTTACGTCCTGGGGCAATTAGTGACGACATGGTTTCTCAGAGCACAGGCCTAGATGTTTTTCGCACCTACAGATTTGTGACGACTGATTCAGCCGGATTTGAAATTGTTAAAGAAGCCAATGAAATTCGCGTTAGTGGTTCCCTAGAAAATCACTACGCACCAGCTGCAAAAGTTTTCTTATGCGAAACCCCAACACCGGGTCAAGGCTTTATTGCACACGCCAACATCGAAACTCCCCCAGGAGTTATTCGACTTGCATCACCATATGATGATGAAGAGTTTGCACGCATTCTTTATTCAGCACTTCGAGAAGCTGATGCTCAGGGTTTATCCGAGGTAGTAGTTATGCAGCCAATTGGAACAGGTATCGCTGTGGCTATACGAGATCGCTTGGCTCGAGCTTCTAACGGCCGCTAAAAATTAGGTGCACTCTTCAATTTTTAAGTCATGATCGAGCATCAACTTCACCAATTCACTAAATCTAGTTTTAGGCTCCCAACCTAATATTTTCTTGGCCTTGGTTGAGTCACCCAACAAATGATTGACTTCTGTTGGACGTATGAGTGATGGGTCGAAATCCACGTATGATGCTAAATCTTTATCTAAGCCCGCTAAATCTAGGGCCATCTGCAAAAATTCCCTCACTGAGTGACTTTGGCCTGTTGAAATCACATAATCCCCTGGGTTATCTTGTTGCAGCATTAGCCACATAGCTTCAACATAATCTCCAGCGTAGCCCCAATCCCGCTTCGGTTCGAGTGAACCCAATGAGAACCGATCTATTTTGCCGAGTTTAATCTTGGCTACATTCTTTGTGATTTTGCGAGTAACAAATTCTTCTCCCCTGAATTCACCCTCATGATTAAACAAAATTCCGCTACTGGCATGAATTCCAAAAGCGCTCCGATAATTAACACATGCATGATGAGCAAGAACTTTTGCATAACCATAAGGGGAACGCGGAGAAAATGGAGTCTCTTCATTTTGTGGGAAATGTGATGTATCACCGAACATTTCTGAACTAGACGCTTGGTAGACGCGTATACTTTTTTGATCCTGCACCTGTTTAACCGCGTCTAAGACTCTAATTGCTCCAAGTCCTGTGATGTTTACAGTATTTTCTGGCTCCTCAAAGCTTTTACCTACAAATGTCAATGCTCCGAGATTATAAATTTCATCAGGCAGAATTTCTGCAATAATTGAATTAATTTGCGCTGTGCTGCCTAGATTGCCTGTTACCAGCTTTATCTTTGGCAATCGACTCAGTAGATCTAAATCTTTTTGACTATCTGTTCCATCCACCATACCGGTAACTTCGTAACCCTTACCCAATAAAAGTGCGGCTAAATGATTTCCATCTTGACCAGTTATGCCCGTTATTAGCGCCGTTTTCACGACTGAAATCTACCTCAAGCTTTGTCATAATGATATTTTCAGTTAGCTATCCGCGATCGCTTACTTCACGCTGCGGCTGGCTCGGATAGCCGCCAGTAAAAAACTACGTGCATCATCTTTACCAATGACCGTGGAATTTGAATCGTGAATCAGGCGAAAAAATAGCCCTTCATTAACTATCGCACTTAGAGCATTTTTTGCAGCAGGCCTACCCCACCACTCAATAATTGCATGGTGGAGAAAATTTTCATCGAAAAGTCCCATTACTTTGATGAAATCAGCTTTCAGGGTCGTTGCTCCAAGCACCCGGCTGCTGCCCATGTTGAGCTTCTTTTCAGCACCATCAAAATTAACGACTTCGCACGTTACGTAATCAAGTTCCTTATTTCCCTTGAACTCTTCAATTTGCTTGGCCTGCTTGGTGGGATGCCAGGAATCATCGTGGTCTAAGAACGCAATCAAATTCCCTGTACAGCGGGCTATACCAGTATTTAACGCCGCCGCCTGACCAGATCCGAGATTATTGATAATAGTCACTGGATATTTTTGAGCAATCGTCAGAGTTGAATCGGTGCTGGAATCGTTTACGACAGTGACTTCTAAGGGCTGAAGCGTTTGCGAAAAAATTGAATCTAAAGCGGTTGATAGATACTTCTCGCCATTTTTTACAGCCATCACAACTGAGTATTCGAATTGGGCCGTCATTTGCGACCTACTAATTCTAAAAGATTTGCGAAATCTGTTTCCATATTGCCAGATAAAAATAATCTGAAACAAGGAGTATCTTTCACAATCTTAAATAAGTTCTGAACATTGTTCTGGGTCCCCCCAAGTACTTCTTTCATAGATTGTGGAATGAACTCCTTAACAGCTGCAGCTTTACCTAGTTCAAAGAAACCAGGAGAATCTGAAATTTGAGGAAGTATAAGTAGGTCTAGAGGTATAGATTTAATAAAATCAAAATTATTATCCACCAAAGGTAGTATCCCCTTTTCGCTACCCGGTTCTAAATACACTTTATTAAAACCCTCCACGTTAATCCTTGAATCTTCAAGGCTAAACTTTGCGTTTTGATAAAGTGCACTGACCATTCCTTCAGCAACTAATACCGCATCGTCTCCAAGAATTTGATGCCCATGAGTTGCCGCGTATAAAGCTGTTGTGGACTTACCGCTACCAGATGCTCCAGAGATCATAACGCCAGTACCGTTGATTCCAATTGCCGATGCATGCACTAACTCTGTGCTGAAAATATCCAGGAACCAGCTAACTATTGTACGAATTGGGGTGATAAATGCTCCAAGTGAAATTCTATTAAGCGAAGACACATAAGCTCCGCCAATGCCTTGTTCTCGATCAAAGAAATAAATTGCGTTCCAAGATCGGTCAATAGCCATGTACTTTGAACTTTTATCTATTTCCCTCAACAGTAAGTCACCGTTTTTATCATGTAATTCCAAGATCTGACGATACACATCATTGTTTTCCTCGATTATTACAAAAGTTGCTTCAGAAGCTCCTTGATCAGAAGGTATAAAACTCCCCAACATTATCTCTGCTGGTCTGGAATTTAATGGAACATTAAGAGTAAAAACTTTTGATCCACAAGAAAACTCTCGAAATCCTCTATCGGTTTGGGTTGCAACTGATCGAGCTTTTTCGATAAAGAAAGGAAGATGTACTAGTAACTGGCTATCAGGATCTTTCAACAGGCCAACCTTCAAGACTGGTGTCATGTACAGGATCAACAAGTATCAAATCCTGCAAATCACTGAACTCTATAATTTCAGGTTTAACCCATGCCGACCGTTGGTAGTCCATAGGTAGAACCAAAGTCGAGTTACCAACCTCAAACGTTTCTTCAATTAGTTGCTCTTGCAGGGAATATGCAATAAATGCATCGATATCTTCTTGGATTAATGCACTAGAGAAATAAGGGGTGAGAAGTGCGCCCCATAGGTGTTGTGGGACTGCGTTGCTCAAGAGGAAAAAGATGTCAGCCGCCGTACCGCTGGCGCTGAAATACTTTCCTGTGTCCATAGAGATCAAGATAAGTTCCCCATCGATTCGCTCGTATGAAACTTGTTTCTCACGGATACGAAAATTCTGCTTACTTGTCATGATTTTAACTCTCTTCTCCCAGAGCGAATCGGTAAATATCTTCTATTTCACTTGCAAACCTATTAAAACTAAATTTGGCGATTGCATTTCGCCTGCCTGCAAGACCCATATTTTTATGTACCACTAGGTTAGTGGCTAAATATGATAAGGCTGCAGAAATTTCAGGAGATTTTCCTGGCGTTACGAGAATTCCGGACACATTATTTTCAATGACCTCCGGTAGGCCCCCGAGATTACTCGCTACCACTGGCAGGCCTACAGAACTAGCCTCAGCAGCAAAGAGCCCAAATCCTTCGCCACCGATTGAAGGCACAACGGCGCAAAAAGACTTCGTACACTCAAGAAGTAGCTCTTTTCTATTCAGTACACCACAGAAATCTACGCTCTTCTCAATTCCGATTTCTTGAACAAGTTGTTGAAGTTCATATCTTTGAGGACCATTTCCTACCAATTTTAAGGTTGCATGTGGATATAAATTTAGAAAAGAAGCAAAAGCGCTAAGTCCAATCGGGAAACCTTTCTCAGGTGCAAACCTCCCGGCCATAATAATTTGCATCGATTTCTGATAATCGTAGGTAGATGAAACTTCTGGAATATTCAAGCCATTTAAGACCGAAAAAATCTTTGTTCCGGGCTTAATGTAGTTTGCGACAGATCTCTCTACTGCATGGGAAACAGTTACAACAATATTTGTATTTTCTAATAGGCGTAACTCTGCAGGTTTGATGGATCCATCAATAAACTCTCCATGCAGGTGGAAGACAATGGGTATTCCCATGCTCTTGGCCACCGCAACCATTGGAAGCGCCATTTCGCTGGCAGTATGGATATGTACTAAATCGGGCATTATCGCGTGCACAATTTTTCTGCAGTTCGAGAAAATCTCAGCAATTGCTTTTGGTGACTGCTTCAAAGGAAGGGGCAAACCAATCATAAACAGGGGCAGCATCTGTTTACTAAATTGCAAAGTTAATACCCTGACGCCATCTACTTCATATTCTTCGGGGAATTTGCCTAAGCGATCTGGAAAAACAACCAGCGCTTCTATTCCACTAGCCATTTGTGAGTTTGCTAGATCTTGAACAATGCTTTCAATTCCACCTATATAAGGTGAATAGTTCGGAACTACATGTAAAACCTTCATTTATCACTTTTTTGAGCAGCCAAATGTCCTCGGACAAGCCGTAATAGTTCCTTTGAAGCCCTTGCTACCTGATGAGATTCATTGGAACTGTGAAAGTGGCGAATAATGAAGTATTCATTGACATAAATTGGTGTGTGATTAGACCTAAGTATTCTGGTCCATAACTCAAAATCTTCTCCTATTTCATAATCTTCGTTAAATCCTCCAACTGCAATAAAAGTTTCTCGTGAAATTAAGGCGCATATCGGCAGATAGTTAGGCCTCCCACTTTTATACGAATCTTTTAAGTAAGGCGGCATAAATGAAATTTCAGATTCGAGAAATTCTTGAGTGCCGATTACCACCCCTCCATTTTTGGCATGTTCAAGATAATCTGTAGTAATGCGCCCAGAGGTGAATTCGTCATCTTGATCAAGAAAAGTAATAACCTCACGAGTTGCAAATTTAGCCCCAAGATTACGAGCTTTTGTTTTAGATGCTTCCGGTATCGAATGGATGCGCAGTTCTGGGTAGTTTGCCTGTAAATACTCAAGTGAGTTGTCGGAGCTACCATTTTCAACAATAATAATTTCTATGTTGTTGGCTACATTGATTATTGATTGAACAGCCCGGTCGATAAAGCCAACACCGTTGTGCATTGGAATAATTACTGAGAGATTACTTGAATTCATCTTGATTCAATATTCTTGTCGCCGAAATAGATTCAACAGGCAACTGCATACGCAGCCAATTATAGATAAGAACATTCAGATCTGAATTCCAGGGTTTTGGAGAGCGAAACGATAATTCATTAATTTCTTCATTTGTTTCTACAATAAAGGTAAACGAGCTTCCAGTTTTATCGATATTGCCAAAGAACTTGCCGTTTATAAAACAGTCAATTCTTGAAGAAAGGCAGATACCCCAAGTGAATGGAACAAGGTTAATATTGAGCTCATATTTTCCTGGATCACCCGAATGTAAAATAACGCGGGTATCGGGATAAGAGGTCCACTGAAAGTTATTTCCCGGATACCGGTAGTGCCAGCCAGTACCGAGTTGTAAGTTCGCAGTGAGCTTCACAGATGCAATATTCGTGCTCATATAAGAGCTCCACGACGAGAAAGCCTTGATGTATTTGAGCAGGATTTCTTCAACTCTGCTTTTGGCTCCAAGTAGCAGCCACATTTTGTAAATAAGAGAGCTGCGCAAGGTTTTTTCCTGGATAAATTTAAAAATATGTAATTTTTTACTTGTTACTTTAGGCAAGACTCTTGGAAGTTTAGAGGGCCGGCTAACACCTTTCCACGTGGGAATGCGAGTCACTGATTCAATTATTGCTAGTTGTCTATCAAAGACTTCAAGAAAACCAACCTTGTGCACTAAATTTCTGACCTGATCTAAACTGCAATCTTTTAGTATCAGATTCAGATCACACAATCCACTGTAACTTCCACCACCTTGTAAAGCGTGATGGTGAGAAATAACTACGGCCGCCATTTCATTTGTCAGGCTCCGATGTCTACCCCATTTTGATTCAGTTAAGTAAGAATTCCTTTTGACGATGTCTTGATTAAATTTATTGGAATGTTCATCAAATAACTTCCAATGTATATCTAAGTCATCAATTGGTGGTTTGTGATAACTCCACGACCCTCTTGAACTCAATATTTTGTCATTAAACTCTTCCATCTCAATATCCATGAACAGCGAATAACCATCGGCTAAAAGAATTTCTCTTAGTGAAGGCAAGTCTCTAATTGAGGCAAAGAAGTCGAAATCTCCAATCGGGCGTAGCCCTAGACTGCTATTTGTATTATTCAATCCAAAACTTTTCACAGGGGCGATTTCAATTTGGCTTGAAATCTTTTCAAGTATTGGAGCTAACCTGCCAAGTCGGTATTGGCTTGCCGTCCAGTTGTATCTGTAGATACCTTTTAGGTATTCGTCATTTTTACCCATGGATTGTAAATTTTTATATATAAATCCCCCGCACCAGGACAACATGTGAGGCATTTCTGATTGTGGCGTCGAATTCTTATAGTCAAACCAATCCTGCGCTGATCTTTCAGTTCTAGACATCGCTGCATTGAGAATTATCTTCTCAGCACTATTCATTGGTCTAAACTACTCAGCCTCGTAGTCACATGGAGGAGACGCCCCAATAAAGCGGGCTGCGCGTTCAAAAGATAGGTAAAACTCCGATACGATTGCGCCTCGCGACCGCGATTTCAGGCGTAACTGGCTGATAATTGCAGTGCGCAGTGGGGCCTATAGCTCAGTCGGTAGAGCAACGGACTTTTAATCCTGCTTCAATTTTCCCCGAACACCAATATTATCCAGCCCTAATCCTTCTATGCCCTAATTTGAGCGCAATTTCGCCAAGTTAGGGCATCTGTTTGTGTCCATTGGTTCTCCCTTCAGGGCAAAAATTGTGGCACAGCAGTGGCACAAAAATTTCATCAGTTAAGAATAAATAGTGAGCGCAAGCAATACGATAACTACCTAATGCCGCTCGATTCGCGGGGGGGGCTTTCATGTTCAGTGAGACAAAATACCGCAGAGACATCCAAGTTCTTAGAGGTCTTGCCGTACTGGCTGTCGTCTTATTTCATGCCGGCGAGAGTTACTTCCCGCTTGGCTATCTTGGAGTAGATGTCTTTTTTGTAATCTCTGGATTTGTCGTCACACCTTTGATCTTGCGAATATTTACTGACCAAGTCAATGGTGGGAGGCGTTTATCTAATTTAAGATATTTTTACATGAGGCGTTTCTATCGCCTAGCACCCGCCTTGGCAGTAGTGCTTACTATTTCAGCGGTAACAATCTTTTTGGTTGGGCCAATTGGCGATCATCAGAGGTTTGCCAGACAGGGTATTGCAACTCTACTTCTTGCAGGCAATATCGGTGCATACAAATATTCAGGGGATTATTTCTCTCCAAATCCAAACCCACTAGTTCATACTTGGTCGCTCTCCGTGGAAGAACAGATCTATATATTTTTGCCTCTCATCTTGATACTGATTCTTCGAAATCGAAAGAGCCTCAAGAAAATCACTGCATTTACATTCGGAGTGATTTCAGCAGTGAGTTTTGTGTCATTTCTATTTCCGGTAATTTTACAGCCTCTATACTCTCGCGCAGGCATTGCGATCGCTTCTCAATTTTCATTCTATTCGCCGATTGATCGGATTTGGCAATTTACCGCAGGTGGCCTTGCATACCTCTTGCTAGATCGATACCACAATCGCATAAGAAAAATCCCAAAAGGTATTCAATTACTGTCCGTGATTGCTGTCGTCATGATTCTATTCGGTCCCTTACACATGAACCTTAAGGTCAGTTCAATACTCGCTAGTTTCATTGCAGTGATTGTAATTCTATTTAAGTCTCTTGATGGACTTCCAGATTTTCTGATTAAGAAGCTTGAATGGGTTGGTGATCGTTCGTATTCGATTTACTTACTCCACATGCCTTTGTTGTTTCTCGCAAAATACTCACCCCTGATGCAAATCGGGACAGGTGAAAATCGCAAAATTCAATCAGCAATAGCTGTGGTCGCCTCAATATTGCTTGGAGCTTTGAGTTATTCAAAAATAGAAAACAAATATCGGAATAGAGGCAAAACTGATCACTCAAGCCTGAAAACAATTGTAGTTTCCATTGTATTAACCCTCCTCATTCCTGTTGCTATCTTTTTAGGTTTGGAGCGTTCAACAGCTTTCGGGCTTAAGAACAGTGGGCTACCAGTTCCAAGCGAGATACTTCCGTGGAATTGGGACAAAGAATGTCAATTCTATTCTCCCCAACCAAATATCAACCCTGAGCCTTGTAAATATGGGAACCACAATTCTGGGAAATCAATTCTTCTCATAGGAGACTCGCATGCGGCCTCAGACTCTCGAGCGATAATCTCACTTGGGAACTCGAATGATATGAACACCTTCGTTTTCACATTTCAAGGCTGTGGTTTTGTGTTAAACAGTAAAGACTTCAAATCTTCATATTCTTATCCATACCTAACCCCAGACTGTATAAAACATAACCAATCGATATTGAATTTCGTACAAGATAGCAAACCAACGGTTATCATCTATGCACATCGATCATCATCGATTATGGTCTCCCCAAATAATTCAAAATCTCGAACTCAATATAACGAGATGGTACTGAAAAATCTTAAATTCTTGATGAGAGAAAATATAGAGATTATACATATTGGAAGCGCACCGGAGTTACTGCCGATCGTAACTCGAGTACAAGATTGGAAAAATTCTAAAAGCAAATTCTCGAATATTCCATTTGAGGATAATAGTTTTTGGGAAAATAATAGAGTAACAGACTATTACTTAAGTACCCTTAATATTTTTTGTCCAAAAAAAGTTTGCAGAAATAATTCAAATGAAGGTTGGTTATTTCACGATGCAGACCATTTATCTGAAATAGGTGCAAATAGTCTGATACCAGAACTAGATCCACTAATAAAGGCAATCCTTAGTAAGAAAAGTTAAGAAATATGTTTGGAAATGAAGATTGTTAAATGGTCATTGCCGACCCGTTACTACCCCCGCACCCGGACAAGCAACGGGTTGCTTTCTACGCTTAAATTAGTTATTTCGATTCCTGACCACTCTCTATCAGCAAAATATAGAGAGTGGTCAGGAATCATTAATTTAGAGGGTAGTAATGGGTGTAGTAACGGGTATAGATACGGAGATGGTTAAGGACAGGGAGAGTGTGGAATCTATTTGGCAATATAAGAAATGCATTTATAGTTATTAGTAACAGAGATGATCAAATTTGATGATTTCGTATTTATAAGTTGGTAGAGGCTAGCAATAGTCCCTCTAATCGGCACCAGTTAAAAAGGATTTGCGTCACCTAAGTAACTAGGGAATGATAGGCTCAGGAAAATTTAATAGCATGAGCCCGTAGCTCAGTTGGTAGAGCAAAAGACTTTTAATCTTTGGGTCCTCGGTTCGAGCCCGAGCGGGCTCACTTATTTTTTAAGTGAGTAAATACTTCCACAACAGTCAGATTTCTTCTCTGATTTGGGGAAGATAAAAAGAAATAAGCCACAGTGTTTATTGCTTTGTCATACCAAATCATAAAGCCCCTTCCGTAAAAAGAAGGGGCTTTATTTCTTAGTTCTTTGGAATCGGGGGCTCCCAATAATTTATCCCAATTTCATAAGTTTCAAATTTTAGAGGCTTGACTGCGTTTTTGAGGAACTCATCTTCTCTACTTAGATTTATATCTTCAACCTTATTGAGCATGTGGAGGTAAACCTTCTGGCAAACATCAACAGAATTTCCCAACCGATTTGCAACTTCAACAATGTTGAGCCCAGAGTAAATTAAAATGGAAGCGTTGGTATGGCGTAGGTCATAGGTAGTGTGGCTAGTCAGACAGACTTTTTTGAAATAGCGATTTACCAAATCTGTTTTTACTGGCTTAGTCCCAGTTTTTGGATCAGTAAAGAGAAAGTCTTCTGGGTCTTTGTCTTCAACTAACCTTTCGATTGTTGGACGAAGTTCAGCAAGAATTGGAACATTTCGGAAAGCTTTATTGCCCCTTGCCTTTAGACCCTTGCTGACTTGGGTCGCTTGGTTGTCGGCATACCCACTTAATAGCGAAACGACTGCGCAATCTACTTTTAGATAACTAGTTCGTTGATCTAAAAACAGATTTACATTTTTGACTTTCAATCCTGCGACTTCGCTAGGGCGAAGCCCAGCAAGCCAGACAATTTCTAAAAAATCTGCCGATTCCATGAAATAACCTTTTTTAACTTTTGCCCAGTTGCGAAGGACTTGGCAATAATTTCGACAATCTGCCGGGTTTAGCGCAACTATCGGATCAAGGGCCTCCAGAGTTTCAATCTTTTTAGTCTTCACTCTCTTAAAAGTGTTGTCGTTGATGTATTTATGGCGGTAGGCATAATCCATTACGGTGCCAAAGGTTTGCTTACGCTTACGGAATAAGTCTTTTGATGCAGGCTCGCCATTTAAAGAATTTATATCGATTTTTTTGAGCACTTCGCTCACTTTTTCAATCGAAATCTCATTCATTTTGCACGAATTGCTTAAAACGTACTGAAGTACCTCTTTTTCATGGGCGGTACCCTCCAATTCGTTTTGGTTGATAAGTAGATTCCTAATCACTCGCAAAACACAGGGGCGTTCGTACTTACTAGCCCCATACGGTCTGAGTAGTTCGTAAATAACAGTTGCGATTGATTCGGTGTGGGAAACGCGAGATGTTGGAGACCACTCATGCCACTTTGAAGCAGAATGCTCTCTGGCCACTTCAGCGAAAGTTTTTAACGTCTTGCCCCAAAGTTCTGGAAGGCCAGTCGATGGACTGAAAGATAAACCATCTTCTAATGCTCTCTCAAGTTTTCGCTTGAAGGCATCGCCCTCGCCTTTTCTCTTGAAGGACTTAGATTTATCTCGATCCCCCACACGCCATTTGAGGCGATAGGGCAGAGGGCGTTTTTCATTCTTTGTCACATTAAATATCTGGACTTTAAGCATTGGCGCGACCCGCCTTAGCTAATTTTCTAATGAAGGTGTTCAGGTGCTCTTCCTGGACTCGCAGGGAGCCATTTGGCAAGCGCATAGCCTTAGGGGCTTGCTTCTTGTTACCCCACTTATAAAAAGTGGATTGAGATATTTGTAGGATTTCACAGACTTGGGGAACCGTTAGGAGTTTTATGCCAGCCCAAGTGCCAGCGTTATTTTGCTTTGTCATGCTGGGGATAGTGATTCGCCCCCGATTTTCTGCATACGAATTATTCATCTCATTCAGTATCGGCGCGAATGCATGCATGAGATTTCGTGGCACCGTAGTGGCACAGGCGGAAATTGGTTCGAACATTTAGGTTTTTCCCTTCGATTTGAACGGGAAAAACGGCTAGCCTTATGGAAGGCGGGCTTTTTCTACAGGACTTTTAATCCGTGGGTCGACGGTTCGAGCCCGTCTGGGCCCACTTTTTTTCGCAGCGATTGTGAAATTTGAGCCTAGTAGAAAATTTTATAGGTATTGCTTCCAAAAGAGTTTACCTGGATTAGAATTCACCACATGCCGATTTTGAACTTCCAAAGCATGAAGGCTCGCCGAACTGGCAGCAAAAATGCTTTCAATTACACCTTTGGTTTTATCGCCCTAGTTGTTGTTGCTTCCCTAGGGTCAACTTTGGCTGCAAATATTAATTTGAATTCTGGCCCAGTTGAATTTGGCCAAGGAGTAACCCAAGCAACTGCGTGTGATAATCAGATAACTGTTACGCCATATTCAACATTTATAAATGCTCCAGGCAATGCAGGCCATTTTTTCACCTCAGTTCAGTTAAGCGGGATTGATGGAAGTTCGGATCACTGTGGGGGAAAATCATTCAAGATCTCGGCTTACGGTTCCTCTGGTCTAATCAGTCTTTATACTGATACTGCGGGAACATCTGATCAAAGTGATGACACCCCACATTTTTACTGGCAGGGTACGTTGCCACTTGGGTCAAATTCTTTAGTAGCAACATTTTCACATAATGCTGATTCATCGTATGGTTTAGCGCCGGCACAAAATGTTGTAAAAATTACAATTGAAACAGTTCCAGGATCTGGAACTCTGTACGGTTTAACAGGTGCAGGCATTCATGATAGCGACGGTGAGGCAGATTCAGCGAATTTATACATGCTCACTATTAATGAAGGTTCTGATTTTACTTACGAACTTGTTGGAGCTTTAAAATATAACGGAGAGCAGATAATTCACGCAACAGGATTGTCATGGGACCCTGTCGACTCTATGTTTTATTTCGTTTCAAACGACAGTGATTCTCTCTTCAAATTTGACCCCACCACCGCGACCAATGGCGAAATAAATGTTTATTTAGTTGGACATAGTAACTACACACCTTATCCAGACTTAGCATTTGATCCAACTGGTCAACTGTGGGGTTGGTCAGAGGCTGACGATAATTTAATCAAAATTGATAAGACTGATGCTTCGATAGAAGTGTTCGAGAAAGACATAGACACATGGTCAACAGGGCTGGCTTCGGACTTAGAAGGCCGCATTTGGCTAAAAACTGACACTTTATACCTATTGATCGACTCTAATGGTGTCACGGGAAATCCTCAGTATGGTAGAAATTTGCCTTCCGACAGGGCAAATATGCTGACTGTTGATTCAAGTGGAATTTTCTGGACTGGTGCTCGAATTGCGGGTTCACCTAATTTTACAGAGATTTACAAATTTGATATTTCTGGTTTATCACAAGGCTCTGATGACATTCCATATACTTTTGTAGGAAATGTACCCGGAATTAGGTTGAGCTCAATCGAGTTTACCAACTAGGGAGTTTGAAATTGCAAAGATTGAGAATTATTAGTACCTCACTAGCGGTTCTGCTTTTTAGTCTTGGTATTTCATCTGCACAAGGCGCAAATGAACTTATTCCTTATCGCAACCAGTCCTTGAAGCATAATTGTGAAGACCGCTATCTTGGTAAAGGCGTTATAACAAAGTATGGCGAAGTATTAAACTGCGTAGTAAAACAAACAGGTGAACGTGGATGGATTCTTTCACCAAGTAAATTTATTCCAGGAAGTTCAAAAAAATGTACAAAACAATTAGTTAAGAAAAAAATTGAAGGCGTAGAATACACATGCTTGAAATTTGCCGAAGGAATGCGATTCGTAAAATCCTCAACTGTAAAGAATTCACAAATTGAACCAGCCATGAATAGCGCAACACCTTCCAAGAACTCAGCAACTGCCGAACCAAGCTCTAGTCCGACTCAAGGATCTAAAGCCGGATCTGGGACTGGCGGCGGTTCAGGAAATGGAACTGGCGGTGGGGGCGGCAAAGGCCCTTCACCTTCGGCAAAGACACCTTAAAACTAAGATTTATCTGCACATGGCATTAACTACAAAATTCCCGCAGGCGTCTGGTCCCACACTAATTATGCTTTCTAACCTTTTTATCTACCACCTCATTTTTGACTGCAAATGATTTGGTTTTTATTTTATGGATAAGTGCGAAATACCCAAGGACTTGTAAGAAAAGACTTAATGGCATTGTTGGTAGCCGAAAGCGGTGATCGCCAATAGTTGCGATAGATATGAGCCAAGAAAGCACAACTGGAGTAAAGGCCAAATAGGCCAGAATTGATTGCATACCTTTCATAGATCGAAGCCAGAAGAAACCTATAAAAAATAATGAAATACACATTAATACCCAAAGAAATGACACCACTTTACCGAAAGTCTTATAGACAAAGTCTTTTCCAGCAGGGCTGGTGTGAGCAATATTTATTATCGGGTCAATCTTTAGCCACGGATTTCTGGCCATAGTTCCGTTACCTAAAGGACCAGACCATGGAGACCAGAAGTACCACGCCTTATTAATTGCTAAATGAAAGGTTTTAACGGGGTTGGCTGCATACCAACTAAGAACACATTTAACTAAATCGTTATCTTCTACAACAATTGCAGGTGGAACAGGATCACATGGAACTTCAAGGCCTGAATGGGAATAACCACCAGAAGTTGATTCCCCAGCACCAAGGCGCATGGTTACTCCCAGATTTGTTGAGATAACAGATTTTTGAATAGCTTGCGAATTGCGTTGTATGAGAATTGCTGGGGCAATTGTCATAATTGCGATTACGCCTATGAGCACCATGGCTTGAGCTTTTTTGCCTTGTGTGATGAGCGCCCACATAACAGCAAAGACAACCGAAGTTAAAATCCATCGTGGTTGCATGAAAGTTGCCAGAAAAGAAAAGAGTCCTACAAGAGAGATATTTTTTACTAACTCGATATTAGTGTTCTGTCTTTGTGATTTTAAGATGAGACCAACAATCATCAACATGCAGGATGCGATCGGACTTTCGTATCCCACAGCTAAGGAACTCAAGGAAAGTGTGGGATTGAAAGTCAGTGCCATGCCAATCAGAAACATGTATGGCTGCAACTGGGTACCTCGCAGTTGCTTGAGGAAGAAATAGGATGAATAGGCATAAAAAAGACTTTGTATAATTGAAAGTAGCCACAAACTATTAGCTAAAGATATTTTGGCCAGAAACCAAATCAGAATGGGATAGCCAGCAGGCCAAAAAGACAAGACATCTTTATCGCTGAAATAGCCCTGATTCAGTAAGCCTTCCACTCCAGAAAGATAGTTTTCTCCGTCAGCGCCCAACCAGGCCCCGCCACCCACAATGTTTGCCATTGTGATCATTTTGATCAGAAACCCAGTTGCAGGTATTAACACTAAGTAAAAGCCGACCTTGCCCACGTGTGAACCGTCGGGCCTTGATCTGTAGCCATTAGATCGTGTTGCCATATGAGAAGACCCCCTAAGCCAATGAGGGTACAACCCGAATAGATTGTTTTCTCAAATTCCAATGAGGTGTTAACCCAATAATTGCTTCATTCTGGGCCAATCTTGGCAATTGTCGTAAAGTGCTCTAATGACTAATCGCACAATACTTATTACGGGTGGCTCACGAGGAATTGGTGCTGCTATTGCTCATGAATTTGCAGCGGCCGGTGATCGAGTAGCTGTTCATTATTCTTCTGCTGCCACAGATGCCCAAAAAGTTGTTGATTCACTTGCTGGCAGCGGCCACATCATTGTTCAAGCCGACCTGCGAGATCCTGAAGCAATCAAAGCAATGGTTGATTCTGTTGCACAAGAGTTTGGTGTTATCGATGTCCTGATTAATAATGCGGGGGTCTTCTTTGATCACCCAATTGAAAGCTCTACCTATCAAGAATGGCAACAAGCATGGTCAGATACTTTGGGCGTTAATTTAATAGGTGCTGCAAATGTGACCTGGTGCGCGCTGCAATATATGCCCAAGAACTCAACGTCCAGAATCGTGAACATTGGTTCGCGCGGAGCTTTTAGAGGCGAACCTGTTAGTCCCGCATACGGTGCATCAAAAGCGGCAATTGTTGCTTTCGGCCAATCGATCGCCCAAGCTTTAGCGCCTATGAAAATAGGTGTGACAACGTTGGCGCCAGGTTTTGTAGAAACTGATATGGCAGCGCGATTATTGGATGGTCCAGAAGGTGATGGCATTCGTGCCCAGAGTCCATTTAATCGAGTTGCAAGACCCGAAGAGTTAGCCAAAGCTGTCCACTTCTTGGCCTCGGCCGAGAGTGAATGGGCCAGCGGAGCAGTTCTAGATTTCAACGGGGCGTCGTATTTAAGAATGTAGGGCCCATTGGGCTGTCTTAGGGCCCCCGTCTGCTCAACACGCTCAAAAACCCTCAATACCGGCTTTAGGCTTGCCTATCCCATAGACTTAAGACCTGATTCCGGCAGGGTTGTTTAACGCTGCCATTCGGCGAAAGCCCTGCATGCACCTTCCCCCCATATATATAGGTAAAAATAAATCCGCAAAGGGCACAACATTTGCCCCCCAGCGGTGTCTTAACTAATAGAGGGCAAGACGTTGCTCTTCTTAATCAAACTCGCGGGAGTTACTTAAATGGCACTATTAAAGTCAAAGGCAGCGAAACAAGCTGCACAGACTGCTGCCACCCGCATTCTTGAAGCTGCCCCCGCATCAGCTCAGGGCTCTGCTGCAGACTGGTCTATCTCTCAGCTCTCAGCGCTCTACACAGAACACCGCACACAGCTTGTTTCTCAATCACGCCGAATCACCCGCGATGAGGCAGAAGCTAATGAAGTAGTACAGGAAGCATTCCTTAAGTTCATGCTTGCTGCCCCTGAGCTAGATACGGCAGATCGCGCGATTGCATACCTTCGTACATCTGTTACCAATATTTCTCTCAACATCATCCGCGCTCGCGGAGCACGTCCTAACTTGGTTGCAATTGATGCTGACACAACCCAGGAGCGCTTGAACGAGATTGCATCTGAGAACCACATAGATCTAGATACCTCTATTACTGCAGCCGAAGATGCCGCGATTATCCGCGAAGCTCTTTCACGTTTAACTTCAGATCAGCGCACAGCGTTGGTTATGTGGGAAATGGAAGGCCGCACAACAGAGGAAATCGCAACTGCGCTAAACACAACTCCTGCAAATGTTCGCCACATCTTGGTGCGCGCTCGCAAGTCAATGGTTCGCGTTCTTGAAGACTGGGTTGTTGATGAAGCCACTGGCCTCACTGCATTAAACGCACTTTCAACTACTTACAAGAAAGCTGCGCAGATTGCACAGAAGTCTTCAAAGGCTGCACTTTCACTTCTCCTTGTTATTACAGCTTTCCTTGGCTTTAACTCAATGACTGGCAATGAAGGAAGTATTGTTTCAACAATCCCTTCAATCTCAGGTGTTGCGGGAAATACTCCTTCAACTGCTGCAAGTCAGTCACCATCAGCTGCAGCAAAGGCTGCAGCCACTGCTGCTGCGAAGAAGGCAAACGCAGCTGCTCTTAATGCAAAGATTGCTGCTCTTACATTCTTTGGTCTAGATAAAGAAGGCGTACCAACTGGCTTTAGCGTTACAGATGCCAGCAACGTTTCAGGCGTTGCCCGCTTAACTGCTGGCACAGTATCTCTAGGCACCGATGGCCTTGTCATCAACAACCAATTCTTAACTGGCTCGGTTGGTCCAAACATTTTGATCGATCAAGTAATCACTGTCGATGCCACAGGGACCCACTACACCACTAATGGCGTAAACGTTGGGTTTGGTGGTGGATGGAACGCAGTTGAAGTTAACTCAATCGATTCAACTGTAGATCGCCTATCAAATGGCAAGTACCTAGTAACCGCCACATTCCATATCGGTTACTTAATGCCAACAGATTTCGTAATCCCAACCGGAAGCCGTGGCTATGACCTAGCTGATGCGCCTAAAGAGATTACGACCCGCATTCTTTTGAATGCAGGAAAGTCACAAGTACTAGCGCAAGCGGTGCAGGTGACAAATAAATAAATAGGTTTCCTCGCCGCGTCCGGATACACGGTGGGGAATTTGGTGAATCAGCACGTGCGATTCATCGAACTGAGTTAAGAAATTAACTCAAAGCCAAGTTCAGGAAATTCCTGATCTTGACTAATCGAAAGGAAACAAATGTCTACAAAGACAACTTTCAAGCGCGTAGCGCTTGTAGCAGTTGCTGCGATGGGCCTCGGAATGGTTTCGACTGTTTCAGCTAACGCAGCTGCTTATACGGGAACTGTAGCCTATTCAGGCTTCAGCGTAACTGGCGCATATGCCGGTACAGGAACAACTGCTGGAACTCAGGTAGTTGGCGGAACAGCAACTCTTACTTGGACAGTTACAGGTGTAGATGTTTCAGCTGCAGCAGCATCTGTAGCAACTATCTCAACAACTGGAGTTGGAACGATTACTTCAGCTTCTGTTGATGGCGATGGAACTACAGCTACTCACGATCCATCAATTTCAGCTGCAGGAAATGCAACTGCAGTCAGTGCTGCAACAGGCTTAACATTTCCTAATACAACCATTCAGTGGAATGGTGCTTACGGCAATACTGGTATCGCTGCCGGTGAAACAGAAGTGGTTACATTTACTGTTACATCTACTGTAGCTGGCACACAAACATTCACTTCAACTCTTTTGAATTCAAGTGGAACACCAATTGCTACAAAGACAGCGACAATTACATGGGGTGCAGCTACATCAACAGCACTTTCAACAACTAACTCATATCTTTCTGTGCAAAATACAACATGCGTAGCAGCAGGTGCTTCACACGCTGCTGATGTTGTGGCTGCATATGCACAAGAAGATGGAGTTGCTACAGCAACTGCCAAGGTCTGTGCTTATGTTCGCGATGCAAGCGGAAACTTGATGAGCAACGGAACTGCCTATATCACTGTAGATAAGGGTACGCTCAATGCATACTCTTCAACAGTTACAGATGGTGTACTTGCAACAGCAATTACTTGGACTGCGAATGCTGCATATCCAGGTTCTGCAAAGGTAACAATCACTGTTGTAGATGCTGCAAGCAATGTTGGGACACTGTCACAAACATTCGCGTGGTTAGGTGGAACTCCAGCTACTCTTGCCCTCGCTAACAGCTATTACTCATCAGCTGCTGGTGGAACAATGCAAACTGTTTATACAACTAACGTCGCTACAGACGGCGGAAAGCTCCGTGCGCTTCTTTTGACATACAAAGATGCAAACGGAAATGTAATCTCAGGTCATGGCGACGCTAATCTCGCTTGGACTATAGATTCATCAGGTACAGCAACAGCCCCAACCGCTCGTACATCTGATTCATTAGGTGCAACAGTGGCAATGGCGTCTTCTGCAAGCCGATTCCTAATTTCAGGTGGAGACCTTGTATCTGTTGACTGTTCAGCTTCATCAAGTTATGAGAAGTTAACAATTACTGCATGGTCAAAGAACTCAGCTGCAGCTTGGATCAGTTCAAACTCAGTTGATTACTACTGCGCATCAGGAACTGTTGCAACTGTTTCAGTAACACCTGCTGCAACGACTGTTGCTAAGGCTGGCAATACAACTGTTAACGTTGAAGCCAAGGATGCCAATGGCTACCCAGTACCAGATGGAACTTCTGTTTCATTAACTGCTACAAATGGATCAGCGATCAACACACCAGTAACAACAACAACTAACGGTAAATTCTCAACTGCAGCTGTATTCTCAGCTTCATCAGGAGATAGCCAGTCAGTTGTTTCAGCAACAGCTGGAAAAATTACAGCGTCTTCAACAATTACTGTTGGTAGTGGTGAAGATACTGCAGCCGCAGATGCAGCCGCAGAAGCAACTGATGCAGCTAACGCAGCAACTGATGCAGCTAACGCTGCAGCAGAAGCAGCAGATGCAGCAACAGCTGCAGCACAAGATGCAGCAGATGCTGTTGCAGCTTTGTCTGCTCAGGTTTCAACAATGATCTCAGCTCTAAAGGCTCAGTTAACATCATTGACAAACCTAGTAATCAAGATCCAGAAGAAGGTAAAGGCATAATTAATCCAGTAATGGATTAATTAACCCGGATCCTTAAACAGATCTAGAATCGAAACCCGGTTCCCACTTCGGTGGGGGCCGGGTTTCGTGCATCTGAAAGGGGGATTCAGTACCCTTCTCTTATGGTAAAAGGTATTAGCCCGGTACTTAAGCAATTACTTATAGCCGTTTTAGTATTTTCATCTTTATCCTTAACGCCTTGGTGGACGGTGGATGCTCTTAATCTACCGAAATTTGTGGTAATTATTTCTATTGGGTTTACCATTTTTTTGTTAGCTATAACAAATGTTCATACACTCGATTATAGAAAATACAAAAATCTCTTAATTGTTCTTGCATTATTTGATTCATGGTTAGTAATTGTCTTGTTTTTTTCAGGATCCGGAATTAGTGAGCAATTCTTTGGTGCTCCAGGGCGAAATACTGGATTTTTAACTTACTTTGCACTCTCATTTTTATTGTTCGCCGCTGCTGTAGTTTCGGACCCTTTAATCACCGAAAGCTTTATAAGGGTTTTGATTTTTATTGGCCTGATCTCTTGTGCTTATGGTTTGTTGCAAATTTATGGGAAAGATCCAATTAGCTGGTCGAATGTTCACTCACCAGTAGTCGGTTTCGTTGGAAACCCAGATTTTCAGTCCTCACTTCTCGGACTTATTGCAATTTTAGCACTTTCAAGTGCCATTAGTCCGGGAATTACTATTGGCCTTCGAATTATGCTGCTAATTTTCGTCTTAGCCAGCTTGTTCGAGATTTACAAAACAAACGCAATTCAAGGATTTCTTGTATTTGCATTTGGGCTTCTTACATATTGTCATATTCTTTTCTATGAAAAATACGGCCGAAGAATTGGAATAAGCTCTTTCTTATTAACAGTACCATTTGTAACACTGGCTTTTTTAGGAATGTTGAATAAAGGCCCTCTTTCAAGTCTTCTATACAAGCCGTCTATAACCTATCGAGGAGATTATTGGCGTGCTGGTTGGGAAATGACACGGTCGCATCCATTATTTGGAGTGGGTCTTGATGGGTATGGTGATTGGTATAGGCGCAGCCGCACGATTGAAGCAACGATACGAAGAGGGCCCGAGATTGTAAGTACCTCCGCGCACAACGTCGTCCTCGACCTCTTATCCGGCGGTGGCTTCTTGCTTGGCTTCTTATATGTGGTCATAATCATTTTTACTCTTTTGAGTGCATTCAGAATCATTGGAAGAAGCCGAGCACTCGATCCACACATAGCAATAATTTTTAGTGCGTGGATAGGTTATCAATCCCAATCAATGGTCAGTATTAATCAGTTAAGCCTTGCTACCATAGGATGGACTCTTTCAGGATTAATAATAGGCTATGAGATAAATACACGACCGCCAAAAGCCCTTGTGCCGAAGAAGAATAACTTGTCATTCAAAAACAATCGTGTTTTGGATGTCAAATTGTCTAAAACCAGAATTATAGTTTTAACTTGTGTTGGTCTATGCGTTGGATCGCTAATTGCCCTACCACCCTTTTATAATTCAGTAAAATTCAAACAGTCCATACAAAATGGAAATGTTAAGGAATTAACTGAGAGCGCTCTCGCTACCCCTTTAGATTTAAGGCGTATGACTTCCGTAGCGCTGAATTTTCGAGACAATCATCTCGACGAATTATCGTTAAATATTATGAGGAGAGCGATAACAGAATTTCCGGACTCCTTTGATGCTTGGAAGGTCTACTCAGAAATTATAGGAATATCGAATTCACAAAAGGCTCAAGCGGTAGCTGAAATGAAGCGCCTAGATCCGCACAATCCAGATTTGAAATAAGTCGGTAATCTAACCCAATGCGTGTAGCGATTATCGGTCAAGGCTATGTAGGGCTAACTATTGGCGTTGGCGCAGCAGGTGCCGGGCACAACGTTATTGGCTTTGATGTGAATCCTAAATTAGTTGCTGAGTTAAATTCTGGACAATCACACATTGAGGGAATTTCTAACTCACAAGTGGCCGGTTTTATTAAGACAGGTTCCTATAAAGCAACTACTGATGCTGCTTTACTAAATGGCTGCGAAGCTATTGTTATTGCCGTACCGACGCCGTTAACAGATGATAGAGAACCAGATTTATCCTTTATTCACGCAGCTGTAGAAATGATCCAAAAGAATGTGAAAACTCCAGCGCTAGTAGTAAATGAATCGACGTCATACCCGGGCACATTGCGCAATGAAATTGCGGCACGTATCACTGGTGTTGACCACATATATGCATCATCACCAGAGCGAGTGGATCCTGGCAATGCCCAGTGGGGAACCAAGAACACACCGCGCTTGATTGGTGGATTAACGAGCGATGCAGTGACAAAGGCAAAAGAATTTTACTCATCCTTTTGTGACACAGTAATTGAAGTTTCATCTCCAGAGGTAGCAGAAGCCGCCAAGATATTTGAAAATACATTTAGACAGGTAAACATCGCTCTCGTAAATGAATTTGCCCAGATTGCTGATGCCCTGGGTATTTCTGGCCGTGAAGTACTAGATGCTGCAGCCACAAAACCTTACGGATTTATGGAGTTCAATCCTGGACCAGGAGTAGGTGGGCATTGCATTCCGGTAGATCCATCGTATTTGGCATATGTAGCAAATGAAGTTGGCGTGCCTGCAACATTTATTAAACGAGCAAATGAAGTTAACTTGGCGATGCCGGCATATGTTGTTAAGCGCGTTATTGCAGGTGCTGGCGGAGATTTAAAGGGCAAGTCAGTAGTTGTAGTGGGTGTTTCTTATAAAGCTAATGTTGCAGACACTAGAGAGACTCCAGCAGCGGCAGTGATTGATTTGCTGCGCCAAGCCGGGGCAGTTGTAAGTTGGCATGATCCACTTGTTAAAGCCTGGCGAGGTGAAGAAAGCGATGAATTAGGTGCATACGATGTTGCCGTAGTTGTGACTAAACATGATGTGGTTCTAGAGGCAGATATTAAGAAATCGGCTTATATTTTTGACTGCACTGGATCACTTGCGGGGGTAGACGGGATTTAAATCCCAGAGATATCTTTAATAATTGCTTCTAAGTTCTTGCTCGGAGACCAGTCGATAGCCTTTTTAATCTTAGAAATATCAGGCACTCGACGTTGAATATCTTCAAAACCTGCAGGGTAGGCATCGGTGTATGGGGTGTAAGTAATCTGTGAATGTGAACCAGTTATAGCAATTACTTTTTCGGCTAACTCTTTAATACTTACTTCGCCAGTGCCTCCAACGTTAAAGACATCACCGATTGCAGAATCAGTTGCCGCAAGAGTTGTAATTGCTTGGACAGCATCTAAAACATGGCAAAAGACGCGTGATTGTGTGCCATCTCCATAAACCGTGATTGGTTCATTTTTTAGCGCAGCCTGCACAAAGCGCGGAACAACCATTCCGTATCGCCCTGTTTGGCGTGGGCCAACAGTGTTAAATAAGCGAACAGTGGTAACAGGCAATTTCTGTTTAACATGCAGCGCAGTAGCCCTGGCTTCCTCTATTGCCTTTGCATCGCTATAAGTCCAGCGAATATTTTGAGGGGCACCAACTACGCGATCATCAACTTCACTGAGTGGCTGCTTAGGGTTCTTGCCATAGATTTCTGATGTGCTAGCAATAATAATTCGCTTATTAAATTTTGCTGCAGCGCTTAAAACAGCTTCACTGCCAGCAATATTTGTAGAAATTGAATCAAGGGGAGATTCAAGGATTAATTGAACTCCAACGGCTGCGGCCATGTGAATTACTAGATCAGCATCTTGAGTCAGTTTTTCAACGAGTTCGGCATTGCGAATATCGCCATCAATAGTTGTTATTTTGCCGGCTAAATGTGCAACGTTTTCCATTGATCCAGTTGTTAAATTATCCAGAATTGTCACTGAATCATTTTGAGCAATGTAATGGTCGGCTAAATGGGAACCAATAAAGCCGGCACCACCAGTTATAAATACGCGCATAGGTTAAGCCTAATTCACAATCGAGTGATACAGGCTCACGTGAGCGTTAATCATTTGATCAATAGAAAAAAGAGCCTTTGCCCGCGATGAGGCAAGCGTGCTCATTTGGCTACGTTTTTGAGAATCAAGAATTAAAGAGTTAACGGCTGCAGTTAACGAGGCAGTGCTTTTGTTAGTTACTAAGCCAGTTTCATGATGAGCAATAACTTCTGATACTCCGCCAACATCAGTTGCAACTACAGGTTTACCCGCTAACGCAGCTTCGATAAGGGCTATGGGCATACCTTCATTTTCACTTGTTGAAAGGATGATGTCGGATACGCCAAAGAGATCTTCCGCTTTTGCCCAACCAAGAACAGTGACATTGCCGGGGGCTGCATCTCTTACTTCTTCCAGTAAATCGCCACCGCCTGCCATAACAAAATGAGCTTCAGGAATTGCTCGCGCTACGTCTAGCGCACGCATTGGATTCTTTACCCCAGTAACTCGGGCAATCCAACCGATTATTGGGCGAGTGTCATCGATGAGCCCAAGGTTTTTTAGCGCTTGCGTGCGCGGGGTAATGCTTAACTCTATTACACCTGGTGGGATGTTTAAGTACTGCGCCTTAACTCCAACATTTTTTTCGGCTAATTCATCAGCCACACGTTGACCCACAGTTACAAGTTTTGCAGAGTTCGTGGCTAATTTTCTTTCAATTATTGTGATGATCGTTGATTTAAAACCCGAAAACTCTGGGTCATCAAGAAGGTGACCATGGAAAGTGTGAATTACTGGTACCTGTTGTTTGCGCACCCGAGTAATAAAACCGGCTTTGAAAGTATGTGAATGGATGATGTCGGGTTTAAATTCCTCAATAATTGCTTGAAGTTGCTTATTAGCAAAGTGATCTTTAATTGGGTTAATTGATCGCCCCAAAGATTTAATGCGAGCTAGTTTGATTGTCGCAGTTGATGAGTCTTCAACTTCAGAACCTTGAACATAGCCCGTAGCAACCAAAGTTTCTATGCCGTGTTTAGGTAGCTCGTTTGCGAGCTGAGTTATGTAACGCGCAGTGCCGCCAACGTTAAGGCGGGCAATGACATGCAAAACACGCATGTTAGTTGGCTTCGTATGCGTCTACGACGTCGCTGGCTTTACCAATCATCTTGACGTGCCCGTTTTCTAACCAGATTGCACGATCAGCTAATGTGCGCACGGCTGTCATATCGTGCGAGACAAGTACAACGGCTGCGCCGCTTTTAATAAGTTCTTCCATGCGAGCCTTAGATTTAGTTTGGAAATCAGCATCGCCAACCGATAACACTTCATCAACAAGTAAAACTTCTGCTTGTTCATCGGTGGCAGTTGAGAAAGCTAAGCGGGCCACCATTCCTGAAGAAAATGTGCGGAGCGGAAAGCCCATATGGTCGCTAACGCCAGCCCATTCACCGATGGCGGGCGTGCGTGCTTTTACTGATTTCAAGTTTCGGCCCATTAATGCAGAATAAAACAAGACATTTTCAGCCCCGGTCATTTCTTGGTGAAAGCCTGCACCAAGTTCAATCATTGGTGCAATAGATCCTGTAACTTTTCTAACTCCCTTAGTTGGTGGAAGAACCCCGGCTAGAACCTTAAGTAGCGTTGATTTGCCAGCACCGTTTCGACCGAGAATTGCAACTACTTCAGATTCATCAACTGTGAAAGAAATATCTTTGAGAGCTACATAATCAACAACACGTGCCTTACCTTTAATGGAATCTCGGAATAATTCTTTAAGGGACCCAGACTTTTTCATAAGAACGCGATAAGTAACATTTACATTTTTGACTTCGATAACGGCCATTAGAGCATCGCCACCGTTCTTGGCCAGTATTTCTTAAAGATATAAGTTCCAAGTAGTAGAGCCAAAATGCTCCATGTGAAAATATAAACCCAACTAAATAGAGTTGGTGTTGCATTATTTGAAAAGGCCCAGCGGAAAATATCTAAATAACTAGTAATTGGGTTCCAATGGATGATGTTTTGCATTGTTGAGTTCATGATACTAACCGGATAAAAAATTGGAGTTAGGTACATTAAAATCAAAAGTAAGATACTTACTATATTGCGCGAGTCATCAAAGCGAATAAATAGGATAGAAAGAGTAAGTCCAAGTCCGGCAACTAAAAATGCTAGCAAAACTCCTATTACAAGAACGAGTGGCAAAGTCCAGGCAAGTGGTTGGCCAGAGATATAACAAACTACGGCCAGCGGAAGCAGCCCTATAAAGAAATTAGTGAGTCCTGCAAGAGCCGATGAGATTGCAAAAACTTGAGGTGGGACATAGATCTTTGTTAGTACGCCGCCGTTACTTGCAATTGAATCTGCTGATTGCATTAACCCTTGACCAAAAAAAGTATTCAGCAAGATTCCGGCCATGAGGTAAGGCCCAAACTGTTGTCCATTAGGAAGGCGCGAAGCGAATACAAATGAGAACACATACCAAAGTACGGCGCTTGTCAGCACTGGGTTTAGAAGAGTCCAGCCGATGCCGATAACGCTGCGCTTATAGCGAAGAGTGAGTTCGCGATTAACGAGCAAGCGAATTAGGGGCAGATACTTCATGAGGTTCTAATCGTATCTCGCATCTTTGGTGGCGTAAGGCACCTTGAAAGGGGTTGAAATAGGTGTTTAGCCTTTCTCTGGCTGCATTTAGATAGAATCTCAGCATGATTAAAAAGCAATCAGTTGCAATTGTCGTTTTCTTTGCTTTGCTTTCTGCCAGCCTCATGTCTCCGGCTACTGGAATTGACTACACAACTGCACCAAGCGGGCTGACATCTTTGCAAGCCCGTTTGGCTGAATCGATTGTTGGGATTGATTGTCAAGGCAAAATTGGTGTTGGCTTTGCTGGAAATTTCGCAATCACTGATGAATTAAAAAATTCTGGAACATATTCAATTTTAGTGAGTAATAAGAACTATTTGGAGAAATGTTTTTACCGCGGGCAACAGGAAGTTAAACTCTATAAAAGCACCAGTACCTATAAAGGTGAAACCTGGGGATCAAGTGCCCAAAATTCTGAGGACTTTGCAAGTCTGCATACCGTGTTAGCTTTACCAACTCAAACTCTTTATGGGAACACTTTTCCTGAAGTTGGTTGGCGGGTAACGATTGCAGCGTATGTTCCAAATTTTGGATTGAAATGGATTAATTCAAAGATTTATACTTCAAATGAAAAAGATTTTACTTTCCTGCTAGAAACCGCAGATCCAATATTGGTTAATGGCGGTATAGTCTTTGATAATTCTGGAACATTTATTGGTTTAGCTACAAATGTAAATAACAACGTTGCAGGTTATACACGCATGGTTGGAGCACCACTGCAATGTGAACCAACCAACCAAACAGGCCAAGGAATTACCCTTTGTAATTCTGGAAACAAAAGGGTAGATAGAACTGCGATTTGGACAACGAGAACGGGTGGAACAACTACTCCTCCAGGTTCTACTCCAACTTCAACAGCAAAACCGGCAAGCACAGAGCTTACTGATGCAATCTCTGCTGCACAAAAAGCTTTAAATGCTTACCGAGCCAGTGTTGCTGATTGCAATAGTTTTACTTCCGATTTAGAAGAGTCCATGCACAACTTTGGCATCGCCCAAAGTTTTCTGGAAAAATGTAATACTAATGATCCGAAAGCTGATGCTCTTCAAGGGAAATTGAGTGCAATTAATAAGAATAGCGCTGCGACTTCGACTCTAATTTCACAGCTAAATGGTTATGTTGACCAAGCTAATACCTATGCAGAAGAGGCGGATGCCACAAATGCAGAGTTGCAAGATGCCGAGCCTGAGCTTATTGCGCTTGCAGATCAGATTTTGGTACTTACTGATTTGTTAGTAGCCAACCAAGAGAGTTGGGATAGTTTGGCTAACCGACTTGCCGGTATACCAAAATCTATTACAACCATGATTTACAAGAATTCAAACTATAAAAAGCTATCTTCACTAATTGCTGATATAGAAAAAGCACAAGCACAGATTGATACAAAAGTGGCCTCCTTGGCCAATATTTCAAATCTAGTTCAATTGAAGTCTGCAGTTTCTAGTACAAGAACTTTCACTCAGCAGTTCAGCGGCTATCAGCAATTTGATTCGATATTGTCTTTAACTGAGAAATTAATCCCACCGTATGTCTGCGTAAAAGGAAGCGTGATTTCCGTTCTGCCCAAGACAGGCAAATGCGCGAAAGGCTCGGCAAAAATTTCAACTTCTTGATGGCTTTCAGATTGCGGTAAAAGTGTGAGTTAGTACACTTTGATGGTACCTACCCCACACTTTGACAATGCGAACTGGAGAGATAGTTACCCCAAATGAAAAGACATTTGGCATCTCCTTTAAAGAATGGCTCAAGTCCAGCGCGATTCCGGATCTGCACAAGGCCCTAACGTCACCGAAGTAAATTCATTTACAAGCCTCAAAACGGCCATTGGGGGGTGGCACACCGCTATCGTTCAGGCGGTTCTCAGCAAATAGAGGTCTAATAGGGCCATGACACAGCCAACTCGCATCTATAAGCATTCATCTGCTGGCACCGACTGGGCAGCGCTTTTGTTGGGTGCAGGACTTGGTTTAACTCTGGCACTGCAGTTAACGACAGTGCGCAAAAGTGATTTTACTTCTATTTATGCATCCTTGGCGTCCTTCTCTAGGTTGTCAGCATTGGTTGGAACATATTTAGCAATTGTTGGAATCTTTTTAGTTGCGCGTATTCCCTGGGTTGAAAAAGGTGTGGGCCATGATCGATTGGTTACATGGCATCGCAATTTAGGGCCGTGGTCTTTATATGGCATTGGCGCACATGTGTTGTTTATTGTTTTATCTTTTGCGGGGCAAGATTCCGTTCCACTGTATAAAGAGCTGTGGCGAATGCTCAATCAATTTGAATGGATGTGGTTTGCCCTCGCTGGTTTTGTATTAATGATTATGGCGGGTGTGACATCGTATAAAAAAGCACGAGCAAAGATGAGCTATGAGACATGGTGGATTATCCATGTTTACACATACATCGCCGTAGCTGCATCGTTTATGCACCAAGTAATTAATGGTCAGATGTTTATTGGCCACCCACTTAATCGTGCTTACTGGACTGCGCTGTATGTGTTGATGGCGTTTTCCATTGTGTATTGGCGCTTTGGTGTGCCACTAATTAGATCATTGCGCGTTAACTTGCGTGTGGAAAAAGTTGTCGTAGAAGGTCCTGGAGTTATATCGGTTATCATGAAAGGCCGAAACTTACATAAACTGCATGCACAAGGTGGTCAGTTCTTTGGTTGGCGCTTTTTAGCTCGCGGACATTTTTTAATGTCGCATCCATTTTCTTTATCTGCTGCCCCAACTGAACATTTAATGCGCATCACTGTTAAAGATTTAGGTGATCACTCACGTTCGATGGCATTTATTAAGCCGGGTACACGCGTATTTGTGGAAGGGCCATATGGAGCCTTTACTGCAGGGCGTTCAACGCGTCCACACGTTGTATTAGTAGGTGGTGGCGTTGGTATTACTCCTATTCGCGCAATCATGGATGAACTCAACGGCGGAGTGCAGATGGATGTAATTTTTAGAGCATCTAAGGAAGAGGATTTAGTGCTGCGCGATGAGCTGGATTACTTGGCTTTTAATAGTGGTGGATCAATCCGTATTCATTATTTAGTCGGACCACGCAAGAACCATCCAATGGATGCGCGTGCAATACGCCGATTAGTGCCACAGTTTGCAGATAGCGATGTTTATATCTGTGGGCCAGAGCCGTTGGTGAGCGCAGTTCGCAACGCATTTGAAGATGTGGGCGGGCCTAAAAACCGTTTCCACGACGAGGCTTTTGCTTTCCACCGCGAATAAATACGCAGGAGCATCTGTGTCCGTTCTCAGAAACTCCTCAGGTAGGTGGGCTTGTATAGGGCCTGTAAATCCTTTTGTGGGATATGCAAATGGGGGTAAGAGATGAAAAGAGCGTTGTTAATCGCAGGAGGCACCTTAGGTGGACTCGGCGCGGTTATGGCTATTACTCCGCCACAATTTTCTACTTCTAACACCGCAGGTATCGGCGCAGGACTTGGTGCAATCGGTGGATCAACACCAGCAGCAGCGTCAACACCAACAGTACGATCATCTGCAACAGCAAGTGCTACAAAGAGCGCGACATCAAAACCGGTTGTAACTAAGAAATCAAAGACAACTAAGTCTGCAACGGCTAGCGCAACTGCGCAGGCCACGGCTGCAGCAACTGCATCTGCAACGGCTAGCGCAACTTCATCTGCAACACCTACTGCAACGAAAACAACTGCAGCTCCGGCGCCTGCTTCAAAAGGTGTAACAGGAACATTTGTCGGACCATCGGTTTATGTTAATTATGGAAACGTACAAGTACAGATAACTGTCAAAGATGGAACGATTACTGATGCAAAAGCGATTCAAGCGCCAAGCGGACGCAGCCAACGCTGGACTGATATGGCAACACCAACTTTGCGCAAGCAGACTTTGGCCGCGCAATCTGATGCGATTCAGGGAGCATCGGGGGCTTCATATACCTCGTACGGTTGGTATAAATCTTTACAAGGGGCCTTGGCTAAAGCTGGTTTGTAAGGCTTTGGGTAGGCTCGCATCATGAATCATCTGCGCTCGCAGTTTCCTGTGTGGGGAACGGTTGTGGATGTGGATATCGCATCTAATACTGTAGGTGCAGATCAATTAAATGCAGCTATGCAAACTGTTCAGGAATTCTGCAGCGGTATTGATGCCGATTTTTCTACCTATATTGATTCTTCGTGGGTATCGCGTTTGCGTAAGGCAAAAGTAGAGATTGCTGATTGCCCTGCATCAGTGCAAGAAGTCTGGCAATTGTGTGAGCAAGCAAAGTACTTAAGTGATGATGCATTTGATCCGTGGGCAGTTGCTGGTGGCTTTGATCCATCTGGATTAGTTAAAGGGTGGGCTGCCGATATCTGTGCAGATTTGTTAGTAGCCGCTGGTGCCCAGCACGTGCAAGTCAATGCAGCTGGAGATTTAGCGCTGCGTGGTGGATATTTTGATACGGCCGATGGTGTCGTTAAGCCCTGGAAAATCGGTGTTGTTAACCCCGATAACACGGCTGAAGTTTTGCAAGTTTTCGAAATTACCGATGGCGCAATTGCAACATCTGGAACATATGAACGCGGTGCACACATCACAGATCCTTATACGGGCATGATTGCAATTGGGGCAAAGTCAGCCACCATAGTTGGCGCCCAGGGTTGGTTGTGTGATGCGTTGGCAACGGCCGTCATGGTTGCCGGGCAAGATGGGGCTAAATGGTTTTCACAGCCCGAATTAGCCGGCTACCAGGTCTGGGTTATCGATCGACATGAAAATTCTGCGTGGTCTATCTAAGATGCTCATCGTGCGACAACGACTATCAAGAAAAAGCCTATCGATATTTGTAGCCATACTTGTTGGCTTTGTTGGCCTTGGGCTAACTCCGGCGCTGGCTGTTGACGAACGCGTTATCGATATTGTTTCAGTGAACTGGCCTGGTTCAATAGCGTTGCCTGCAACGGTAAATGAAATTGCGGCAACTGTTGACACCGATGTTAATGCGCGCTGGAAGTCATACACAACGTTGGTTGATGCACCAACTGATCGTGTTATCTCTTTTAAATCTGGTCAAGTTTTAGCTGCGCCAATTACATTGCTAACACGTATGCCATGTACTGGCACCGCGGCAACAGATTTTATTAACACCATGCGCATCGAGGCATATAAGCGTTTGGGAATCGCTAATTACAGCAAGCGATATTTAATTATTGCTGCGCCAAAAGCTGGGTGTGTATGGTCGGGCCGTGCGCCTATGGGTGGAGCACAATCGTTAAGTGGTGCATTAGTTTTACATGATTCGGGATCAGCATTTGTTATTGCTCACGAACTCGGTCACACATTTGGTTTAGGGCACTCAAACTTATTGCGGTGCGATTCAAACAAGCTAGATGGACCATGGGGTGAAGATTGCAAAGCCGTTGAATACGGCGGAGTTATCGATGTCATGGGTAATATCGATACAAACTCAACGCTCAATACGTATCACCAGTGGCGCATGGGTTATCTCGATGATTCACAAGTCAAACAAGTGTGGCAAAGTGAAACGTTAACGTTATCGCCTAGTGATTTTTCAAAAGGTCTGAAAGCAATTTACTTGCGTGATGGCAACGCGGCTTACTGGATCGAATATCGCCGCGCAAACCCGAATCTTCTTTATAAAGCAGGTCTGGTTGTATATCGCTTAGATCCACCACCAATTTCATCTGTAGTTTCACCTAACCCCGAAGATGCTGCGGCATCTGAATTTGGTGACTGGTTGGGCACTGATGTATGGATGCTTAATATGGATAACTACAAATATATTTTGTCGCGCACATCGGGTTCTATGACTACTACCAATGGCGCGCTGTATTCAGGCAACATCACAGTTAGTGCAACGACATCAGATACTGGCGCTGTCGTAACAATTAAGCGAAAAGCAGATGTGACTGCCCCACCTGTACCTGCCCTTCTTGATGTGAGCGAATGGCGCTATCCAGGAATTGAGATTACTAAACCGGGATATCAAGATGCCGAAACGGCAATTGCAAACTACCAAGTCTCTGTTGATGGCGTTGTAAGTGATATTCCAATTACAGTGACCGACAAGTGGTACCCAACGTTCCTAAATCCATTCTCTGCACCAGTCACTGTTCGTGTACGCGATTTGCCCGAAGGTTCTTACATGTTTTCTCTTCGAGCTATTGATATTGCCGGCAATAAAAGTGAATGGTCTAAACCGGTACAAGTAGTTATTGATCGTGCACGTCCAACAGTTACTAATGATTTCAACGTCACTGCCATAAATGGTGATCAAATTAGTACTGCCTGGTCTGGGGCCAAAGACACTGGTAGCGGTTTATGCCAAACCAATTTAGTAAATGATGAAGGCTTAGTCTTGCAAAGTAGCAGCGCCAAAACCGCACCAGTTTTTAAGTTAACAAATAACGTTGCAATTACCGCTAAAGCTCAAGTTTTTGACTGCATAGGTAATGGTGTTACCGGTGATTTATCAATTGCAAACTCTTTTGTATCAGGCGATAAATCTTCACGCACGGGTAAGTGGACCTCTGCAGCTGCTGCTTATGGCGTTGGAGCATTGAAATGCTCGGGCAAGTGCTCGGCAAGTTTTAGTATAAAAGGGCGAAACGATGTTCTTGTCGGAGCAGGCTCCGGTAGCGTAAGCATAGGAACAAAAAACTTAGCAACAATTCCAGATTCTCAGGTAGCCAAGCTACGTGTTGGTGCAAGTTTTGATGTCGGCAGTTTGAAGAAAGTTGTGCGAGTAAGTGGAAGTAACTTGGTATTAGTTGGAGTAAGTTCGTTGACATCAAGCTTTACTAACCAAACTCCCCTAGATCGTTTGCCAGCAACTACTGATCTATCGTTAACTGACGATAAGCAAGTAGCCCTTTCAAAGTTTGGTTTTAACCGCGGTGATTTCAGCCAGGAATGGACTGTCCTGCCTATGGGTGGAGGAACAACTACTGATGATCCAACTTTAGATCTATGTAATGCAACGTATGCTTCAGAAAAAGATCGCGTAGAACGTCGTCAAGTCACCGCAACTAAGCCCGGAAGCATTTACTCATTTCTCTCAACTGAAGTTGTTAAATACTCATCTGCTTCAGCAGCTCAAAGTGCACAAAAAGAATTAGTAAAAACCTTGTCACAATGCCAAATTGATAAAGGCTATAAAGACGCAACCGGTGCGCTAGTTCCCTACACATTTACAGAAATTATAAATATTCCAAATGGTGTTGCCGCTGAAGGATCACGAGTATTTGTACGAGCCACAATTGATTCCGGAATTCGAACACGTCAATTACTAGGTTTCTATCAATTCAATGGAGCCATGCTGACTGGGTTGTATGTAATGACGACAAATGAAACCCCATTTACTGACGCTCAAGTTGCCACATGGCTACAAGTTGCACTCACCATGGCCTCACGCCTTAAGGGGTAAAGCCCCACATATACTCAACCCCGTGAGCATTTCCGCGGTCGAATACATCCTTCTTGGCATAGCCGCATTTGCACTTAGCGGATTATTAACTTGGCCAGTGCGTGCTCTTGCAATCAAATTAGGCGCTATGGATTTACCCAACTTGGAACGTAAAACTCAAAAAGAGCCTGTGCCATATTTAGGTGGAGTATCCATAGCTTTAACAATTACAGTGATTTCATACGCCTCTGTTTTATATTCTGATAACACGGAGACTACTTTTCCATTGAATTCCTATGCATTGTTGCCGGCTGTTCTTTTAGGAATTATGGGTTTGATTGATGACTTACGAGGTTTACCTCCGCTTCCACGGTTATTTTTTCAATCGGCAGTTGGATCAGTCGTAGCGCTCTTTTTGATTAGCCAAAATATTGTTGGTTCACCAGTTGGAAATCGAGCTTTAGATCTCATTATTAATATTGTCTGGATAGTCGGAATCTGTAACTCCATAAACTTCTTTGACAATTTGGATGGCGGAGCTGCGGGAACTGTGGCTATTTCGACTTTAGGTATTGCAGCCATTGCAATCATGCAAAAGCAGGAATTAGTTTCAGCTCTGGCAGTTGTAACTGCTGGAGCAACTTTTGGATTTTTATTGTGGAATAAATCTCCGGCCAAGATTTATATGGGTGATGCCGGCGCACTTTTCTTAGGCATCATTGTGAGCGTCTTAACAATCCGTTTAAATCCAGCGATTATGCCCAAATGGAATTCAGTTGCGCTGCTACCGATTTTGCTGGCAGTACCAATTCTGGATACGTGCATCGCAGTTTTTTCACGTATTAGTCGAGGGATTTCTCCACTTACTGGGGGCAAAGATCACTTATCCCACCGGTTAATGCGCAAAGGTTTTAGCAAACGCGGTACTGCGTATTGCCTGTGGGGAATGCAGGCTAGTTTTGTTGTACTGGCGTTAGTTGTTTATAAATGGACGTCCCCACTAGGTACGCCAGTAATTGCACTAGCTAGTGCATATTGGATTGCCGCTTTTATTTGGTTCTGGCGCATTCCATCTAGTGACTAAAAATCAAGTGAGCCATATCTGAATTAATCTCCATATGGGTAGGGCTTATTCCCCATAGAGCGCTTACACTTTGAACATGAAGAGATTGCAAATAGCAGCTCTCTTATCTATTTTGCTCTTTTCAGGTTTAAATACTGCCCGAGCAGATCTGAATTATAGTGATTGTCTTCTAAACACCTCTGTTCATCAAGTGGTCTCACTTGGAAAACCATTAAGTCCTCAAAGGCTGGGAAATAAATCAAAAGTTAGAGTTGCAGTTTTGCCATACTATTTCACAGATGGAAGCGTGAAAGAGCTATCAGATTCTGAAAAATCTGATTACTTGCAAGCTGCATCGAGAATTAGGGACGTTTCTGATCAAAAGGTAAATATAGAATTTGTTTTCTTGCCTAGTTTGAATTCAGGCAACACATCTGCAGAATTTAGACAATTTTACCTTATGAGAAACACGGGCTGGAGTGAGAGAGACCTCAATAAATCAACTTGGGGATTTGTCAAAAAAAGCCTTATCAAGGCTGATGCAACAGTAAATTTTTCGAATTTTGATAGCGTGATACTAGAAGGAAATAACTTAGATAAATCCTTTTATATCGCCGAAGCAATGCAGTTTTTTAGGGACAGTCAAGGAAATAGTTATGAAGCTGCAAATCAAGACTTTTTCAAATCTGTGCTAACTCAAGACGGCTACATTGATAATGCAATTCTTCTAGATAGCCATATGGGGATTGACATAATTGCCCATGAATTGCTACATAACTTCGGCTTGACCGATTTATATGGAAGTGGTTCTGGGCCAGGCTATTATTCTATGATGGCCGGTGGTTCCCGTGCACTTTTGAATTACGAAAAAGCTGTCTTGGGATGGTTTCCAATTGAAAACTTTAAATGTTCAGAATATGGATCAGCTGTAAATCAATTAAAAGCTGATAATCGAATTTCAATAACAAATGTTAAACAGGATTCAATCACACTATTAAAGGTATCAAGTGACAAAGCCTATGTATTAGAGATAGTAAATAGTGGAGAAAAGTCAGCACTACTTGTCTATTTACTTGAGCAAGAGATGAGACCACCAATAACTCTCTATACCGACCCAAATGTAAGCTATTTTGCTGTTTTTGATGTTTTGAATCCATCAAATGTTAGTTCTATCTACCGCACAGCTGATTTTGAATTATTGATAAACGATATAAAGGAGCTTAATTTAGATCTGACTATAATTCCGAAGAACTTGGTTAGTTCGCCAGAAGCAGTTGCCATATTTGAAAATAGCCGTACGAATAAGCAAAATTTGATTGCTTTACGTGTGGCAGAGAAAGCAGCCGCCGAGAAAGCAGCCGCCGAGAAAGCAGCCGCCGAGAAAGCAGCCGCCGAGAAAGCAGCCGCCGAGAAAGCAGCCGCCGAGAAAGCAGCCGTTCCCAAGAAAGTCACGATTATTTGTACCAAAGGAAAATTGACCAAGAAAGTTACTGCAATAAAGCCTTATTGCCCGTCAGGGTTTAGAAAGAAGTAATTAAGCAGAAATAGCGTTAAGTGTTTCAACTTCTGCCGTAGTTAATTCAATAACCTGCATAATTTCATTGAGTTGGTCCACCGTGCGAGCAGATGCAATGGGTGCACTGACAGTTGGTTGAGCACGCAGCCAACCAAGAGCAATTGCCGCCAAAGACGTCTTATGCCCTTTGGCAATTTCATCCATCGCAATAAGAACTGCATAGTTTTTTTCATTGGCATATTCACGTGCACCAGCTGCGCGCATTGAATCTACATCTGTAATTCCTGGGCGATATTTTCCTGTAAGAAATCCCCGGGCAATGCCATAGAAAGGAATGTTAGAGATGCCAAGTTCTGCAACTGTTTGGGACATTTCACCTTCGTAGCTTTTACGATCTACAAGATTGTAGAGATCTTGCACAGCTACGTAAGCAGGCAAGTTATTATCTTCACTAAATTTTATGGACTCATGCAAACGAGCTGGTGTGAAGTTAGAGGCCGCGATATATCGCACTTTTCCTTGGGCAATTAACTGCGCATATGCGCCTAAAGTTTCTTCTAATGAAACGCTTTGATCATCTTCATGGCTGTAATACAAATCGATGTAATCAGTTTGTAATCGGTTTAAAGATTCTTCACAGGCTGCAAATATATTCTTAGCTGACAAACCCGGGCGAGTATCCATTTTTGAAACTTTTGTTGCAATCACCATTGATGCTCGGTTACTTCGAGATTTGATCCAGGAACCGATAACAGTTTCAGATTCACCGCCAACATGGCCCTCTACCCACTGGTTATACATATCGGCAGTGTCGATGAAGTTGCCACCTAGATGTGCATAGGCATCCATAACTGCATGGGATTGCACCTCGTTGGCATTGCTGCCAAAGATGTTACTGCCAAGGCACAGCGGATGAACGACAAGGTCAGTTTCGGCGATAGTGATCATGTACGCACAATAAGGCACAATTAGTGCGTGGTCGAAACGACGGGTGGCTTTACAAGTGCAGGGTTGGCGTTAGAAGCCAAGACCCTGGAACTGCCGTCGTTATCGCAGAAAGAAGCGATCGAAATCGGCGAAATCGCATTAGACCTTGGATTTGAACGCGGGGTACCAATCGCTGTGCAAGTGCGATTAAAAGATTGGATCGTCTTTCATGCATCGTTACCCGGATCGGATGCGGTTAATGATTCATGGATCGCACGCAAAGCAGCGGTTGTTTTAGCAACAGGGAATTCGACAATGTATGAAAGAGTTTTAGCCGAAGAACAAGGAATTGATTGGTATTCCTCTAAGGGTTTACCCGAAGAAACACATGCCATTCATGGTGGAGGATTACCGCTTAATGTTTCAGGTTTTGGTTGCTTGGGAATTTTATTGATAAGTGGTTTACCACAAGTGCAAGACCATCTATTAGGCGTTGAAGTATTAACCGAGTTTTTAGCTCGCAAAGGCGAACTGCCTTGAGCATATGGGTATGTGGAGAAGTTTTAATAGACATCTTGCCAACGGGCCCTGTTGTTGGCGGGGGCCCAGCAAATACTGCTAAAGCTTTGGCGCGTTTAGGTTACGACGTTGATTTCATAGATGGAATATCAACTGATTCATATGGTGTCAGTGCACGTAAAGAGTTAAGCCGCGATGGTGTTGGCTTAGATTTATCGTTAAGTAGCGATAAACCAACATGTACAGCAACGGTAACTTTAGATTCAAAGGGTTCTGCTAGCTATGCGTTTCTTATCGATGGAACGGCTACCTTTGATTTTAATAAATCATGGCTTCCTGATCCTGAGAGATTAAAACCTTCGGTATTACACATTGGCACTCTAGTAACAATTGTCGAACCAGGCTCAAGTGTTTTATTTGATTGGGCGGTACAAGTAGGTGAATTCGCACCAATAGTTTTTGATCCAAATATCCGCCCAACAGTAATGAGCGATCGCCAAAAATACGCTGCTGCTGTTGAAAAATGGGTCAGTATTTCATCCGTTGTAAAAGTAAGTGATGACGATATTAAATGGCTGTACCCCGAAGATTCCTTAGACTCCGTGGCACATCGCTGGATTGCTGCAGGTGTCAGCTGCGTTGTTGTAACGCGGGGAACCCATGGACTGATTGGATTTACCGAACATGGCATGGAAGAAGTAGATGCCGTGAAAGTAAATGTCGTAGACACAGTTGGTGCTGGCGATACTGTCGGGGCAATTGTTGTTGAAGGTATTATTATGCATTCAGTGCATGGGCTAACAGGTCATGTATTAAATGAAGTTCTACACAAGGCAGCAATAGCTGCTGGTATTACTTGTTCACGTGCTGGCGCACAGCCTCCACGAACGCACGAACTATTAGAAGCGATGGAAAAATAATGCAGTTTATTGATGATGCTGAATTCCAGATTGCAATTGATGACGACTTCGGCGCACGCATTACATCGATTAAATGGCGTGATAATGAATTTGCGGTTCCATTTCGTGGGCCGGTTAGTAAATCAGGCTGGTATGCAATGGCACCATGGGCTGGGCGCATTAATGAAGGTTTAATCAAAGATGCAGCCGGACGAGAGATTCAACTTCCAACAACAATTGATCCACCACATGCCATACATGGCTACGGTTTAACTTCTTCTTGGCAGGAAATCGGTCCAGGACGTTCACTCTTACATTTACCTGCCCCATACAACGGAGCAACGGTTGAACAATCAATTGAAGTTTTAGATGATGCGGTGCGTTGGTCACTTGAATATGAACCTAATGGTTGTGAATTACCGGCTTGGATGGGGTTTCATCCTTGGTTCGCTCGTGATCTTGACCGTGGTGGTAGCGCTGAAATTGAATTTGATGCAACCGAAATGTTAGTTCGCGGAAACGATGGACTTCCAACTGGAGAACGCAGCGCACCTACTCCGCAACCGTGGGATGACGCCTTTACTGGAATCAAAGGTACCCCGGCCGTTGTTTGGGAAGATGTTGCACGAATTTCTATTGAATGCGATGCGCCATGGTGGGTTGTTTATAACGAAGATCCTGACGGTGTATGTATTGAACCGCAGACTGCTCCCCCTGATGCACAAAATTTAGGCATTACAGGTGAGAACTACATTGAAGCTTTGTTTGTTTTTGAATCCCTTGAATAGAATCAGCACATGATTAATCGCGACAACTTAGCAACGTTACGTAAAAAAGAAGATGAACGTTTTCTTCTTTTGCATCCAACATCTGGTCAACTCTTTAAGCAGGGTCAAGCACACATGCCTGGTGGAGTTCCTATGTCATGGATGGCTAAGTGGCCAGGTGCATATCCAGTCTTTGTTAAAGAAGCTAAAGGTGCGCGCTTTACCGACGTAGATGGCAATACCTATATTGATTTTTGTTTAGGCGATACCGGGTCTATGACTGGGCATTCACCTGATGCAACCGTAAATGCAATACGCGAACAAGTTGGCAAAGGCATTACTGCCATGTTGCCAACGGCCGATGCAGCAATTGTTTCGGCCGAACTGGCAAATCGTTTTGGTTTGCCACTGTGGCAGTTCACAGTTTCAGCTACCGATGCTAACCGACACGTTATTCGCTATAGCCGCATGATTACTGGGCGATCAAAGATTATTGTGATTGATCGTTGTTATCACGGTTCAGTCGATGAAACTTTTGCAACACTAGATGATGCTGGCAATACCGTGGCACGTGAAGGAAATATCGGTGCACCTGTTGCCCTAGATCAAACAACTCGCGTTGTGGAATTTAACGATATCGCCGGAATGGAAAAAGCGTTAGCTCACGGTGATGTTGCTGCAATCTTGATGGAACCTGCAATGACAAACGTTGGAATCGTTTTGCCTCAAGCTGGCTACTTAGAAGCAGTACAAGAGCTTGCTAAGAAGTACGGCACGATTTTGATTATTGATGAGACTCACACAATCTCAGTTGGCCCTGGTGGAATGACGGCAGATCGTGGCTTAAAGCCAGATTTTTTAACTATTGGTAAAGCAATTGCAGGCGGCATACCAACTGGAACCTTCGGAATGACTCAAAAGATTGCTGATGATATTAAACGCATGGTTGAACTTGAAATTATTGATACGGGTGGAATCGGTGGAACTTTAGCTGGAAACGCCTTATCTCTTGCATCCATGCGCGCAACGTTGACACAAGTTTTAACACAAAAAAACTTTGACCACATGATTGATTTAGGTACACGTTGGTCTGATGGCGTAGATGGTGCAATCAAAGAGTTTGATTTGCCTTGGACGTGCAATCGTTTAGGTGCGCGCGGTGAATACATGTTTGGTAAAACCGCGCCAATAACAGGCGCCGATGCTAACAATGCGGGCGATTTTGAATTAGAGCAGTACATACATTTGCGCATGCTCAATGATGGATTTTTGATTACGCCTTTCCACAATATGGCGTTGATGTGTCCAGATACAACTGCCGGCGATGTTGACGCGCATACAAAAGCTTTCAGGGCTATGTGCGCCGAACTAGTTAATTAATTTTAGGAAATAAAAATACCGCCTGATTACTCAGGCGGTATTTTTAAATGGATTCTTAGTTGATTTTCTTTTGCTTGAATTTTGTTGCCAGCTTGTTATAAAGAACTTTTAAGCTAGCAATTTGAGCAGTAAGAGTTGCGATGCTTCTATCTGTTGTTGCCTTGTCAGCTGCGCGAGCAGCTTTTTCAGCAGCAAGGGCCGCATCTGCCGCTACTTTGTCAGATGCACGAGCAGCCTTTTCAGCAGCAAGGGCCGCATCTGCCGCTGCTTTCTCAACTGCATGTGCTGCTTTTTCGGCAGCAAGGGCACTTGCTGGATCAGCGACATTAATGAAAGCTGTAATCGCTTTTACTGCCGCTGGTAGTCCAACAACATCGGTAGCAGTAATCGATATAGATAATGCACTTTGTCCTGGAACTGAAGGATAAGTGATGGTAAATTCTGAAACACCTTCTGCACTAGTTGCAGTTGGGGTTGTAGAAGTGAGATTGATGAGAGCAAGTGCTGGTGTAACACCAACCACTTTGTTTCCAAAGATGTCAGAAATTACTGCGCTCTGCTTAGAAATTGTTGATGTATATGGTGTTGCAGGCGCGGTGTATGAAATGGTGTATGCAGGCCCTGCAATTCCCTTTAGATAATATGTAAAAGTGCTTCCGGCGTTAGTAATTATGATGGTTCCAAGTGCAGTTGACTTTGTATATGCATAAAACTCAGAAGTAGTTCCAGTTCCAACGCTATAACTAGCTGAAGCAACGCCTGAATTACTCTTTATTGGGTTAAGTGTTGTCGACAGAGTTGACACGATGAATGCATTTGTAGCAGACACTGTGACTGTTGATCCAGTATCAATCCCTGTGAGAGAAAAACGAACTGCTTCTGGAGCATCAACTGAATTATCAAAGGGTACAGAAACACTTGCTGGCGTCGAAGACGAAGTTGCAGTGGTAATTGCAACGCCATTAACAGTCAAAGCAACTGCTGGAGCTGCTTGAGCTGGAATGGCATTGAGCAAAGAAAGTAATAACCCTGCCAGCACAGCTGTTGAAGCTACGGATTTTCTCTTGACCTGCATATGAATCTCCATTCAATTTTAATGCCGGGACAGAAAAGCCCCATGGTTTTAGGTTAATACAGAGCATGACCATGACCTTGGACAACACTCGGGCCCTTGTTGTGTAATTCCTGATAATCTGCCGGCCATGACTTACGACGTTAATAAAATCCGCTCTCACTTTCCTTCACTCAACACTGGCCTTGCATACTTTGATGGCCCCGGAGGCTCTCAAGTTCCACTCGTCGTGGGCGCAGCAATTGCCCATGCGATAACAAAGCCGATTTCTAACCGCAACGTTAATACCGAGTCAGAGAAAAACGCTGAAGAGTATGTGTTGGGTTTTCGCCAAGCAGTTGGCGATCTCATTGATGTTGATCCCCGCGGAGTTGTATATGGACGCTCTTGGACACAACTTACCTACGACTTTTCACGCACTCTTGCTAAAAACTGGGGACCCGGCGATGAAGTAGTTGTTAGCCGTCTTGATCATGATTCAAATGTTCGTCCTTGGATTCAAGCTGCAGAAGCTGTTGGTGCAACTGTGCGCTGGGCCGAATTAGATCTTGCAACAACAGAAATCACTGTTGCCGCCGTTGAAGCCGTTTTATCGTCTAAAACTAAGTTAGTTGCAATTACAGGCGCCGGAAACACAATCGGTACACGCCCTGATTTAAAGGCAATAGGTGCAGCTGTACACAAAGTTGGGGCTCTGTTTTATGTTGATGGCGTGCACTTAACTCCACATGCTGCAATAAGCGCTAAAGAAATTGGTGCTGACTTTTTTGGTTTTTCTTTCTATAAATTAATGGGTCCACACTGCGCCGCTTTGGCAGCATCACCTGCATTGCTTGAAACGCTTAATAATGACAAGTTGTTACCGGCTACAAATATTGTTCCAGAGCGCTTTGAGTTTGGAACGCTTCCTTATGAATTAATGGCTGGCTGCATTGCCGCCGTTAACTTCATTGCCGAAATGGCCCCAGGTAATGGAACAACGCGCCGGGAAAAGATTGTTAACTCAATGAACGCGCTAGAAAAGTATGAAGATGAACTACTTGAGTATTTAGAAAGTTCGGTCGCAGCATTGCCGGGAGTTACTTTGTATGGCCATGCCAAGCACCGCACACCAACAATTTACTTCTCATTTGCCGGACATAACAGCGCGGATATCTATAAAGCTATGGCGATTAAAAGCGTCACACTTCCTGCCTCGAACTTCTATGCTCTAGAAGTCTCACGCGCATTGGGTCTTGGCGATGCCGGTGCCTTGCGTGGGGGTTTAGCGCCATATTCAACGCGCGATGATGTTGATCGCTTGATTGCGGGCTTAAAAGAACTCCTTGCTTAATTTTCACAAAGAGTTCACAAGCTAAACAAAGCCTTGCCACACGCACAGACTCTATTTTTTCCTTATACGCAAGAGGTTGTGGAAGAGAAGAGGGTTTTCATGTCCATGCTAAAACGATCTATCGCAGCATTGATTGCTGTTGGTTTATTTGGACTTGTGGGCGTTTCTGGAGCCACCGCCGCTGAAACAACAATTCCGGTTGTTAAGAAGGTTGCATTAACTCCAGAACAAAAAGCAGCGTTCGAGGCAGCTAAGGCAACATTTAAAACCGCGCAAGCAAGTTTTAAAGCAGCCCATGATGCGCGCGAAAGCGCTATTGCAGCTATCAAACCTGTAATTGCCGCAGCAAAAACTGCACGCGATGCAGCAATTGCTACAGCAACAACACCTGAAGCTAAGAAAGCTGCACGTGATGCTTTCAAGGCTGCAGTCACGGCTGCAAAGGCCAGCATTCCTGCAAAGCCTGTGCGACCAACTAAACCTGTTCGACCTTAATAAGTAGGCGCATAAAAAAAAAGAGCCAGTTCCCCTGGCTCTTTTTTATTGCTTAATTAAAACCTAAAGAATCGTAAAGCTTTAGGCCTTTGTCGTTATCGGCATCTACATACAACATCGCATGCTTTAAACCCTTTGAAACAAAGTAGTTAATCGCTTCGACTGAAAGCGCGCGAGCGATACCCCGCCCATGGTGATCTGGGGCAGTGCCAACTACATAGAGCTCACCCACTGGATCTTGATTAACTAAATCCTGATGAATCTTGGTCCAAACAAAGCCAACAATCTGACTATTTTCAGTTGCTAAAAAGAATCCTTTCGAATCAAACCACAGTTCGGCCATACGGTGTTCTAAATCCGCCATGGCCCAATTTCCTTGATCTGGGTGATTAGTAAAGATTGCATTATTTAAATCAAGCCAGGCTTGTTTATGAATAGCTGCATCAAAGGTTTCGATTGTGTAGTCATGAGCAACTTGAGGAAGTGAATCCCTATTTAAGTAGCGATGAAGCTTGAGAATATGACGCATGGCTTAGGCATCGACAGTGAAGCGATATCCCACGTTTCGCACGGTTCCGATTATTGCTTCAAACTCTGGACCAAGCTTTGAACGCAGACGACGAATGTGCACGTCCACTGTGCGAGTGCCACCGAAATAGTCATAGCCCCAGATTTCTTGTAACAACTGTGCGCGAGAAAAAACGCGACCAGGGTGCTGAGCTAAATACTTTAGTAATTCGAACTCTTTAAAAGTTAAATCAAGGACTTCACCTTTAAGGCGGGCGGTATATGTTGATTCATCAATTGAAACATCGCCGCTTCTAATCTCACCGTTATGTGGATCATTTTCGAGCGCAGCAGCTGCTTGCTTACCTAAAACTATACGAATTCGTGCATCAACTTCGGCAGGACCTGCAGTATCAAGAATTACATCACCGATTCCCCAGTCGGCGTTAAATGCAGATAAGCCACCTTCAGTTGTGATTGCAATAATTGGGCAACCAATTCCAGTTGTAGTAATTAACTTAGTTAATGATTTCGCTGCAGGTAATTCGCGGCGTGCATCGATTAATAAAACATCAACATCGGGTGCATCAACTAATACAGATGCTTCGGCAGGCAAGATGCGAACATTGTGCTGAAGCAAACCTAGTGCGGGTAAAACCTCAGCACTAGCACCAAGCGTGTTCGTCAGTAGCAATACCTTGGCCATTGGCAGAGAATACCCCGCATAAACAGAGGTATCCAATTGTGCTGCGCAAGGTAGGCTTGCCTCATGGCAGAAAAGAACGAGCTACGCGATAAGGGTTTACGTTTAACACCTCAGCGCGAATTAGTCCTTGCTGCTGTGCGCGAACTAGGGCATTCAACGCCTGAAGAAGTCGCCGAAAAAGTACGCCTTACTCATCCAGGTATTAATCTTTCAACGGTGTATCGCAACTTAGAAACTCTAGAAAATGTCGGCTTAGTACAGCACACGCACTTAGGTCATGGCGGCGCTACTTACCATGCAGCAGAAGAGCTGACTCACTTGCACTTGGTATGTGGAAAATGCGAAGCCGTTGGTGATGCACCATTAGATATCGCTGCAACATTTGTTAATGCGCTTTCGGATGAATATGGATTTAAGACAGATGTTTCACACTTTGCTATTTATGGAACCTGTTCTAACTGCCAATGAGCGCTGTATTAGTTGAAGCCGGACCTGATAAAGGTGCAATCTGGCATTTTGGTGAACCAGTAAAAGAACAACGCGCACTTGAAGCTGGCACAGCTTGGGCTGATCTTTCACATCTTTCTGTTGTTGCAGTCAGCGGTGATGATCGCCTGAAATGGTTGCATGATTTAACAACCCAGTTTCTCAGTGATTTGGAGGTCGGTGTCTGGAAATCAGCAATGATTTTGGATCCACAAGGTCACGTTGAATATCAATTTAATGTCGTCGATGATGGAAATACTTCTTGGTTGGTTTTAGACCCTGGATATGCCGATACTTTGGTTGCGTATTTAACCAAGATGAGATTTATGCTCAAAGTTGAAGTGCGTGATGCAACATCTGAATATGCAGTTTTGCGTGCACCAGGTGCAACAACTGAATTAGGTGGGCCGTTCGCGCTTGTTCCCCGCAATGAAGTTGAAGAAATGGCACAAACATTTAATGCAGTTGCTACACAAGTTGGTACATGGGCTTTAGATGCAGAACGTGTAGCTGCGCACCGCCCACGCATTGGTTTTGAAACTGATCATAAATCAATCCCTAACGAGCTTGGCGTGCTCAATGGCGCAGTGCATATGAATAAGGGTTGTTACCGTGGACAAGAAACTGTGGCCAAGATTTTTAACTTAGGCAATCCACCGCGCAGATTAGTAATGCTCCACCTTGATGGCAGCGATGTTGGCTTTCCGGCAACTGGCACAAAAGTTGAAAATGATGGCGTAGTTGTTGGCTTTATTGGCACAGTAGCCCGCCACCATGAACTTGGCACGATTGCTTTAGCGATGATAAAGCGAAACACACCAACAGATTCCACGCTGAGCATCGATGGAATTCCAGCATCACAGCAGGTCATTGTTTAACCGCTAAGATTTGGCGTGTGGAGCTTTTTACTTCAGTAATCCTTGGCTTAGTTGCCATCGCTTTAGGTATTGCGCTCATTTTTTATGCATTTCGTGGACGTCAATCGCAAGCCCGTCGTTCACCCAAATTTAGAGGACGTCCATAAATGGTTTTCACAATTCCTGAAGGTCTGCACCCAGATCTCAATCCACTGGCATGGCTAGTAGGTACATGGCGCGGTAAAGGTCGTGGCGAATATCCAACGATCGAAGGTTTTGAATTTGCGCATGAAGTTGTTTTTAACCATGACGGCCGCAATTTCCTTAACTATTTTTCACGTTCATGGATTATTGATGCCGACGGTGAAATTCTTCGGCCGGGTGCATCCGAAGTTGGTTTTTGGCGCGTTAAGCCAAATAATGTTTTAGAGGTTTTGATTTCGCACAGCACCGGAATTACTGAAGGCTGGGTTGGAACTTTTGATGGTCCAAAGATTCAACTAGTAATGGATCAGGGCTATTCAGCACCGACTGCAAAGATTGTTACAGCAGGTGTTCGCTTGTACGGACTCGTTGCTGGCGAACTTTTTTATGCCTATGACATGGCTGCTGAAGGACAAGAGCTTCAAGCACATGTGTGGTCATCACTTCCACGTTCTACCGAATGATGTTGGGTGAAGTTCTAGCCGAAGTAACACGCGGTGGAAAAGTTGAATCGGTTCATGCCGGACACGTTGTCGTTCTTGCCGCCGATGGTTCAATTGCTTTTCAAAAAGGCGATCCAACTCTGTCTATTTATTCACGTTCATCACTTAAATCTATTCAAGCATCGGCAATGGTTCGCGCAGGTCTTGATCTAGAACCACGTTTATTGGCTTTAGTCTGCGCATCACATGCCGGTACAAGCCTGCATCAAAGCGGCGCCCAAGCTATTTTGGCTAAGGCCGGCCTTGATGAACTTTCATTGCAGTGCGTAATGGATAGACCACTTGATGAAGAGTTACGGCGCACTGCACAATCAACACGTCTTGCAATGAACTGCAGCGGAAAGCATGCAGGAATGATTCTGACATGCCACATCAATGGATGGCCCATTGATTCATATTTAAACCCAGATCATCCTCTACAAATTGCAATTGCTAAAGAAGTAGAGATGATGAGCGGTGAAAGCATTGTTAATACAACAGTGGATGGTTGCGGTGCGCCATTGTTTTTGTTTTCACTTCTTGGTTTGGCTCGGGCTATTCGCACGTTAACTATTTCAACTGATCCTGTTCATCAATGCATTGCACAAGCGTGTAGAGATTTTCCTGAGATGGTTTCAGGTCAAGGACGTCTTGCAACCAGAATGATGCAAAATATTGAAGGCTTGTTTATGAAAGATGGTGCCGAAGCGATCAACGTTGCATCTATGCCAGATGGGCGGACTTTGGCATTAAAGATTAGTGATGGCAATGCGCGGGCAGTGCCGGCAGTAACGGCTGCAGCCTTAAAAATTCTTGGAATAGATACGCACGAGCAAGAAGAAAATACTTTAGGCGGGGGCAAGACCGTCGGCAGCATTCGCGCAACCTTCTAATAGCCCGTACCCTTGAAGCATGAACGGGCGCATTGCAACCTTGATGGTGCACACATCACCTCTGGATCAACCAGGTATTGGTGATGCTGGTGGCATGAACATCTATGTTGTTGAATCTGCCCAACGTATGGCGGCAATGGGAGTTGAAGTAGATATCTTCACTCGCCGCACCAATGCCGAACAACCAGAGATTGTTGAAATTTCTAAAGGCGTACGCGTTCGCCACTTTGATTGCGGGCACGGCGCGTTAACTAAAGAACAGCTTCCTGCGCATATTTTGGGATTATCAAAAGAGTTTTCACGAATTGCTAGAGAAGAAAATTATGATGTTATTCATTCGCACTATTGGATCTCTGGAAAAGTTGCGATGCCTGCGGCTAAAGAGCTTGGTATACCCTTAGTTCACACCATGCACACAATGGCCCGCGTTAAGAATTTGAATTTAGCTGAAGGCGAAGTTCCAGAACCAATGATTCGCGTGCAAGGTGAAACACAAGTAGTTGCTGCGGCCCAAGCGCTCATTGCAAATACCGATGCTGAAGCTGCCAGCCTTGTTTCACTCTATGAAGCATGTCCAGATACGGTTCATGTAGTAACTCCAGGTGTTGATCTTTATACATTTACCCAAGGTGATGGCCG
>WLQG01000050.1 GCA_009698445.1 Actinomycetota bacterium
AAGCTGGCTGCATATGTGAAAGGTGTTTGAGAACGTAAGGGTCGATGGTTGCCATCGCGCTATCCGGCCTTAACCGGAATCACCCCTTCAATCATCACTCGTAGTTGGCCCGGGTCCTCCGGAACCTAACCCCATAACGCAGATTTACTGAATCAACCTGTAGTTCGTTATGGACTACACCTATATTAGCGGACTTTCTTACGATTCACGACTTGACCCGCAATAACTATCGCCAAAGCCAAGAAAAACATCGAAGAACCGATCACGTTTGCTTGTGCGGGAATACCACGAGCGGCCGCCACATAAACGAATTTCGGGAAAGTTATGAGCGTTCCGGAATTGAAGTTGGTAATAATAAAGTCATCGAATGAAAGGCTAAAGGCTAATAACGCTGCACCTGCAATACCTGGTGCAACCAATGGCAAAGTAACGCGGCGGAAAGTTTCAAACTCATTTGCGTATAAATCCATGGCTGCTTGCTCTAAGCGTGGATCAAGGGATGCGATACGTGCTTTAACTGTCACCACCACGAAAGAAATACAGAACATAACGTGCGCAATAACCGTCGGCCAGAAGCCTGGATTAATTTTGAAGACTAAAAATAAAGAAAGCAGGGATGCACCTAAGACAATTTCAGGTGTTGCCATAGGAAGAAAAATCAAAAGGTTAGATGCTGAGCGACCCTTAAACGCATAGCGACCGATTGCAAAGGCAATCATGGTTCCCAAAATTGTTGAGAAAGTTGTAGCTAGCAAGCCAATCTTTATTGAGTTACCCAAGGCATTACATACTTCTGGTGCACCGCATGGGTTTTGCCAGTTGCGAAGTGTGAAACCTTTCCAAATTAAGTTGCTCTTGCCTGAATCATTAAAAGAAAAGGCGAACGTGTAAGCCACTGGAATGAAGAGATAAGTAAATCCAAATATCATATAAATGCGCAGTAAGTTACGCCCGAACCAACGAGAGAATCGAGCCTTAAAGGGAATTGTTGGGATGGATGCATCTTTAATCTTGTGGCTCATACCAACTCCTCCGTTCCTGCTTTTCGAATATACAAAGTAACAAGAATTAAAATCGCAGCCATTAATGTAAACGAAAGCGCAGCAGCCGTTGGGTAATCGACGATTTTGAAGTAGCGAGATTCAATCACATTGCCAATCATCTTTGTATTAGGGCTTCCTAAGATTGCAGCATTTACATAGTCACCAGCGGCTGGGATAAAAGTCAGCAAAGTTCCAGCAACAACGCCTGGCAAAGAAAGCGGCATAGTTACTCGACGAAATGCAGTAATGCCATTGGCGTATAAATCTCCTGCAGCTTCAATTGTGCGAGGATCAATTCGCTCTAAAGATGCGTACAAAGGTAATGTCATAAAGGGTAAAAAGTTGTAGGTCATACCTGCAACAACTGCAACCGAGGTTGAAGTCAACGTGGTCTGTTGACCAATAATGTGAAGTGAGCGTAATCCTGGAACTACAAAGCCTTCTTCGCCAAGGATCTGCTTCCAAGCGATTGTCCGAAGTAAGAATGAAGTGAAAAACGGTGCTACTACAAGCACAAGAAGAATGTTTTTAAACTTACCGGCCTTGAATGCAATGGCATAAGCAAGAGGATATGCAATAGCTAAAGCTAAAATCGTGGCCAATGTGGCATATACAAATGAGCGCCCAAACTGTTCTTTGTTATCTAAAAACGCATTCACATAGTTACTAAAGGCCAAAGTTTGCTCATATTGGCCGGTGTCTCCACCGCTAACACGTGTTTGTGTTGATGTTTGAGCAAGATTAATAATAGGTAAAATGAAAAAAGTAAAAAGAAAAGCGAATCCTGGAAAAAGGAGTAAGTAAGGAACACGCACCTTGGGCAAGGTCATGCTATTCGCCCTCTAGTTCCTCAGGATTTACTTCTGTACCGGCATCAATATCTTCATCTCCACGTAAACCAAAAGTAAAATTAGGCTCCCATGAGATATTTACTTCATCACCTTTATCAAAAGGTGCAACACCATCATCATTTTGCTCAAAGACCATTACTTCCTGGCCCCATGGCATCGCGACCACATATTGTGTGCTCACTCCAATATAAGAAACATCTTCAATACGGCCACCATTTAATGTGTTACCTCTTACTGGCGTTCCAAGCAGAGAAATTCTGAATTTCTCTGGTCGAATACCGGCATAGAGTGAATTATCGACAGCATGGCTACGTTTTTTCGGCATCGAAATCTTCTGGCCATAGAGATCAACAACGAGGTTATCGCCATCGTTGCCATCGATTTTTCCTTTAATTAAATTGGATTGGCCCAGGAAGTTAGCAACAAAAGCAGTCTCTGGATTGTCATATAAATCTGCTGGAGATCCCATTTGTTCAATTTTGCCTTCATTCATAACCGCGATTGTGTCGGCCATTGTCATAGCTTCTTCTTGATCGTGGGTTACGTGAACAAAAGTTAAACCAACTTCGCGTTGAATCCATTTAAGTTCAATCTGCATCTGGCGACGTAGTTTGAGGTCGAGTGCACCAAGCGGTTCATCTAATAGTAATAACGCTGGGCGGTTCACGATTGCACGAGCAAGTGCGATGCGCTGTTGCTGGCCACCTGATAACTGAGTTGGCTTGCGCTCTGCTAAATGTGGAAGTTCAACGAGGTTAAGAACCTTGTCGACCTGCTCCTTAACATCTTTTATTCCACGACGGCGAAGCCCGAAAGCGATGTTTTCAAAGATAGTTAAATGTGGGAATAACGCATAGTTTTGGAAAACAGTATTAATGGGACGTTGATACGGACGTGTTGTCGTAATGTCTGTATCACCCAAGTGAATGCTGCCAACTGTTGGTTCTTCCAGACCTGCAACCATACGAAGCGTTGTTGTTTTACCGCAACCTGATGGCCCGAGCAGAGCAAAGAAAGATCCTTTAGGGATAGTAAGTGTTAAATCATCAACGGCCTTAAAGTCACCATATGACTTTGTAATGCGAGTTAGACGTAAATCTCCCCGTGCAGAAATTGAATCCTTCGTCACTAGTTGCCTTGAGCCTGCTGGAATGCTTCAGCCCATTTTGTCTCTTCATCTGGTGTGAGAGAGCGGAAAACATTGAGGCGAGATGCGGTCTTTTCTGTTGGGAAGATGTACTCACTTGTTGCAAGCTCTGGAGCAATCTTTTCCATTTCGGCTTGTGCACCCTTCACTGGACACACATAGTTAACGTAAGCAGCAACTTCTGCCGCTACTGCTGGCTCGTAGTAATAATTAATCATCTTCTCAGCATTTGCCTTACCAGCAGCAGATGCAGTCGATGGAATCATCAAGTTATCACCAGAAATAGTTCCACCTGATTCAGGAATTGCGAAGTCAAACTTGCCTTCATTCTCAGATGCAAGAATGAACATATCGCCAGACCAGCCAATAACAGCAGTTGCATCACCTGAAGTGAGGTCTTCTGCATATTCATTACCCTTAACGCCGCGGATCCAACCATCAGAAATCTTTTTGGCCACAAAGTCAACTGCGTTCATAAATTGATCTTCGGTTACTTTAGTAATATCAACACCTTGACCTAACAAAATAACACCGATGGTGTCGCGCATTTCTGTGAGCACAACAATCTTTCCCTTATTTTGAGGAGCAAAAAGATCATCGAGTGTACGAATTCCCTTTGGATTCTTCTGAACATTCCATCCAAATCCACCCATGATGCCCTGCCATGTGAGAGTTGATTCACGGTTAGGGTCGTATGAAGGTGAAGCAAGTGAATCGAGAATATTTACCTTGTTTGGAATATTTGCAGCATCATACTTTTGCGCATAGCCCAAACGAATCCAACGTGCTGCCATCCAGTCCGTCGGTGTGACTACGTCGTAACCAATATCTTCACCGAGTTTAAGTTGAGCTTGAACTTTTCCAAAAAACTCATCATTGTCGTTGTAATCTTCAAAATACTTTGCATCAATTCCAGTTTTTTCTGAGAACTTAACCAGAGTTGGATATGTCTTTGATGCTTCATCAAAATCTAAATACAAAGGCCAGTTGCCCCAGCGCACAGTGTTTTCAGCAGAAGCGTTATCTCCACCTCCACCGCATGCAACTAACAATCCTGCTGCGCCGATTCCACCTGCGCCTGCTAAAACAGCACGACGTGAAATCTGAGTTCCAAGTATCGAACGTGCTTCAGGTGAAAGTGATCGCTCTTTTGCCATTGCTGTACTCCTTAGTGATTCGGGTTCTTGGGCGAAATACTACGCCCCAAGGTTGGTCATGACGTGCTTGATTCGTGTGTAATCTTCAAATCCATAGGCAGAAAGATCCTTGCCATAACCGGAGCGCTTAAATCCGCCATGTGGCATCTCAGCAACCACTGGAATGTGGGTGTTGATCCAGACACAACCAAAGTCAAAGGCCTTAGCCATTCGCATTGCGCGGCCGTGGTCTCTGGTCCAGACACTTGAAGCTAAGCCGTACTCAACACCATTGGCTTTGGAAACTGCATCGGCCTCATCACTAAATCGCTGAACCGTAATAACTGGGCCAAAGATTTCGCTCTGAATCATCTCGTCATCTTGCTTTAAATCAGCAACAACAGTTGCTGGGAAGAAGAAACCTGGCTTATCAAGAGCGCTTCCACCTGTCATTACCTTTGCATGAGCGGGTAAACGATCAAAGAAAGCGCTGACTCGAGCTAACTGGTTGGCGTTATTAACTGGTCCCAAGAAAACATCTTCGGCTGGAGATCCGATTGCAATGCCCTTGGCTTGTTCGGTCAGCAAAGCAACAAAATCATCGTAGGCAGCATCTTCAACAATCACTCGAGTTGCTGCGGTGCAATCCTGTCCAGCATTGAAATAACCAGCAATAGCGATTGCTTCTGCCGCTGCTGGCAAATCTGCATCTGCGAAAACAACTACTGGCGCTTTTCCGCCAAGTTCTAAATGCACGCGCTTTAATTGTGTGGCTGCAGATTGAGCGACTTGAATTCCTGCGCCAACTGAACCAGTAATAGAAACCATGTCAGGGCGTTTGTGTTCAACAACCATACGTCCAGTTTCGCGTTCACCACACACAACGTTGAAAACTCCGGCTGGCAAAAACTCAGACATAACATTTGCCATCCATACTGTAGATGCAGGAGTTGTATCACTTGGCTTTAAGACAACAGTGTTGCCGGCAGCAATTGCAGGTGCCCATTTCCAAACAGCCATCATCATTGGATAATTCCACGGAGTTACTTGACCAATCACACCTACTGGTTCGCGGCGAATCATTGAAGTCATTCCTGGCATGTATTCGCCAGCAGATTTACCTTCAAGATTTCGTGCAGCTCCTGCAAAGAATCGAATTTGATCGACCATTGGTGGAACTTCTTCAGTTGTTGTTAATGAAATCGGTTTTCCAGTATTAGTAGTTTCAATCGCAATAATTTCATCAGCACGAGATTCAATTGCATCCGCAATTTTAAGCAACGCACGCTGGCGTTGTGACGGTGTTGAATCACGCCATCCTGGGAACGCGTCACTTGCAGCCTTAAATGCTGAATCAACATCGGCGCTATTTGATTTTGGTGCCCGTGCATATTCAGCGCCAGTTGATGGGTTTATAAGAGGTGAAGTTTCGCCGGACGAACTGTCTACGGCCTTGCCATTGATGAAGTTAGTTAACTTGTCCATGGAATTTAGCCTACCAATTACCGAGAGTGCTAACTAGTAGGAGATGCCGATTTTTCGGCCGCAGCTAATTGGCCACAAGCACCATCAATTTCGCGTCCTCTGGTATCTCGAACAGTTACAGGCACCCCGTAACTTTCCAGAATGCGTACGAATTCAGCCTCATCTTCGCGACGTGATGCAGTCCACTTCGATCCCGGAGTTGGGTTCAGTGGAATTAAATTAACGTGGGCGTTACGGTTTTTCAGTAACCGGCCAAGCAAATCTGATCTCCACGACTGGTCATTAATATCTCGGATCAAGGCATATTCAATTGAGTATCGACGGCCTGTCTTCTTCTCGTAAGCATCAGCTGCGGCTAATACTTCTTTGATTTTCCACCGTGAATTGATTGGAACCAATGTGTCGCGTAGTTCATCATCAGGAGTATGAAGTGAAACAGCCAAAGTTACTGAGAGGCCTTCTTCGGTCAGTTTTTCAATTCCATTAACTAGCCCAACAGTTGAAACAGTGACAGAGCGAGCACTAATGCCAAGCCCATCAGGGTTTGGGTCAGTGATATTGCGCAATGTGCGAATTACTGCGTTGTAATTGGCTAAAGGTTCACCCATGCCCATAAATACAATATTAGAAAGTCGGGCTTCTCCCCCAGGTAATTCGCCATTGGCGCATGCTCGGGCCGCAGCAACAATTTGTTCAGTTATTTCCCCAGCACTCAAGTTTCTAGTTAACCCTGCTTGGCCCGTTGCGCAAAATGGGCAGTTCATTCCGCATCCTGCTTGAGATGAAATACAGACTGTTACTCGATCGGTGTAGCGCATTAATACTGATTCAACTAGAACACCGTCATGTAATTTCCATAAATCTTTTCGAGTCATTCCGCCATCGCACTCAACTGAACGCACGAGTTCAATGAGTTTAGGTGTGAATTGCTGCGATATCGTCTGGCGCATTTCTGCTGGAATATCTGTCCAATTCTCTGGATCATTAGATAGATGCGTAAAGTAATGTGTTGCTACTTGGTTGGCACGAAAAGCTGGTAGGCCAAGAGATTTCGCAAGTTCACGGCGCTCTTCGGGTGCATAGTCCGCCAAATGCTTAGGAGTTTTCTTGCGCTGAACTGGCTCATCGAAAACTAATTTAATTTCTGGAACGCTCATAGCCATGCCTTTACGAGCTCTAGTGCGAGCCACAATGCTGGGGCTGAAATTAATACTGAATCAAGGCGATCTAGGATTCCACCATGTCCAGGGAGCAAAGTTCCCATATCTTTAAGATGCAGGTCACGTTTCATGGCACTTTCAATCAAATCTCCGCAGGTGGCGGTGAAAACAATCATCAGTCCAACAATGGCACCAATCCACCAGTGCATTGTCATGATGTATTTAAAAGCTAACGCGCCGCCTACAACGGTAAAAACCAAGGAGCCGATGAGACCTTCCCAGCTTTTCTTGGGGCTAATGGTTGGTACTAATGGATGCTTACCGAGAAGCACTCCAACGATGTAACCGAAAGTATCGTTGCATCCGACTAAAACAACAAAAGTCATGACGCGCTCAAGGCCGGTACTTGGCCGCGCAAGCAGAATCAGAAATCCGCCTAGAAATGGCAGATAAAGAAGTGAGAAAGTTGTAGCCGTTGCACTTTGAACAAAACCTTCAGGTCCTTTAGTTAAAAGCTGAATGAGCAAGAGTGGGATTGCGATTGCCGTAGCAATAGCTAAGCCCGCTACTCCACCATTCCATGTCGCAAAGGCAAGACCCACGGACCCCACAGCAAGTGAAACAACTGAGATGTAGATTCCACGCACACTAAAAGCACGAACAATTTCACGAATCCCCAAAAGAACTGCAACTGCCACAACACCTGCAAAGATTTCGCGATGGTAGGCCAGTGCAAACCAAATCAGCGCAATCAGGGAGAGCGAAACAATAATTGAAGGTCCTAGCTTTCGCCCAGCCTTTTTATTAATTGCCTCGTTTATCGATTGAAAATCAGACATCAGTGACAAACTCCTTAGACTTCTAGGAGTTCGACCTCCTTGTGCTTTAACAATTCATCAATCTTTGCAACGTGATCAGATGTGATTTTTTCCAACTCTTTTTCACCACGTGCTAAATCATCTTTACCGATATCGCCATCTTTTTCCATCTTCTCCATCGACTCTTTTGCTGCCCGACGGATGTTTCGCATTGAAATCTTTGAATCTTCGGCCTTCCCCTTTGCAACTTTGATGAACTCCTTGCGGCGTTCTTCAGTTAATTGCGGAAAGTTTATTCGGATTACTACGCCATCGTTTCCAGGGTTTACACCTAAATCTGATTCGCGAATAGCTTTTTCAATACTAGCCATAGCGCCTTTATCAAATGGGGCGATTGTTGCCATGCGGGCTTCAGGAACCTGGATCGAAGCTAACTGTGAAAGTGCGGTGTAAGTGCCGTAGTAATCAACCATAATTTTATTAAACATCGACGGGTGTGCTCGGCCAGTGCGGATAGATGCGAAATCATCCTTTGCCACCTCTACGGCTTTGCTCATCTTGGTGTCAGCGTCCTTGAGGGCGCTTGTTACATCTGCCATGACATTCCCCTTACATCTCTAATTCATTGAGTCTATCTGCAATAACTTGACTAGAGCAGATCTTGGTTTTTGTACTACGAAACGAGGGTTCCAATTGTTTCTCCACGCACGGCGCGGGCAATATTGCCATTTTTCATCAAATCGAAGATGACAATCGGTAACGAATTCTCGCGGCATAGTGCAAAAGCCGCCGCATCAGCTACGGCCAAAGATTTGCTCAAAACTTCACTGTAAGAAATCTCGTCGTATTTAACTGCAGATTTATCTTTCTTCGGATCTGCGCTGTACACGCCATCGACGCCACTCTTTGCAAGAAGAAGTGCTTCGGCACCGATTTCAAGTGCACGTTGAGCCGAAACCGTATCTGTTGTGAAGAATGGCATTCCTGCTCCTGCACCAAAAATAACTACGCGACCCTTTTCAAGGTGACGAATTGCGCGAAGCGGAATATATGGCTCGGCAACTTGGCCCATTGTGATTGCAGTTTGTACTCGCGTCTGCACGCCTTCTTTTTCTAGAAAATCTTGAAGTGCTAGGCAGTTCATTACTGTTCCTAGCATTCCCATGTAGTCAGCACGGGAGCGATCCATTCCGCGCTGAGAAAGTTCTGCTCCACGGAAATAGTTACCGCCACCAACAACAATGGCTACCTGAACGCCACTGCGGGCTACATCTGCGATTTGTTTAGCAATATCTTGCACAACATCAGGATCAACACCGATGCCTTTTGCTCCACCAAAAACTTCACCAGAAAGTTTAAGGAGCACCCGCCGATACGTTCCTCGTGTACCGGGCATGAGTGCTCCTTTAACTTCTAGTTGGAATATCTAAATT
>WLQG01000051.1 GCA_009698445.1 Actinomycetota bacterium
ACAGATAGACTGATGAATGCAATGAAACGCTACATCGATTTCTTCAAGACGCCGCAAGTTGTGCCTTTATTCTTGGCCTCGTTCCCGGCGCGAATCGCCTACGGAATGATTGGCCTATCGGTCTTTTTCAAGGCGCAACAGGAAACTGGCTCGATTGCATTTGCAGGTCTTGCCATTGGGCTGAACTCGGTGGCCGGTTCACTTTCTGCTGGCATACGTTCATCTGTCATGGATCGATACGGTCAAAAATGGCCGCTTCGTATTTTGGTTCCTGGGTATACAGCGATGCTTATTGTGTTGAGCTTTACTCATACTCGTCCAACAATACTAACTTTTGCATTCTTGCTTGGTGTTACTGCGCCACCAATTAACTTGTCCGTTCGACCATTATGGAAAGCAATCGTTTCTGAAGATCTATTACGCAGTGCATATGCAATTGATACTTCTGTGATCAATGCAGCCGGAGTACTGGGGCCTGTTTTCGCAACAACTCTTGCACTTTCAGCACATCCACAATCAGCGCTTTTGTTTGCAGCCTTCATGATGGCGTTGGGAGGAAGTTCTCTAGCTTTGAATCCAGTGTCGCGTGGATGGATTCCCGAAAAGAAGAAGGATGGCCAAAAAGCATTGTGGAAACACCGTGCAATGCAACTACTTATGGTTGAAGCAATATTCATTGGCTTTGGCTGGGGAGTATTTGATGTTGCTGTTCCTGCATTTGCAACGCTGGAAAAAGTCCCTGCGCGTACTGCTTGGATTCTTGCTGCGATGGGAATCGCAAGTATTTTGGGCGGGGTAGCTGCAGGTATCGTTTCAAAGCGCTATAGCCCGCTGGAATGGTTCATGCGAAATTACATACTCTGGTTTATTTTTACTGTGCCTTTGGCTTTTACCTATCCAGGATGGAGCCTTGCATTAGTTGGCGCTTGTTTAGGTTTTATAGGCGGCGCACAACAAGTTTTTTATTGGGAAGTACTCGAAGCAGTGCGCCCACTTGGTTCAGAAGTTTCCTCAATCGGATGGCTCTGGACAATCGAAGGATCCTTCATGGCATTGGGTTCAGCTTTCGGCGGATTTATTTCTGAAGCTTTCACTCCACGAATAGCTTTGGCAATTACGCCTACGTGTATTGCAATCGGGACGCTCATTCTCTTTGTTGGTAGGAAGTATCTGTCAGAGGCTAATGCGCGGCCTTCTACCGAAAATGATTTACGTGCGATGCGTGATAACGCCGATGAAACGAATTAATGCGCCGCTTCGTGCCAAGTCAGACCCAGCCCGGCACTCACATCTAATGGCGCATTGAGCGGATAAGCCGCACCCATTTCACGTTTTACTAGCGCAGTGATTACTTCTTCCTCTCCTTTAATAACTTCAACAATTAATTCGTCGTGAATCTGTAGTAGCAAACGAGAAGACAGTTTTTCTTTTTCAATTCCAGCAGCAACTTTGAGCATCGCTAATTTGATGATGTCTGCAGCAGAACCCTGGATTGGTGCGTTAAGTGCCATTCGTTCTGCGACTTCACGACGCTGGCGGTTATCGTGCATAAGATCAGGTAAATATCTGCGGCGTCCCATTATCGTTTCGGTATAGCCAACTTTGCGTGCATCCTCCACAACCACCTTTAAGTAATCCCGAATTCCGCCGAAGCGTTCAAAGTACTTATCCATTAAATCTTGGGCAGCCGGTGGGGAAATATCGAGCTGGGCCGATAGGCCATATGAGGAAAGTCCATAAGCAAGCCCGTATGACATTGCCTTTATTTGCCTACGCATTTCTGGATCTACATCATGAGCTTTAACTCCAAAGATTTCTCCAGCAATAGTTGCATGCAAATCTTCACCGGATTCAAAAGCTTTCAGGAGTTTTTCATCGTGTGATAAGTGCGCCATGATGCGCATCTCAATTTGGCTGTAATCAGCCGTTAACAGCGATACGTAACCTTTGCCCGCAATAAAACAGTTACGGATTGTGCGGCCTTCTTCAGTACGAACCGGAATATTTTGTAAATTAGGTCCCGTTGAGGATAAACGGCCAGTTGCGGCAACCGTTTGTTGAAAATGTGTATGGATGCGTCCATCCTTGCCAATCTCTGCGATTAAGCCTTCGACAGTTGTACCAAGTTTCTTGGTCTCGCGAATTCGGAGCAAAGAAGTAAGGACTGGATGCCCGCTTTTTTGATGCAGCCAATCCAAACTTTCAGCATCAGTTGTAAATCCAGTCTTAATCTTTTTAGTTTTAGGGAGTTTGAGTTCATCAAAGAGAACCACCTGTAACTGCTTGGGCGATGCCACATTGAATTCATGACCTACAGCTTCATGTGCAGCCTTTGTTTCGCGGCTCACTTCACCCTCAAAATAAGCCGCTAATTTATCGAGTTCTTTGCGATCGACTGCGATACCAATTGATTCCATCTTTGCTAACAACGCAGCAATAGGTAGCTCCATATTGATAAATAAATCCCACAGATTGCGTTCTTTGAGTTCACGCGTAAGCGAATCCCGTAAAGTAAAAAGGGCTCGCGCAGAAGTCAGCAGCTCTTGCTCTGCAGATGAAGAATTGATTGCGCTGCCATCGCCCCACCTTTCCTGCAAATCTTTTAACTCCTGTGCGCGAACTCCAGGGTTAACTAGGTACGCAGCCAACGAGGTATCAAATTCGATTCCGACCAAACCATTAATGCGCGACAAAGATTTAGCGTCGTGGGCGATTTTTGGTATCGATATATCGTGCGCCCAATCCCCCATTGTTGATGAATGGACTAGAAATACTTCTTCTTGCGAAAAGGCAACTGCATACCGATGTAGCTTCTCTTCTTCTAGCGCAAAGGAAATTCCTATCACTCCTTTATGTGCAGCAATTTTCTGATCAAGTTCGGCCGGGGTTAAAACTCCTTCAGCCATCTCATCAGCAAAAAGTTGAAACTCTGGCTCAACGCTCTTGTTTGAACTCTTAAGAAGAATCGGTTTCATACGATCTTTGAGTGTCTTAAACTCAAGCCGATCAAATAGCGGATTAGTCAGGCTCTCATCTACGCCAGACCAAGCAAGAGCGTCAATGCTCAAATCCAAAGGAACTTCGGCAATTAACTGAGTCAGTTCTCGATTACGGATTACGTTATCAATCGAATCTCGAAGTGCTTGACCTACTTTTCCCCCGACTTTATCTACATTCGATAAAAGCTCTTGTAAAGAGCCATATTCAACAACCCATTTCGCTGCAGTTTTTTCACCAACGCCTGGAATTGATGGCAAGTTATCACTGGGGTCTCCTCGCAAAGCAGCAAAGTCTGGATACTGCGCAGGTGACATTCCATATTTTTCTTGAACTGCATCCGGTGTCATTCGTGCTAAATCACTGACACCGCGCTTTGGATATAAAACCGTTGTCTTATCGTTGACCAACTGAAAAGAATCTCGGTCTCCCGTACAGATAAATACGTCTGCGCCTTCTTTTTCGGCGCGCTTAGTGATTGTGGCCAAGACGTCATCAGCCTCATAGCCCTCAACTTCAAACTGAGTAATCCCAAAGGCCGAAACAAGTTCGTGTAAGTAGGACATTTGTGAACGAAATTCATCTGGAGTCTTTGCCCGATTGGCCTTGTATTCGGGGAAGATTTCGGAACGAAAAGTCTTGCGTGAAACATCAAAAGCCACTGCCACATGCGTCGGTTTTTCGGTAGTTAAAAGCGAAAGCAACATCGTAGCAAAGCCATATATCGCGTTGGTGTGCTGGCCTGATGCGGTTGTGAAATTCTCAGCGGGCAAGGCATAAAAAGCGCGATATGCCATTGAGTGCCCATCGATAAGTAATAGGCGTTTGCTCATGGGCACATCTTAGGTTGCACACTAGAATACTTCTCATGAACAGCGAAGAGTTTCTAAAGATTTACAAAGATCGCGGTAGCGGGGCACTTGATCAAAAAATGGGTATAAAGATTCTTGAAGCCGAACCTGGTCGCCTGGTAGGAACAATGCCCGTAGAAGGAAACACCCAACCCATGGGCTTATTGCATGGCGGTGCAAATGTTGTCCTTGCTGAAAGTTTGGGCTCTATCGGAACTTCTTTGCATGCCGGCCCAAATCGAAAAATAGTTGGCGTAGATATCAATGCCACACACCACAAATCAGCAACAACAGGTTTAGTCACTGGAGTTGCAACGGCGATTTCTTTAGGCAAAACTTTATGCAGCTGGGAAATCATAATCACGAATGAAGCAGGAGAACGCACATGTACTGCGCGTATTACCTGTTTGATTCTTGCGGAACGTTAAGAATGCGCTCCGGTACCAAGGTAGGCCTCGCGCACTGCAGGATCATTGAGTAGATCAGAGGCTTTAGCCTCTTTCACGACATTTCCGGTCTCCAAAATATAAGCACGGTGAGCACGCTGTAGTGCTTGCTGTGCATTTTGCTCAACGAGCAAGATTGTCACACCGGTTTTATTGATTTCAGTAATAATTCGGAAAATATTGGCGATCATCTGAGGCGCAAGACCCATGGATGGTTCATCAAGAAGTAAAACTTTTGGACGAGACATCAGTGCGCGGCCAATGGCTAACATCTGCTGCTCTCCCCCAGATAAAGTTCCACCAGCTTGTGCCACGCGCTCTTTCAAACGTGGGAAAAGTGTGTAAATCTTATCGAGATCTTCATCCATCTCAGCTTTACGGTTCTTGCGGTGGAACTTACCCATCTCCAAATTTTCAAGAACAGTCATTCCAGGAAAAATTCCTCGACCTTCTGGAGCTTGAGAGATTCCAAGATCTACGCGCTCATGTGCGGGAACGTTAGAAATATCCTGGCCATCAAAGATAATTGCGCCAGAAGTAACCTTACGCAAACCTGAGATAGTCTTGAGTGTTGTTGTCTTACCAGCACCATTGGCACCAATTAAAGTAACGATTTCACCTTCATTAACTACAACAGAGATTCCTTTAATAGCTTCAATCTTGCCGTAGTGGACATGGAGATCTTTAATTTCAAGACGCATCAGCTGGAACTCCTAAATAGGCCTCAATAACCTTTGGATCATTTTGGACTTTACTTGGTAGGTCATCTGCAATCTTGACACCGAAATCAAGCACGGCAACGCGATCTGAGATTCCCATAATTAAAGACATATCGTGCTCGATAAGAAGTACGGTGTAACCCGCATCGCGGATTCGCTTAATTAACGCTGCTAACTCAACTTTTTCGGCTGGGTTAAATCCAGCAGCTGGCTCATCTAGAAGCAAGAGTTGAGGGCTAGTTCCCATAGCGCGAGCAATTTCAAGACGGCGTTGGACACCGTAAGGAAGGTTTTTTGCCAATCGATCTGAGTACTCGTCAATTCCAATGAACTTCAAGATTTCATGAGCACGTTCGCGGTTTTCCTTCTCTTCCCGGCGAGCACGTGGGAAACCGAATAGCGCACCTACTAAACCACTCTTTTTATGGACGTCAGTTGCCGCTATCACGTTTTCAAGGGTCGTCATATCTCCCCATAAACGAATATTTTGGAAAGTACGAGCTATCCCCATCTTTGTGATTTCAAATCGCTTTTGCTTATTGATTTGTGTTCCCGCAAAAGTAATCGATCCACTTGTTGGCTTATAAACCCCGGTAATAACATTAAATACCGTGGTCTTACCGGCACCATTAGGGCCGATTAAAGCAAGGATTTCGCCTTTTTTAACTTCAAGGTTTACTTCACCAAGCGCCGTAACGCCCCCGAATTTCATTGTGACACTTTGCAGAGAAAGAAGAATTTCTGACATTAGGCGTTCACCTCTTTCTTAATAATTGCTTTCTCGCGCTTTTTACGAGGTAGTAATCCATCTGGGCGGAAGTTCATTACGATCACTAGAACTAACCCAAAAACTAATAGGCGTGCATCAGAGATGAATCGAATGCGCTCTGGCAGGTATCCGAGAATTGCCGCGCCTACAACAACGCCCCAAATATTTCCAATTCCTCCAAATACCACGCAAGAGAGAATCAAGATTGAGACATTAAGTGTGAACATTTCAGGTGCAATAAAGAGATTCTTTGATGCAAATAGGACTCCGGCCGCGCCACCAACCGCTGCACCTAATGTAAACGACCAAATCTTGTATTTAAGTGTCGGAATTCCCATGAGTTCTGCGGCATCTTCATCTTGGCGAATAGCCTCCCAAGCACGGCCTGGACGCCGAATACTAAGTCGGCGAATCATCCAAATGGTTAACAAGATCATTGTGACAACCACCCAGAAAAATACCTTTTGGTCTTCAAGTTTAAATTTAAGTGGACCAATATCTGGAGGCATTGGAATATTTGCAATTCCATTTGGACCTTTGCTCCATGTTGAGTTAAGAACTACTAGGCGAACAATTTCGCCGAAACCAAGAGTCACGATTGCTAAATAGTCACCGCGTAGTCGAAGAGTTGGAAGACCAAGAAGAACCCCAGCCAACATTGCAAAACCGATACCGAAAGGCATGATCTCCCAGGTATTAAGGCCTGTGTGAGTTCCCATAAGTGCCATCGTGTATGCACCGATTGCAAAGAATGCAACGTAGCCTAAATCAAGCATTCCTGACTTACCGACAACAATATTTAAACCCAACGCCATTAAAACAAAAACGCCAACAGGGTATACCAATACTGCGTCGTATGCCGCAATTGGTGTGGCCAAAAATGATGCTCCAGCGAATGGTAGAAGTGTCACAAGCACAATTGAGACGATCGCAATCGCGATGCGTTTTGGGCGATTAGCTCGCTCCCAAATTCCTGCGCCCCAGTCGCGAAGATTCCAATAATTTCTAATTTTCATGAATTATGCCCTCGTTGTCTGAACGGCTTCGCCAAATAGACCATTTGGTTTAAAGAGAAGGACTAGGACTAAGACTAGGAAAACTGTAACTGCCTTCCATTGTGTTCCAAGAACTGCAGAGGCATAAACTTCAAGAAGACCTAAAGTTAAACCGCCATAAAAAGCTCCTCGAATATTTCCGATTCCACCAAGTACGGCTGCGGTAAATGCCGCCATTCCCATCGTGAAACCGATATTAAATTTTGTGTACTCGAAAACTGTCACATAGAAAAAGCTGGCAGCTCCGGTGGCTAATCCACCAACTAAAAAGGTTGTAGCAATAACGCGGTTAAGGTTAACGCCCATGAGTTTTGCTGCATCTTCATTCATCGATACGGCTCGAATAGCTTTACCCATACGCGAAAGTTTTACGAAACGCTCCAAAATAAAGAAAATAATTGCCGCTGCAATAATTGTGATAATCGTATCGAGACGTATATTTGCGCCCCAAATTTCGGTCAAGATAATTTTTTCAAGAACGCGCGGCGCGCCAACTGGTCGAGAAGCCGTGAGCAATCGCATTATTTCGGATAGCACGATTGAGATACCAATTGCAGAAATTAAAGTTGCTAGGCGGTTTGTGCCTTTCATACGAAGGCGACGATAAGCAACGAATTCTACAAAGACTGCAGTTAGGCCGGCTACAGCCATCGACATAAGAAGGCTGCAGAGAAGAACAAAAATTAATTTGAAACCTTTAGCAGGTTCAGAAGTCTGAGTGTAATGAAAAATGTCGCGCGATGTGATGATGGTTCCAAAAGTTCCCCACATAAAGATTTCAGAGTTCGCAAAGTTAATCATGCGTAAAACTCCGTAAACCATGGTGTAGCCAAGGGAGATCAAAACGTAGATAAATCCAAGGGCGATTCCTGCAATTGTCAGCGACCAGAACTGATCAATTAGTACTGCAAACATTGTTCTCCTTCGCTAATGCTTCTGCGCGAGTATAGATGCACACCTTACGCAAGTGGTGGGTGTCTTGGTCTCTATTGAAAGAGAGGTCCAAAACACCCACCAGCTTGTCAAACGTAAGCCCTAGTTAATTACTTAACGATTCCTGTGTTAACTAGAACACCATTCTTAGTTGTGAAACCAGCAAATAGTCCGTAAGAAATGTCGCCATTAGCGTCGAACTTAATTGTGTTTCCAGAGATGCTCTTGCCCTTGTATGCGTTTACATACTTAAGCATTGCAGCACGTGTTGTCTTTCCAGCCTTGATACCGGAAAGCAAGATGTTTGCAGCATCAAATGCCTCTACAGAGTACACACCTGATGAAACGCCCATCTTCTTCTTGAAGTCAGCTTCTGTTGCAGCACTGATGCCAGCAAGTCCGCCAACGCCAGTTACCTTTGAACCTTCAGCTGCAGCGCCTGCAAGCTTTGGGAACTCCTGGTTGAAGACTCCGTCGCCGCCAGCAAATACTGCCTTTGAACCTGAGTCACGAAGCTGCTTGATAAATACTGCTGCTGCTGAGTAGTAGCCAGTGTAGATAACTACTGTTGCACCACTCTGAGCGATCTTTGCAATTGTTGGAGCGTAGTCAGTTGCATCCTTAGGCACTGAATCTCCACCAACAAGTGTTGCTCCAGCAACCTTCTTCAAACCAGCTTCAACGTAGCCACGTAGTGGTACTGCGTATGCTGACTGGTCATCGAAAACGAATACCTTTGCAGCGCTAACACCAGCTGTTGCGTACTTAGCCAACGCTGGACCCTGAAGGTCATCTTTACCTACAACACGGTGGAACACTGGACCACCAAAGTCAGGAGACGTTGGATCAGTTAGTGATACACGAGTTGCTGAAGGAGAGATAAGTACTAATCCGCCAGCCTTGTAGTAAGGAAGTGATGCGATTGTTGCGCCTGAGTAAGCAGGTCCTACAACGCCAAGAATCTTCTTGTTAGCGCCAACTCCTGGAGCAACAGTTCCTGCTTTTCCAGCATCGCCTTCATCGTCAACTGAAACAATCTTGACCTTGATGTTTTTGTTAGCTGCTTCGAAAAGCTTGATTGCATACTTAACTGCATTCTGCTCATCGATACCAGTTGATGCTTCTCCACCTGAAAGTGGACCTTGGTATGCAATTGTGTAAGTCTTTACGGCTGCACTAGCTGTTGGTACTGAAGCTACGCCAAAAGCAACGGCTGCAGCAGTAACAATGGC
>WLQG01000052.1 GCA_009698445.1 Actinomycetota bacterium
ACGCGAGTCAAAAGTCCGATTGAACGGATTGCATCATCGTTACCTGGAATCTTGTAATCAACTTCATCTGGATCACAGTTTGTATCCAAGATTGCAATAACTGGAATTCCAAGCTTCTTGGCTTCCTGAACTGCTAGGTGCTCCTTCTTAGTATCAACAACCCAAATTGCTGAGGGCAATTTAGTCATGTTACGGATACCGTTAAGGTTCTTAAATAGTTTTTCGCGTTCGCGACGAAGAACAAGAAGTTCCTTCTTTGTTAGAAGTAGATCGTTCTTTTCTTCTAGAGCTTCTAGCTCCTTCAGACGCTGAATACGCTTGTAGACAGTTGGGAAGTTTGTAAGCATTCCACCTAACCAGCGCTCAGTCACTGTTGGCATACCAACACGTGCTGCTTGTTCGATGATTGGTTCCTGTGCTTGCTTCTTCGTTCCAACGAACAAAACATGTCCACCCTTTGCAACAGTGTCCTTAACGAACTCATATGCATTATCGATAAGGGCAAGTGATTGCTGGATATCGATGATGTAGATGCCATTGCGCTCTGTGAAAATAAAGCGCTTCATCTTTGGATTCCATCGACGAGTCTGGTGTCCGAAGTGGACTCCGCTGTCGAGAAGTTCTCGCATTGTTACGACTGCCATGACGGCATACTCCTTCTTAGGTTTATTTACGTGCGCAGCACAATAAAAAAACCCGCTCGGTTTTGGCCAAACAATTTGTTAGGCCCGTCGCACTGAAAGTCATCTACCGATTTAACGGACCGAGATGATTCACCGACCGGATGGTCAGGCAGTGCTGAGATGTCACCAACTGAATTACTTCATTTGGTGCAGGGCAAATCTTACCTCGGCCGTGAGCGTGCTAACTACCGCCCGATTATGCGTAAAAGGCCCCAAGCGGTGATGCGAAGCATGGATTCTAGAGCTATAGAAAAGCTCATCTTGCTGACTCCATGTTCTCTCTCAATAAAGGTGATAGGTATTTCAGCGATTGTTGCCCCGCGCGCAAGTGCTCTGCGAGTCATCTCAATTTGAAAGCAGTATCCCCTGCTTGCAATTGTTTGAATATCCATCTTTGCTAAAATTTCACTTGAATAGATTCGAAATCCAGCCGTCGAATCGGCAACACCTAACGATAAAACAATATTGGCATAGGTGTTTGCCGTTTTTGAAAGATACACCCGGAAATTACTCCAGTTGGCAATTTGTCCATCTGTAACCCACCGTGAACCAATCAATAAATCAGCAGATCCAATCCACTCCATCATCTTGATTAAATCACTGACTTGATGAGAGCCATCAGCATCCATTTGAATAATGTTTTCGTATCCTCGATCCAGCGCCATGGAAAAACCTGCGCGGTAAGCGCTACCGAAACCTTGCTTATTTCCGCGCTCAAAAACTTCAACACCATGGGCTCGACAGATCTGCGCCGTACCATCTGGTGAACCATCATCGATTACTAAAACATCAACGTCGAGCTTTGCTAATTCATCAAGTAAGGAACCAATACTTTCGATTTCGTTATATGTGGGAATAACAACAATTGATTTATTCATGCGCGTGGGTGCGCCTGTTTAAAAGCTTTTTGTAAGCGTTCAGTAGATACGTGGGTATAGATCTGTGTAGTTGCCAAAGATGCATGCCCTAGTATTTCTTGTACTGTTCGCAAATCCGCCCCGCCTTCAAGTAAATGCGTTGCTGCCGAATGACGCAATGCATGTGGACCCATTCGCTCAATTCCCTCGATTGCAGACAAGGCTTCGTAAACAACTGTACGCACAGCTCGTTGATCAATTCTTTTTCCACGCGCACCAAGAAAAACAGCTTTCTCAGATTTCTCATTCACTAATTCTTGGCGACCTTCATCCAGCCATTTCTTTAAAGCGCGCATCGCTGGATTGCCCAATGGAATTACTCGCTCTTTATTTCCTTTTCCTAACACTTGAATTGTCTGGCGGTTGTAATCGATGTCTCCGAGATCTAAGCCACACAGTTCCGCTACACGTGCACCGGATGCATAAAGCATCTCAACCATTGCAACATCTCGTAATGACATGGGCGTCTCTTCCTCTGCCGCACGCGTTGCCATCGAATCCATCGCTACTTTTGCATCATCGATACCCAATACTTCGGGCAAAGTGCGATGGCCCTTTGGAGTAGCAAGCGTTGCGCCAACATCTTTTTCTAAATATTTGTTCTTAACTGCCCACTTGATAAATATGCGTACCGACACTGCACGCCTTGAAATTGTGGTGCGCGATGCCCCTTTTACTTGTTGATTAGCTAACCATGATCTCAAATGTGTAAGTTCTAACTTTGAAATATCATCTAAGCCAATATTTGCGAGATGTTCGGTAAGGGAGGCTAAATCACCAATATAGGCCCGAACTGTGTGAATAGAGAGATTGCGTTCAACTTCTAGATAGCGTTGAAAAGTAGCTATTAACTTTTCAAAAGAATCGCTCACGCGCTAACTTTACTCGGGTTTGCGTCCCTGACGAAGAAGGCCGAAGGTAACGGCATCCTCTAAAGCCATAGCCGATGCGGCAATAACGTTTTCGTGGACACCAACAGTGTTCCACTCCCCTTTGCCGTCACTGGTTTCAACCAGCACGCGAGTAACAGCCCCAGTACCTAGACGTCCCTCAAGAATACGTACCTTGTAGTCGGTGAGCTCTAGAACTTCTAACTCTGGATAAAGAGTTTTAAGTCCAGTACGAAGCGCGTTATCAAAAGCATTAACTGGACCGTTACCAGTGCCAGAACACGAGATTTGCTTGCCCATCGCAGTTACTTTTACTTCAGCCTTTGTAAGGATGCTTTGATCTTCAGAGCGTTCAACAGTTGTTAACCAGTGATCGATAGTAAAGAAAGATGGACGCTTGCCGCTCATCTCTTCATGAACAAGTAGTTCAAATGATGCATCGGCGGCCTCAAAAGTAAATCCTCGAGATTCCATCTCTTTAACGCGATCAACGATGCGACCAATAAGTTCTTTGTCTCCGCCCAGATCTACGCCAAGTTCTTGCGATTTCAATTCGATTGAAGCTCGGCCAGCCATGTCAGAAACCAACATGCGCATATCGTTTCCAACAGATTCTGGATCTTCATGTTGATAAAGGGATGGATCAACCTTGATCGCACTGGCATGTAAGCCTGCTTTGTGAGCAAAGGCTGACACACCGACGTATGGCTGGCGCGCACTTGAAGATACGTTTGTAACTTCAGCTACTGCATGTGAAATTCTAAACGCTTCACGCAATGCATTCTTTGGCAAAACTAGTTGATGCTTCTTTAATTCAAGGTTGGCGATAATTGTTACTAGGTCCGCATTTCCTGTGCGCTCTCCATAACCATTGAGTGTTCCTTGAACATGTGTGGCACCTGCGGCAACTGCGGCCATTGAGTTAGCTACCGCGCATCCTGTGTCGTTATGGCAATGAATTCCAAGGCGGGCAGAACTGGCAGTTAATACATCATGAACGACTTGAGATAGTTCGTCAGGCAACATGCCACCGTTGGTATCGCACAATGCGATGACATCTGCCCCAGCTTCGGCTGCTACGCGCACAACTTCTAGTGCATATGCACGGTTGTTGCGATAGCCATCAAAGAAGTGCTCAGCATCTAGAAAAACACGTTGGCCTTCAGAAATTAAGTGACTTACTGAATCCCGGATCATCTCTAGATTTTCATCCAGCGTTGTCTTAAGTGCTAAATCAACGTGTCGGTCAAAAGCCTTTGCAACCAAGGTAACGGCGGGAGCACCGGAATCTCGTAGTGCACCAAGCAAAACATCATCGGCAGCTTTAACATTAGGGCGACGAGTAGCACCAAACGCTACGAAAGTTGCATTCTTTAAAACTAATTCTTTCTTAGCGCGAGCAAAAAACTCAGTGTCCTTGGGATTTGCTCCTGGCCATCCGCCTTCAATAAATCCAACGCCCAGTTCATCTAAGTGGCGAGCAATGGCTAACTTGTCATGAACCGAAAGATTTAATCCCTCTTGCTGAGCGCCATCACGCAGAGTGGTGTCGTAAATGTGAAATGCATCTGATACTGGCATCAGCAGACCTTGTGCGTCCATTTATGTGTATCAGCAGTTGTTCCGTGCTGAATTGCTAACAAGTGATTGCGAATCTGCATCGTGATTACGCCAGGTTGTCCATCACCAGTTACCCATGTTCCCATTGTGCTTTTTGCAACACCAACTGGTGAAACCACAGCTGCAGTTCCACATGCAAAAATCTCTGAAATTTCTCCAGATGAAACGCCATCGCGCCAATCATCGATACTCAACATTACTTCCTCAGTTTTGTAACCGAGATCTTTGGCTACAGATAAAATTGAATCTCGCGTGATTCCTGGAAGTAGTGTTCCGGTCAGCTTAGGAGTAACTACTGTGGCATCTGCGCCTTTACCCTTTACAAAGTAAAGGTTCATGCCGCCCATCTCTTCAACCCACTTGCGCTCTTTTGCATCGATCCAAACAACTTGATCACAACCTTCTTTTGCTGCAGCCTTTTGTGCAACTAATGATGCAGCGTAGTTACCGCCACATTTAGCTTCTCCCGTTCCGCCTAAAGCCGCACGGACATACTCCGTTGAAATCCATACTGATACCGCCTTTGATGGATCAAAGTAAGCACCAGCTGGAGTAGCGATAAGTATGTATGCAGCTTTATTAGTAGGGCGAACTCCAAGTCCTACTTCGGTTGCAATCATAAATGGGCGGATATACAAAGACTCGCCTACTTTGTCAGGCACCCAACCAGCATCTTGCTTAACTAATGCTTCAACTGTTTCAAGAAACAAATCCTCTGGCATTTCAGGAAGAGCCAATCGCTTGGCAGAGTTAGCAAAACGTTTTGCATTTGCATCAGGGCGAAATAGTGAAATTGACCCATCTGGTTGGCGATAAGCCTTCATTCCTTCAAAAATTTCCTGACCATAATGAAAGACTGCCGTTGCAGGATCTAATGAAAGTGGGCCGTAAGGCTTTAACTCTGGTTCACCCCAGCCATCTTTTTCACTCCACTCACAAATAACCATGTGATCGGTGTAGTACTTACCGAATCCACCTTCAGCAACAAGAGCGTTACGTGTTGCATCGTCTTTGGCGTTGGGATTAAGTGTGATCTTCATGGTTTATAGCGCTGCGACGAGCGCATCTCCCACTTCACTTGTGCTTCGTTTTTTATCTCCGCGAGTCAATAAATCTGCGGCAACTGCACGCTCAACATCACGTGCAGCATCGCTATAACCTAAGTGATCAAGCATCATGGCAACTGACATAACTGTCGCCGTTGGGTCTGCAATATTTTTACCAGCAATATCTGGAGCTGAACCATGTACAGGCTCAAACATTGAAGGGAATTTGCCAGTTGGGTTGATATTGCCTGACGCGGCTAATCCAATTCCACCACAGATTGCAGCAGCAATATCAGTCAAGATATCGCCAAAAAGATTATCTGTAACAACAACATCAAAGCGCTCTGGGTTAGTAACAAAAAACATTGACGCAGCATCTACATGTAGGTAATCAGTTGAAACCGATGGGTATTCCTTAGCAACTTCATTAAACGTGCGAGTCCACAGTCCACCAGCGCGAGTCAACACATTGTTTTTGTGCACCAAAGTCAGTTTTTTACGATCACGTTTTGAAGCGCGCTCAAATGCATCACGAATAACTCGCTCTGCTCCACGTCGAGTATTCAAACTTTCCTCAGTTGCAATCTCTGCATCAGTACCTTCGGCAAGCACGCCACCGGCGCCAACATATGGACCTTCAGTGCCTTCACGCACAACAACAAAATCAATAGGAGCTTTTGTCGCGAGTGGTCCAGTAACTCCTGGCATTAAACGTGCAGGGCGAAGATTAATGTAGTGATCAAAAGCAAAACGAAGCTTAAGCAAAAGTCCACGCTCTAACACGCCACTTGGAACTGTTGGATCTCCAACTGCGCCAAGCAAAATTACATCCTTGGTAGCAATCTCGTCCAAAATAGCTTGAGGCAGAACTTCACCAGTGCGATGCCAAAAACCTGCACCCAAGTCGTACGAAGTACGCGCAAATGTGACATCGTATTTCTTTGCTACAACATCGAGAACTTTTAAACCCTCATTGACTACCTCGGGTCCAATTCCATCGCCAGCAATCACAGCTAAGTTAATAGTTTTCATTAGTCCACCAAAAATACTGACCGAACGAACTCGGCGTCAGTATCCTTCTTAACTCTTGCAACGATATCTTCGCTGACATGTGAATCTACAGTTAACGCCATTAGGGCTGTGCCACCAGCCTCACTTCGAGCAACCTGCATTGCTGCGATATTAACTTTAGCTGCGCCTAACGTTTGTCCAACGATACCGATAATGCCTGGACGATCTACGTAACGAATGAAAAGAATGTTGTCGGTTGGTGGAAGATCTAGGCGGAACGAATCAATTCCAACAATTTTTTGAGTTTGTTTGATGCCCATCAAGGTGCCTTCGATAGACATTGCCTTGCCTGTGGCAGTTGTAGCACGCAAAGTAATCATGGAACGATACTCATGGCACTCGGCTGTATTAGTTACTGCCGAAACCATTCCGCGCTCTGTTGCAAGACCTGGAGCATTAACGTAGGTGACTTCCTCTGCACCTACAGCTAGCAGCGCGCCTTTGAGCGCTGAAATTCCTAGAATTGAACCATCATGTGCTGCGATTTCACCTTTAACGGTTACATCGATGTTTACAGGCAGTTCGCCTAGCAACTCAGTTGCAATCTCTGACATTTTTTCTACAAGTGGTAACGATGGACGAATATCTTCGTGAATTATGCCGCCCTTTACATTTACTGCATCAGGAACAAGTTCGCCAGCTAAAGCTTTGCGCACAGAAACTGCGACTGCAATCCCCGCACGCTCTTGCGCCTCATCAGTTGATGCACCTAGGTGTGGAGTTGCAACAACTTGATCAAGTGCAAATAGTGGTGAATCAGTGCACGGTTCAGTAACGTAAACATCAAGGCCAGCACCAGCAACCCGGCCTTCGGTGATTGCATCAAAGAGTGCGGCTTCATCAAGAACTCCGCCACGCGCTGCATTTACGATACGAACCGCTGGTTTAACTTTCTTGAGCGCTTCAACACCAATGAGGTTTGCAGTCTCTTTTGTTTTAGGTAAGTGGATAGTGATGAAATCAGATGTTTTCAATAGTTCGTCAAGATCTACTAACTTCACACCAAGTTGAGCTGCACGCGCTGGTTGAAGATATGGATCATAAGCAACAACGTTCATGCCAAATGCCTGCATGCGAGAAGCAACTAATTGCCCGATGCGTCCAAAACCAACGATTCCTAAAGTCTTTTCAAAGAGTTCAGCGCCAGTGAATTTGGAGCGCGCCCACTTTCCATTTCTAAGTGCGGCGTTGGCTGGTGAAATAAATCGGGCAGATGCAAGCAATAAAGATATTGCAAGCTCTGCTGCACTAACGATGTTAGAAGTCGGTGCATTAACAACCATAACTCCGGCAGCAGTTGCTGCAGGAATATCTACGTTATCTAAACCAACTCCAGCTCGGGCTATTACTTTTAAACCTTTTGCCGCACCAATCGCTTCTGAATCCATCTTCGTCGCAGAGCGAATCAAGACGGCATCTACTCCCTTAGCTAACGCTGCTAGAAGCTGTCCGCGATCTGCGCCGTCACAATTAACGACATGAAAATCTGGACCAAGTGCTTCAAGCGTTGCAGGGCTTAGCTCTTCAGCGATTAGTACGACAGGTTTAGCCACGCGCCGCGCTTCCCTCTTTATAGTCATCGCCCTTTGACTGCTTCATCCATGAAAACATCTTGCGAAGTTCACGGCCAACAGCCTCGATTGGGTGAGTCTCACCCTTTGCGCGAAGTGACTTAAATTCAGGAGCTCCGGCTTCTTGATCATCAATAAAGCGCTTAGCAAATGCTCCACTCTGAATATCAGCAAGAACAGCTTTCATATTTTCCTTAACGTGTGGATCAATAACGCGTGGACCAGAAACATAATCGCCAAATTCTGCTGTGTCAGATACTGACCAGCGCTGCTTTGCGATTCCACCTTCGTACATCAAATCAACGATGAGCTTAAGTTCGTGTAAGCATTCAAAATATGCAACTTCTGGTTGGTAACCAGCTTCAGTCAATGTTTCAAAGCCGTACATAACCAACTGTGAAGCACCGCCACAAAGAACTGACTGCTCACCGAAAAGATCTGTTTCAGTTTCTTCAGTAAATGTTGTCAGAATTCCACCGGCACGTAATCCACCGATTGCCTTGGCGTATGAGAGTGTCAACGGCCAAGCGCTACCCGTTGAATCTTGTTCAACTGCAACGATTACTGGAACTCCGCGACCTGCTGCATATTCACGACGCACTAAGTGACCAGGGCCCTTAGGTGCAACCATGCAAACATCAACTGATGCAGTTGGCTTGATATAACCAAAGCGAATATTAAATCCATGACCAAAGAACAACGCATCGCCATCTTTGAGGTTAGGCAAAATTGATTCAGTATAGATATGACGCTGAACATGGTCAGGTGCCAAAATCATGATCACTGTTGCTTCTTTTACTGCATCGGCAACTGATACAACTCGCAAACCTTCAGCTTCTGCTTTCGCGCGAGATGCTGAACCTTCTTTTAATCCGACGCGAACATCGACGCCGCTATCGCGCAAGTTAAGTGCGTGTGCGTGCCCCTGTGAGCCGTAACCGATGATCGCGACTTTGCGACCCTGGATGATGGATAGATCTGCATCCTCTTCGTGATACATCGTTGCTGCCACGGTATTTCTCCTTTAGTTCTGGTAATCGGGTTGAGTGTCGTGAAT
>WLQG01000053.1 GCA_009698445.1 Actinomycetota bacterium
AAAGATGGCTTCGCACGCAACTTCTTGTTGCCTCGCGGAAATGCAATTGCATGGTCACTTGGTGGAGAAAAGCAGATTCAGAGCATTCGCCGTGCGAAGTCAGCTCGTGAAGTCCGCGATATCGACCACGCAAAAGAGATCAAGACCAAGCTTGAGTCAGCAGCAGTTGTTGCTAAGGCAAAGGTTGGCGCAAAGGGCGCTCTGTTTGGTTCAGTAACAGATAAAGATGTTGCTGCAGCAATCAAGGCATCAGTTGGTCTAGATATCGACCGTCACTCAATTAAGACTGCCGGACATATCAAGAAGACTGGTAACCACGATGTAAAGGTCTCACTTGGCCACAACATTGTTGCAAAGATTACAGTTTCTGTAGTCCCAGAATAAATAGTCAATAATAAGAGGGCCCGTCGCTTATGCGGCGGGCTTTTTTATTTACTCGTTACAGCAACCAACGCTTTTTTAAAGTAATCACTTGTAAATTCTGCGCGAGCTAAATCGTATTTAGACATTCCCCATTCCCAGAAATCAAAATCAATCTCACTCACTGAATCTTGAATTGATGCCCACAAAGTCCATCCATACTTTGCCATCAACGCCCATAACCACGCACGTGCAACTTTGTCAGGGCGGTGAGTTCCATAATAAGCAGTTACTAACTCTTCGAGTGCTTCCAAAGGTAAAAACGCTTCGGCCCATACATTGCCAATCTCAAAGCAGGCATCGTTATTTCCTGAATATTCATAGTCAATAAGCCATATTTTCTGCCCATCATCGATGAAGTTGCCGGGAAGCAAATCGTTATTACATGGCACAAGACCTTCGAATAAAACCTCGAACGCTTTTTTGATGTGGGCGACCATGGGCGCAAAATCTAAATAACCATCAGGGATCCTGAAGCCATTGTCTTGAACAATTGTTAAATAGTTTTTCTGTGTAGTAAACATATTGAACTCATGATCAAATGCCTCTAACGAGTGCAAAGCCTTCAAACTTGTAGCAACGCGCCCCAAATTAGCGCCAACATCTTGAGCGCCATAGGTTTTTCCACTGATATAGGAAATAAGCAATAAACCTTCACCAGGTATGTAATCCAACACCTCGGCTCCAACACCACCCTTACCCGCAATGGTTGTATTTATAAACTCTGAGCCACGATCAATAGCTAATAACGAGGACGAGTTACTTGAGACGCGGGCCACATATTTATCGACCGGGGTTTCTATAAGAAAGTTTCGATTAGTTAAACCGCCGGAAAGTTCGGTAATGGACGAGCGATTTTTTAGCAGCGCGACTTTATTAAAAAGCGGCGCTAACTCCTGCTCAAGGAGACTGTTATCGGGCACGCATTCAGGATACATTTCATATGTGGCCGTGTCAGTAGTTCCTACCCGAGCAAAAATCGTCATCATTGGTGGAGGCGTGGGCGGAACTTCGGTTGCCTATCATTTAGCCGAACTCGGCGAAAAAGATGTCATTCTTCTTGACCGCAACGAACTGACCAGTGGATCCACTTTTCATAGCGCCGGCTTAGTTGGCCAACTGCGCGCAGATCCAACGTTGACGTTAATGAATATGCACTCCGTTGATTTATATCGAAAACTACAAGCTACAGATACGCCGCCGAGTTGGCGCGAGTGCGGCAGTATCAAATTGGCATCAACACCTGAACGTATGCAGGAAATCCGCCGCCAAATCGGTTGGGCTAAAACTTTTGGTTTAGATTTAAAAGAGATTTCGCCACAAGAAGCACAGAACCTTTTCCCACTCATTGATCTAGAAGGCGTTGTTGGCGCCTGTTATATGGCCTCTGACGGACAAGTTGATCCTTCGCAGTTAGCGATGGCGTTAGCTGCCGGTGCGCGCAAACAAGGCGTTCAAATATTTACTCATACTCGTGTTCTTGAAATTAAAACAACGAATGGTCGAGTCAGCAGCGTTGTCACCGATAAAGGTGAGATTGAATGCGAGATCATTGTTAACTGTGGCGGAATGTATGCACCGCAGATTGCGCGCATGGTGAATGTGCGCGTACCGATTGTTCCTATGAGCCATCAATATTTAATTACCGAAAACTTTATGCCAGCCGATGCGCCATTGCTGCCTTCGTTGCGTGATCCCGACAACCTTATTTATTTCCGCCAAGAAGTATCAGGATTGCTTATGGGTGGATACGAGCGCACATCAAAGGCGTGGTCGGCTGATTACAACAACATCGACGATATCCCAGCAAACTTTAACAACTCACTGTTAGCCGAAGACTGGGATCGCTTTACTGATATCGCCGAGGCTTCACAAAAGCGTGTACCAAAGATGTCCGAAGTTGGAATTAAATCCTTTATTAATGGCCCCGAAGGTTTCACACCCGATAACGAATTTTGCTTAGGTGAAACATCTGTCGGTGGTTTCTTTGTCGCTGCAGGTTTTTGCGCGCACGGAATCGCCGGTGCTGGCGGCATTGGCAAAGTAGTTGCCGAATGGGTTGTTGCCGGTGAACCAACAATGGATCTGTGGCACATGGATATCAAACGCTTTGGTTCATCCTATGAATCCCCTGACTTTACTTTGCAACGCATTACTGAAAACTACGAGCAGTACTACGACATTCATTACCCAGGTGAAGAACGCGAATCTGCACGACCAAAATTTATGTCTCCAGTTTATGAATGGCATAAAGCAAACGGTGCGGTATTTGGAGAAAAAGCTTCATGGGAGCGCGTTAACTTTTATTCCACAAATATCGGCGATGATGCATTGCGTCCAAAGGATTGGCTAGGTAAAAACTGGTCTAGCGCTGTGCAAGTAGAACACCGTGCAACCCGCGAAAACGCTGGCTTATTTGATGAATCTAGCTTTGCCAAGGCGCGCATTAGTGGACCACGTGCTGCAGAATTTCTTAACTATGTATGTGCAAATAACGTGGTTAAGGGCGTTGGTAAAACAACATACACCCAAGCCCTAAATTCAAAAGCTGGGATTGAATCTGATTACACCGTTACACAAACGGCAGAGAATGAATTCTTAATTGTTACTGGTACTGCATTTGCTGTACATGACTTTGGTTGGCTAGAAAAAATGCGCTGCGAGCATTCATACGAAGATGTTGAAATTACTAACATCACTCGCGAACTTGCCTGCTTTGCAATCATGGGTCCAAAAACTCGCGAGATTTTGCAATCACTTACCGATGCTGATCTTTCACATAGTGCTTTCCCATTTATGAATTCACGACAAATATCCATTGGCGGAATAAAAGTACGTGCGACCCGACTTACCTATGTCGGTGAACTTGGTTGGGAAATCTATGCACCCGTTGCCCACGGCTTAGCTCTGTGGGAAAAAATTATGGATGCCGGTAAATCATTTGGCATTAAAGCCTGTGGTTACCGTGCAATCGAATCATTGCGCCTGGAAAAAGGTTATCGCGCATGGGCTGGTGAAATAAATACAGAGACCAACCCGTATGAAGCGGGTTTAGGTTTTGCGGTCTCGCTCAAGAAAGAGAACTTCCACGGGAAAGCTGCAGCTATTGCGGCGCAAGCAAATTTAAAGCGCAAACTTGTAGCCATTACTTTTGATGACATTACGTGTGTTCCATTTGGATCTGAACCTATTCGCATAGGCAACACAATTGTTGGCCGCATTAAATCCGGCGGCCAGGGTTACACAATTAATAAGGGCATTGCTTATGCCTATTTACCAATTACTAATACCGAAGTCGGGACAACGGTTGATGTTGAGTTCTTTGGCAACTGGCGCACCGGAACAATTTGTGCAGAACCGTTATTTGATCCAACAAATGGACGCATCCGTTTATAAATCTCACGATTTAAGATGCACCAAAATACTTTTGTACACAGCCCCCCGCAAAAACTCACCCCTCTGACCTGCGCTTTTGCAGGTGAGAGTTAGCCCTGAGCGAGTTACACACAATTCATCCACCGCTTTGTGCACAGGAAAACACGCTTATCCACCCACTTACCCACAGCTTTATCCCCAGCGAACTGCAACGATTCTCGCGTGCGATAGGGGTGCACGCCTAAGTTACGCCTACAAGGAATTCACTTGTCAGTGGCTAATGGGAGGTTATACGCGTGAGCATCGCTGAACTTCCAAATAATCGCCCAGCGCGAGATACCAACGTTTCATCTATTGGTACAGATTTCGAACGCACCCCACCACAAGATTTAATCGCAGAACAATCTGTTCTCGGTGGAATGTTGTTATCTAAAGATGCAATTGCAGATGTCATCGAAATTATTCGTGATCGCGATTTCTATCGTCCTGCACATGAATTAATTTATGACGCAGTTATTGATTTATATGGTCGCGGTGAACCTGTTGATGCAGTTACCGTTTCATCCGAACTTACAAAGCGCGGAGACATTGCACGTGCTGGCGGTGCACCATATTTACATACATTAATTTCATCTGTACCAACAGCTGCAAACGCTGGTTACTACGCAAAGATTGTTCGCGAACATGCAATCATGCGCCGCTTAGTCGAAGCTGGTACAAAGATTGTTCAACTTGGTTATACAGCCGAAGGTGAAGTCGATGACATGGTTGACCAAGCACAGGCCGAGGTCTATGCAGTAACCGAGCGCCGCGCTTCTGAAGATTACGTACAACTTTCTACTTTGCTTCCACAAGCACTCGATGAGATTGAAGCGATTTCTAAAGGTGTTGGTATCGAAGGTGTTAAGAGCGGATTTAAAGATCTTGATGCGCTTACTCATGGTTTCCATCCAGGTAACATGATTATTTTGGCTGCGCGTCCTGCTGTTGGTAAATCAACGTTAGGCCTTGATATCGCCCGCCATGCATCAATTCACGAAGGCCAAGCCGCAGTTATCTTCTCTCTTGAAATGTCTAAATCTGAAATCACAATGCGTATGTTGTCAGCTGAAGCACGCGTTGGTTTAAATAATATTCGCGCCGGCACATTATCTGATGATGAATGGTCACGCCTTGCACGTCGTATGGGTGAAATCTCTGAAGCACCTTTATTTATTGATGATTCACCTAACCTTTCTATGATGGAAATTCGCGCAAAGGCCCGTCGCCTTAAGCAGCGTCATGATTTAAAGCTCATTGTTATTGACTACCTACAGTTGATGTCATCGGGTAAGCGCGTTGAAAACCGTCAGCAGGAAGTATCCGAGTTCTCTCGTCACTTAAAGTTAATGGCAAAAGAGCTCAATATCCCTGTAATTGCTATCTCTCAGCTCAATCGTTCACCTGAACAGCGCAGTGATAAAAAACCAATGCTTTCAGATCTTCGTGAATCAGGTTCTATCGAACAAGATGCTGACGTAGTTATCTTGCTACACCGCGATGATATGTATGACTCACAAAACCGAACTGGTGAAGCAGATCTCATTGTTGCTAAGCACCGTAACGGACCAACGCGAACAATCACAGTCTCTGCCCAACTGCACTATGCACGCTTCTATGACATGCCACAAAATCCTGGCGGCGGACAAGACTGGACTCAACAGCGCGAAGCGCCTCCAACTGATGGTGTTGTATTCGGCGCGTAATTAATGCGCAGCAGATCGGGCTTTATCAGCCAAGATAATTCCGATAATTACAGTAACTCCACCAACTAATTGAATGAAGTTCCATTTTTCAGATAACCAGATCCAAGCAAAAATTCCGGCTATTACAGGTTCGGCCATTCCCATAACACTGCTAGTTGATGCCGACAAAAGTTTAAGGCCATTAACCACCAAAAGATAAGGAACGATTGTTCCCATAATTATTACCCACGCAATCAACACCCACCCCGGCATGTTGTATGCAGCAAATCGACCTTGCAGATTCATTGATTGCGTAAAGATTTGCGTTGGGTACGACCATAACGGCATAGCAATTGCTAAACCTAGGGAAGCAAAACCAAATCCGTAAACCATCAGCGATTCGACATCGCGCTTAGCAGTGAGTTTTTCACCCAGCAAGAAAAACGCTGCCAAAACGATTCCATCTAGTAGCGCGGCAATAACACCGATGGGATCTAACGTTCTACCTTTCCAAACCTGGGCAATAAGCACTAAACCGCCGAAAGCTAAAAAGATTGCTACCCACATCAACTGCGGAACAACCTTGCGCTTAACAAATCGCAGCCACAGCACAATCCAGATTGGTGCAGTAAATTCAAGGATTAATCCGATGCTCACATGCAAGCGAGTGATAGCTACGAAATACAGCGCTTGTACAGCAAGAAAACCAATGATTCCATAAGCAAAAAGCTGTGGCATTTCAGCCCTTCTAGCTTTTAATTTATCGCGGTGGCGCAGAAACATGTAAGCCCCGAGAAATATAAATGCCCCACCGCAGCGCACCTGTGTCAGACGCATTGATGAAAGACCAGAAGTTAAAACTAATTTGGCAACGACACCATTAAAAGAAAAGAAGACTGCGCCAAGTAGTGTGAGGATTTCTCCTTTATAGCGCGTAAGCATCCTGCAAGGATAGCGGTTTAAAAGGCGCTTTCGGGTATCTCCATGATGGATCCATCAGTTGCTTCAACAATTGCGCGATCTGCGCTGATATGAGGCAAGTAGTTCTTGATGAAGAACTGCGCAGCTGCAATCTTGCCAGTATAGAAATCTTTATCTTTTCCACTAGCAGTAGGTAGTTTTGCCACTGCAATATCTGCTTGGCGCAGCAATAACCATGAAGTAATAATGTCGCCAACTGCCATTAAGCAACGGGATGTATTTAAACCAACTTCATAAATCTTTGCAGGATCAGTTTGTGATTCCATTGCATGACCAACCAAGACACCGATAATGGCATTGAGATCTGCCTGAGCTTTTAATAGCGCTACCTTTTCAGTTGCGTTAGCCCCACCTGCTTCTGCAAATGCTGCAATCTCTTTAGCAAGTAAACCAATTGCCCGTCCACCATCTTTAACAATTTTGCGGAAAAAGAAATCAAGACCTTGAATTGCGGTTGTTCCTTCATACAAAGTATCGATCTTGGCATCGCGCACATACTGTTCAAGTGGCCAGTCGCGAGTAAAACCTGCACCACCAAATGTTTGTAGCGATTCAGTACCAAGTAACGTCCAGGATTTTTCTGAACCGTAACCTTTAACAACTGGAAGCAATAAATCATTGAGTGCAATCATGTCTGCAGCGCGATCTTTGTCACCAGCAACTTCAGCCAACTCAATCTCATCTTGGATAGAGGCGGTATAAAGCACTAGCGCGCGCATGCCTTCGCTATATGACTTTTGAACCATCAAAGAACGGCGCACATCTGGGTGCTTAATAATGGTGACACGCGGTGAGGCTTTGTCATTCATTACTTTCATATCCCCACCCTGCACACGCTCTTTGGCATAGGACAGAGCTTGTTGATACCCAGCAGATAACGTTGCGATTGCTTTAGTTCCAACCATCATGCGGGCAAACTCAATAACTTTAAACATCTGCGCAATACCTTCATGCACTTCACCCAATAGATAACCAACTGCCGGTTCGTGCTCACCCAATTTAACTTCGCATGTGGCGGAAATGTTTAGCCCCATTTTGTCTTCAAGTGCAGTGATGAACACTCCATTGCGCTTTCCAAGTTCACCTGTTTCAAAATCAAACATAAATTTTGGGATTAAGAATAATGAAAGACCTTTAGTTCCTGGGCCACCACCTTCACGGCGAGCAAGAACAAAGTGCATGACATTGTCATAGAAATCGGCATCACCAGAAGTTATGTAACGCTTTGATCCAGTGATGTGCCATGTTCCATCAGGTTGCGCCACAGCTTTACTGCGACCAGCACCAACATCTGAACCAGCATCTGGTTCAGTCAGCTGCATCGTTGCACCCCAATGCTTTTCAACCATGTGTTTTGCAATTTTCTTTTGTTCTGGCGTTCCAAGCACATAAGCAACTTGAGCAAAGGAATAACCTGAGGCATAGAGGTGAACTCCAGGATTTGAACCTAAAACCATTTCAGCAATTGCCCAACGCACTGAAGGCGGAACTTTCATTCCACCTAGTTCTACTGGTGCATCTAAACGCCACCATTCGCCATCAACATATGCTTTGTAGGATTTAATAAAAGATGCTGGCAAATTTACATTTCCAGTTTCTTTATTGAGAACTGCGCCAACACGGTCGCCCTCAACAAAAGATTCGGCAAGATCGTTTTCACACAAACGCTTCATCTCTTCCAACATGCCCATTGCAGTATCGCGATCAACATCTGAGTACAAAGAAGTACCCATTACTTTTTCACGCCCCAAAAGATCAAAGAGGCAGAATTCAATATCGCGCAGGTTGGCGGTGTAATGGCTCATGGGCAAATAATGCTACTGACCAGTAACTTATGCAACCCTGACGAGCGTATTTCGCTGCCCTATTAGCCCGACAAAGCGAGATAGGGTTCTGCGCGTGCTACTAAGTGATCGCGACAT
>WLQG01000054.1 GCA_009698445.1 Actinomycetota bacterium
GATGGTTCGAGTCCATCTAGGCCCACCCCGCTCTCAAACGGGGACCTAGCTCAATTGGTAGAGCACCGCCTTTGCAAGGCGGGGGTTAGGGGTTCGATTCCCCTGGTCTCCACGTTATGACTACTACAGCCACGCTCCATACATCACTCGGTGACATCATCATCGAGCTATTTCCTAACCATGCACCAAAGACTGTTGCAAACTTTGTTGAGTTAGCAACTGGCGCAAAAGAGTGGACTGATCCACGCACTGGAAATAAATCAACTGCAAATCTTTATGACGGAACAATCTTTCACCGCGTCATCGACGGATTCATGATTCAAGGTGGAGATCCACTTGGTCAAGGAACTGGTGGACCTGGTTACCGTTTCGCAGATGAATTTCACGGAGAGTTAGTTTTTGATCGCCCATACATTCTTGCAATGGCCAACTCTGGTCCAGGAACAAATGGTTCACAGTTCTTTATTACTGTTGCACCAACAACATGGCTTAACCGCAAACACTCAATCTTCGGTGAAGTAAAGGATTCTGCTAGCCAGGCAGTAGTTGATGCCATTGCTAAAGCAAAAACTGGTGCGCAAGATAAGCCAGCAACACCAATAACAATCAACAGCGTTACCGTTGCTTAAGCGTTCTGCTACTTATTCTCTAATCGCATTAATCTGCGGTGCATATCTTGTTGGAATGGTTTACCCACATTTCCGTGATTTAACATATCTACCTAGCTTCCAAGCCTTACAAATAAACCATCAGTGGTATCGCTTGTTTACCGTGGCATTAGTCCACGGAGGATTAATGCATCTAGGTTTTAATATGTATGCACTCATGGTTTTGGGCAATCCACTCGAAGCAGCATTTGGTAAGAACAAAGTTCTAATTATATTTTTTGTTTCTCTTTTAACTGGCTCACTTACTTCTGCGTACTTCGCACCCATCTATGGACAATCAGTCGGCGCATCGGGAGCGATCTTTGGTTTATTTGGAGCGCTAGCAATCGTTGGAAAAAGAATCGGTGCAGATACGCGTTCGATCTATGTAATCATCGTTATTAACTTTGTTATTGGTTTCGCTCTTGGGGGAGTTGATTGGAAAGCTCACCTCGGTGGGTTAATTGGTGGATTAATAAGCGCCCAATTAATCCTCAACAAAAGATAAGAAGTTATCCACAACCTTTACCCACAATGTGGATTGAATTACACCCGTGTAATTAAGAAGGTGTTAGCGCCATCTAGTGGCGAGTGAAAAGCCCACACCAATAAAGCTAAAGCCGATAATCATGTTCCACGCACCGATACCTGGGATTGGATAGGCGGTCTGTGTGACGTAGAAGGTGACAATCCAGAAAAGTCCGATCAAGAAGCCTGCAACCATCGTTGGGGCTAGCCACTTTGGGCTCTCTAGGGGCGCATGAGGAGTTTCAACTACAACTTCCTGATTATGAGCGCGCGCTTCGGCAACTTTCTTACGGAGCTTTGATTTAGGCATACACGAAAGATACACCATGAGCCAGAATGCTCCTATGGCCACCAGAATCCTCGTCGTCGATAATTACGACTCCTTCGTCTTTAACTTGGTGCAATATCTGCAGCAGCTTGGCGCGGAGTGCACGGTTGTTCGAAACGATGCCGTGGAAGCCGCGGATGCCGCTAACTATGACGGCGTACTCATTTCTCCAGGACCTGGAATTCCAGAAAAAGCTGGCGTGAGTGTTGCAATGATTAAGTTTTGTGCAGAGAAAAAAATTCCACTCTTTGGTGTGTGTTTAGGTCACCAAGCAATTGGTGTTGCATTTGGCGCAACAGTTTCGCGCGCCCCTGAACTTCTTCATGGAAAAACATCTGAAGTCCACCACCAACAACAGGGCGTACTGCAAGATCTTCCTTCACCATTTATTGCAACGCGTTATCACTCATTGTGCGTAGAACGTGACACAGTTGGTGCAGATTTAGAAATTACCGGTTCAACAGAATCAGGAATTGTGATGTCAATGCGCCATCGCACATTACCTATCGAAGGCGTTCAATTTCATCCAGAATCAGTGCTGACAGAACACGGACATCAAATGTTGGCAAACTGGTTAACAGTATGTGGTGATAAGAATGCAAAAGCTAAAGCAGTTGGTTTATCACCAGTTATTGGTATGCGCGCTTAAGGCGCTTTATTAATTGTAATTGTTACTGATTTACCAATTGTCTGTGTTGTACCGGCATCTGGTGCTTGGCGAATAACAATTCCAACTGGTTGGGTTGCATCGTAAGCTTCGATTGCATTAACTAAGAATCCAGCTTGAACGAGTAACGTTCTGGCTTGAATAGCATCAACACCAATAAGTACAGGAACAACAACCTGTCCGCTTGCAATTTGTAAGACAACGCCACTACCAGCAGTAATAGTTGAACCCGGTTCTGGCGTAACTTTCAATACTGTTCCAAGGGCTTCATCAGAAGGCAACGCTTCAGTTCGCGAAACAAGCAAACCAACTGCCGTTAGCGCAGCACGTGCATCTATCAATGACATACCTACTAAATCTGCAGGAACTACCGCATCGCCCGGGCCATCAGAAATAGTTAGTACAACGCCAGATCCTTTTTGCGCGGATGTTGTGGCAAGTGGAATTTGGCTAGCAACACGATCCAACGGAATTCGTGAATCGTGGGCACGTTGAACCGTAACCACATAATCCTTTAACAGCGCTTGTGCATCAGCCTGAGTTAACCCAACAACATTAGGGATTTGAGGCATGTTATTTGAATTTCCTGCAGGCCGTGTAGCAAGAAGCCCTGCACCAATGAGACCAATTGCGGCAACTGAACTTAAAGCAGCAATTAGAACTTTACGACGGGAAATCTTAACTTTTGGAATAGTTGTTGTAAGCGCTTGGCCAGTACCAATTTTAAGTAAATCATCAAACATTAATCCGGCAGATTGGTAGCGGTCTTCAGGCTTTTTAGCTAAAGCAACAGCAAGAAGAACATCAACGCCTTCAGGCAGATCAGGTTGGATTTTACTTGGGGCTACAAGAACACCTGATACATGTTGGTATGCGATAGAAACTGGAGTATCCCCAGTATATGGGGGCTTGCCTGTTAATACTTCGTATAACAAACAGCCCGTGGAGTAAATATCACTTCGTAAATCTGCAACTTCACCCAATGCTTGTTCGGGTGATAAATATTGCGCAGTACCAACAATGTTCCATGTGCTTGTTAATGTTGCACCAAGATCAGCTAACGCACGGGCAATTCCAAAATCCATCACCTTTACATCGCCATGATTTGTGATCATGATGTTTGCAGGTTTGATATCGCGGTGAACAATTCCGCGTTCATGTGAATATTCCAGCGCAGCCAAAATACCTTCGCCGATTTCTAGTGCGCGCTTGAGTGGGACACGTTCACCTTTATGAATTAGGTCCCGCAACGTTTGGCCAGATACAAGCTCCATAACTATGTACGGCGCAGGTTCTTCACCTGAATCATAAACAGCAACAATGCCCGGGTGATTTAAACCAGCGGCAGCAAATGCTTCTTTTCTAAAGCGGGCAACAAAAGAAGGATCGCGCGCTAAGTCGCTGCGCAAAACTTTTACTGCGACTTGGCGGGCAAGTCGGGTGTCTTCGGCAACATAAACATCTGCCATGCCGCCAGTACCGATCATTTCGCCAAGTTTGTAGCGTCCACCAAAGAGCGAGTTAATCATTGCGCCGCTCCTAAGACCTGTTGAGTTTTTATTTCATCGCCAGTTATGTCGGCAACAATTACAGTGACATTATCAGGTGCGCCATTGATATATGTGGCATCCACGAGAGCTTTAACCGCTTCATCCCTATCTGATTTCTTCAGTAAAGATTTAATCTCTTTAGTGGTTAAAACGCTGGATAAACCATCACTACATAGCAAAAAGCGATCTTTTTCCTTTACTTCGTACACCTGCAGAACCGGAACAACAGTTCCTTGACCCATAAGCGCTTGCGTTAGAACAGAGCGTTGTGGGTGATCGGCAACATCAGATTGAGATATTGCACCTTGATCTAAGAGCTCTTGAATAACTGTGTGGTCATTGCTCAACTGCTCTAGATTATTTGCCCGTAGTCGATAACAGCGTGAGTCGCCAACATGCAATAAAGCAACATTGTTTCCCACAACCAACAAAGCGGTAAGCGTTGTTCCCATTCCACGAACTTCAATTAACTCTTCGGCATACTCATTAATTTCAGAATCAATTGTAAAAAGAGAGTTAAGCAATAAATCTTCAACAGAGTCTGAATCGATGTCAGAGTTAGTTAATACCGGACCTAATTTTTGCAAAGTTTGAATTGCAATTCGTGATGCAACTTCACCACCTGCATGACCACCCATTCCATCTGCAACAGCAATCAGGCGACCAGAAACAAGTGCGGAATCTTCATTGCCACTGCGATGTAAACCGTCGGCTGAGCGCGCACTGCTCTGGAAATAAATCGCGCTCATGGGCATAAGCCTAACCCCTGTTAATCTTTAATCATGAAAATATATGCCCACCGCGGAGCTTCCATAGATTTCCCAGAGATGACAATGGATGCCTATAAAGCCGCAGTTGATCAGGGCGCCGATGGCATGGAGTGCGATGTACGCCTGACCAAAGATAACCAGATGCTTTTGTGGCATGACGCAGACATGAAGCGCACAGCAGGATATGCAGGCCGAATTGCCGAGATGACGTATCCAGAAATCAAGCAGCATTATCCGCAAGCAACTTTGTTAGAAGAATTATTAGAACTTGCGCGAGACAATAAAAAAGAGTTAGCAATTGAAACAAAACACCCAGTACCACAAGGCAGTTTGGTTGAAAAGAAAGTTCTGGGACTCTTAGACGAAGAAAAATTGGAGACAGAAATAGTTCTTATGTCATTTTCTTGGCTTGCGATTGAAAACATTCGAAAAATCAATCCACAACAAAAAACTGTGGCGCTATTGGAAGACAGATTTAATTACATGATGCAACGATTCACGTCGGCGCCAATTCTTGGACCGAGTGTGGAATACCTACGCTCAAATCCAGAGATGACCCATCAAAGCAAGCCTTTATATGTCTGGACCGTTGATGATGGCGACGATATGCGCTTTTGCTTAGAAAACGGTGTTGAGGTCCTCATTACTAATAACCCGTCATATGCACGCAAGGTGCTCGGGTATCATTAGTCAGTGAGCACATATGCGTATTTAGGTCCAAAAGGAACATTCACCGAAGCTGCTCTAAAAAAGATCACTTCTTCCAATGATTCACTTATTCCGTACGCCAACGTAACTGCGGCTCTAGATGCTGTTCGTGTAGGAAAAGCACATTTCGCTTTAGTTCCAATTGAAAACTCAGTTGAAGGTGTTGTTGCCCGCACTCTTGATGAGCTTGCTACAGGATCTCCACTATCAATCGTCGGCGAAGTTACATTGCCAATTTCATTTGCATTAATGGCAAAACGCGACACTGTAGATATTCGCCGCATCGCAACGCACCCACATGCTGAAGCCCAATGCCGTGCTTATATTGCAAAGAATTATCCAGATGCCGAACTGATTGCAACTGCATCAACTGCAGCAGCCGCCGAAGCAATTGGTCGAGGTGAATTTGACGCAGCAATTGCAGCACCCGTTGCTGCAGCTCATTACGGACTAACAGTTATCGCAGATAACATCGGTGACATCGTTGGAGCAATCACCCGCTTCGTTTTAGTGTCAAAGCCAGCAACTCCACCCAAGGCAACCGGCTTTGACCGCACATCACTTGCAGTCTTTATCGGCATGGATCACGCGGGCGCCCTGCTCGATATTTTGACTGAGTTTGCAAAACGCGACGTGAACTTAACTTTTATTCAGTCACGTCCAACCGGTCTAGAACTTGGCCATTACCATTTCATTATTGATGCCGAGGGCCACGTAAATGATGCTCCAGTTAAGGAGACGGTCGAAGCGTTGCGAGCTATCTGTGAAGATATTCGCTTCCTTGGTTCATATCCACGAGAAAAGGCTGGCAAATGATTGACCTTAAATTTATCCGCGAGAACCCGGATGTAGTTAAGGCATCTCAAAAGGGCCGCGGCGAAGATGAATCGATTGTTGATCAAGTCATCGCCTCCGACGAAACTCGCCGAGTTGCAATTGAAAAGTTTGAAAAACTTCGTGCTGAACAAAACACATTATCTAAATCAGTTGGTGCGGCAAAAGGTGATGAAAAAGCGGCTTTACTTGAAAACGCTAAAACTTTGGCAACCAGCGTAAAAGAAGCAGATACAAAGCGCGCAGAAGCCGAAGAGCACACAAAGCAACTTGTTATGAAGCTTTCAAATATTCTTGACCCAGCTGCACCAATTGGCGGAGAAGCAGATTTTGTTGTTCTAGAACATATTGGAACACCACGCGAATTTGATTTTGAACCAAAAGATCACGTTGAACTAGGCAAGTTACTTGGGGCAATTGATACTGAACGCGGTGCGAAAGTTGCTGGTTCTCGCTCATATTACTTAACCGGATCTGGTGCGCTTTTAGAGTTTGCATTAGTTAACTACGCAATCCAATCTGCAGTAAGCGCTGGCTTCGTTCCTGTAATTCCACCAGTGCTGGTAAATCCTGCAGCAATGGAAGGAACAGGTTTCCTTGGTCAAGCTGCTGAAAATGTTTACCGAATTGAAAAAGATGATGTCTATTTAGTGGGAACTTCTGAAGTTCCTTTAGCTGCGATGCACATGGATGAAGTTTTATCAGGGGACAAACTTCCTATGCGCTATGCCGGTTATTCATCATGCTTTAGACGCGAAGCTGGAACCTACGGCAAAGATACGCGTGGAATTATCCGCGTGCATCAATTTGATAAAGTCGAAATGTTTTCTTTCTGTCACCCAGACCAAGCTAAAGAAGAACATGCTCGAATTTTGCAGTGGGAAAAAGATTTCCTTGATGCCATGGAAATCCCTTACCGCGTAATTGATGTGGCATCAGGTGATTTGGGATCAAGTGCCAACCGCAAATTCGATTGCGAAGCTTGGATTCCTACACAAAACGCTTATCGCGAAGTTACAAGCACATCTAACTGCACAGAGTTTCAAGCTCGCCGTCTCAATATCCGCTACAAAGATGGTGAAGGCACAAAAGCAGTTGCCACACTTAATGGAACACTAGTGGCTATTCCCCGCATGATTGTTGCGATTTTAGAGAATCACCAAAACGCCGATGGAACCGTGAATGTTCCTAAAGCGCTACAACCATTTCTTGGTAAAAAACGATTTGAGTTGGTGTGAGTAAACGCCCTAAATTAATTGCTACAGATTTAGATGGAACGATTGTCCAGCATGATGGAACAATTACTCAGCGCACAGTAGATGCTTTTACTAAAGCAAAAGATATGGGCATACATATTTATTTTGTTACCGGTCGACCACCTCGTTGGATGAATGAAATTCGTGATGCATTTGGTTTTGGCGGCGCAATTTGTGGAAATGGAGCAATGCTCTACGACTTACAAAACAGTAAGGTAACTGAAGAGTGGATGATTTCAATGCCAGACCAAATAGAAGTTGCCCGCAGAATGCGTGCAGCTATACCAACAATCTCTTTTGCAATTGAAACTCATAGTTATTACCACCGCGAAAAATCATACATACCACGCTGGGATATTGGTTTAGATAATGTTGGTGTAGATCGCATCGAAGATGTGGCAAAAGGACCGGTCTTTAAAATGTTAGCGCGTTGCAGTGGTGGCGAACTAACTTCGGACCAAATGCTAGAAGTTGCATTACGAGAACTTGATGGTTTAGTTACAGTTACACATTCAAACGCCGATGAATCCTTACTTGAAATTTCAGCGTTAGGAATTTCAAAAGGAACAACTCTTGCAAAAGTGGCTGGACGCCTTGGAATTGATGCTGCTGATTGTGTTTCATTTGGTGATAATCCCAATGACTTTCCAATGCTTGCATGGTGCGGCAGATCATTTGCGATGGCCGATGGACATGCAGATGGGATTAAATATGCAAAAGATGTAGCGCCTTCACACCACAGCGATGGCGTTGCAATGGTTATCGAGAAGTTGTTAGAGCTTCCCGCTTAATTTTCCGCCGATTTTCGGCTAGAGCGATATTCAGGTAATCTCTCCCACGGAGGGCTCGCATAGCGGCCGAGTGCACCGGTCTTGAAAACCGGCAAACGAAAGTTTCGTGGGTTCAAATCCCACGCCCTCCGCCATTTTTTCTTAGCCTCTGTGGTTGAGTTCATAGCCCTA
>WLQG01000055.1 GCA_009698445.1 Actinomycetota bacterium
ACTCGAACCATCGACCTCTTCCTTATCAGGGAAGCGCTCTAACCAGGCTGAGCTATAGGCCCGCAACAAAGATGAATCTCGATTGCAGAAGCGCAAGGTTACCTTGAACTTCTCTAACTCCCAAAATGGAGGTCAGGTGCTTAACTCAGAGCCGAACCATACTAACTTTTCGGGGAAATCTCATCTTCGCTGTTCTTGGTCACCGAGACCAAAACAACGCCCTCATCTAGGTTTACTAGGCGTACACCCATTGAATCGCGCCCTGTTTGGCGTACTTCGGCCGCTGGTGTGCGCATAACGGTGCCGGCAGATGTAATTGCAAGGACTTCATCCTCATCGCGCAGCACAAGAGCGCTGACTAATGAGCCTCTGGAATTTTCATCGATCTTTGCAGCTTTGATTCCAATTCCGCCTCGGCCTTGTAAGCGATATTCATCCAAAGGAGTTTTTTTGCCGTAGCCAGCATCGGTTGCAGTAAATACAAATGAGTTGGCTGTTAATTCTGAATTTACTCGCGCCATTGTTAGTAGTGAATCTTCTGCGCGGAACTTCATTCCGATAACACCGCTAGTTGATCGGCCCATTGGGCGAAGAGAATCATCGTCGGCAGTAAAGCGAAGTGACATTCCTTTGGTTGAAACTAATAGAAGTTCATCATCGGCATTAACTAGTGATGCACCAACAACTTCGTCCCCTGGTTTTAATGAGATTGCAATCAAGCCACCGGTACGTGGTGAATCAAATTCAACGAGTGGAGTTTTCTTAATTAAACCCTTCTTCGTTGCAAGAACTAAGAATGGTGAGATTGTGTAATCCTTCAGTGATAAAACTTCAGCGATTTTCTCTTCAGGCTTAAATGCCATCAAGTTAGCTACGTGTTGTCCACGCGCATCGCGGCCAGCATCTGGAAGTTCGTGAACCTTGGCGCGATATACGCGGCCTTGATTTGTGAAGAACAACAACCAGTCATGTGTGGATGCAACAAAGAAATGATCTACAACATCATCTTCTTTTAGTGCAGCGCCTTTTACTCCACGACCACCACGGCGTTGTGATCGATAAAGATCTGCCATGGTGCGCTTTGAATAACCGCCACGTGTAATTGTTACAACTACATCTTGATCAGGAATTAAATCTTCGGCACTGAAATCACCTTCGCTAGCAACAATTTGTGTACGGCGATCGTCGCCATACTTTGCAACTAAATCAGTTAGTTCAGTTTTAACAATGTCACGCTGTTTTTGGGGGCTAACAAGGATCGCGTTAAGTTCAACAATGTCAGCCATTAACGCGTCATATTCGTCGTTAATCTTCTGGCGCTCAAGGGCTGCAATACGGCGCAGCTGCATATCCAAAATAGCGTTAGCTTGAATTTCATCAACATCCAGAAGTTTCATCAACCCGGTACGTGCTTCTTCGGGCGTTGTGGATGCGCGGATTAAGGCGATAACTGCATCAAGAGCATCGAGTGCTTTGAGATAACCCTGCAAAATATGTGCGCGTTTTTCTTTTTCTGACAAACGGAACTTCGTACGACGGACAATAACTTCAATTTGGTGGTCGATGTAATAACGGATGAATTCGTCAAGACGCAGCGTGCGAGGCACGCCATCAACCAAAGCCAACATGTTGGCGCCAAATGTGTCTTGTAACTGTGTTTGTTTGTAAAGGTTATTGAGAACCACTTTAGGAATCGCACTTGTTTGTAAAACAATAACTAAACGCTGACCTAAGCGCTCGTTACCTTCATCGCGCACATCTGCGATTCCTTTAATTTTTCCATCTTTAACAAGTTCGGCAATCTTTAACGCCAAGTTATCTGGGTTAACTTGATATGGAAGTTCGCTAATAACTAGGCATGTTCGCTTGTTGATCTCTTCTACCTGAACAACTGCGCGCATTGTGATTGATCCACGGCCAGTGCGATAAGCATCTTCAATTCCACCGCGACCAACAATTAAAGCCTTGGTAGGAAAATCAGGACCTTTAACAATTGTTAGAAACTTGTTGAGTAGTTCATCTTGTTTCATCTCTGGATGTTCAAGTGCAAAAATAACCGCTTCGACGATTTCGCGAAGGTTGTGTGGGGGAATATTTGTAGCCATACCAACTGCTATACCGGCGCTGCCATTAACCAGCAGGTTAGGCAGTCTGGAAGGTAAAACAGTTGGCTCTTGTGAGCGACCGTCGTAGTTAGGAACAAAATCAACTGTGTCTTCATCGATATCGCGCATCATCTCCATTGCAATAGGAGATAAACGCGCTTCGGTATAACGCATCGCAGCAGCTGGATCGTTGCCGGGGGAACCGAAGTTTCCATTTCCATCGATGAGCAAATAACGCAAAGACCAGTGCTGGGCAAGGCGAACTACAGAGTCATAAATCGCAGTGTCACCGTGTGGGTGGTAATTACCCATGACATCACCAACGATGCGAGAAGATTTGTAATAACCCTTATCTGGGCGATACCCCGCGTCGTACATTGCATACAAAACACGACGGTGAACTGGTTTTAACCCATCGCGAATATCTGGCAACGCACGTCCAACAATAACTGACATTGCATAGTCAAGATATGAACGCGCCATCTCAACTTGAAGATCAACGGTTTCAATCTTGTCGAAAGACTCAAGACCTTTTGGGTTTAATTCATCCATTAGATATCCAGGAACCTAACGTCTTTAGCGTTGCGCTGAATAAACGCACGGCGCTTTTCTACATCTTCACCCATGAGCACTGAGAACAAATCATCAGCAGCTGCAGCATCATCTAGCGTTACACGGATTAATACACGGTGTTCTGGGTCCATTGTTGTGTCCCATAGTTCCTTAGCAGGCATTTCACCTAAACCTTTAAAGCGTTGAATTCCATCGTCTTTAGGTAGACGCTTGCCGGCAGCTAAACCAATTTCAATCATGCCATCGCGTTCACGGTCGCTGAATGCATATTGAACGGGTTCTTTGCCGCCCCACTTCAATTTGTATAGAGGTGGTTGTGCGAAATAAACAAAGCCGTTTTCAATCAGTGGGCGCATGAAGCGGAATAACAAAGTGAGTAAAAGTGTGCGGATGTGTTGACCATCAACATCAGCATCGGCCATCAAAATAATCTTGTGATAACGAAGTTTTTCGATATCGAAATCATCATGTACGCCGGTGCCAAGTGCAGTAATTAACGCTTGTACTTCATTGTTCTGCAAGACACGATCAATGCGCGCCTTTTCAACATTTAAAATCTTTCCACGAATTGGCAAAACTGCTTGGTTACGTGAATCGCGACCGCCCTTAGTAGAACCGCCCGCAGAATCTCCCTCAACAATATAAAGCTCGCACTTAGCTGGATCAGTCCACTGACAATCCGCTAACTTTCCTGGCATACCGCGACCTTCAAGAAGCCCTTTGCGATTACGGCTTAAATCACGGGCTTTACGTGCGGCAACACGGGCTGCAGCAGCATCGATACTTTTGCGGACAATCTCTTTACCTTCAGCAGGGTTTTGTTCAAACCATGTTGTTAACTCTTCGTTGACAACTTTTTGTGTAAAAGTTTTTGCTGCTGTGTTTCCAAGTTTTGTTTTAGTTTGGCCTTCAAATTGTGGGTCAACTAATTTAAGCGAAACAATTGCCGTTAAACCTTCGCGCACATCATCACCAGTAAGGCGATCTTCCTTCTTGCGAATAAAGCCAGCTTCTTCGCCAAACTTATTAACAACTGAAGTGAGCGCGGTACGGAAACCTTCTTCGTGTGCTCCACCTTCGTGTGTGTGAATTGTGTTAGCAAATGTATAAACAGATTCGCTAAAACCGGCGTTCCATTGCATGGAAACTTCAATGGCAATCTTGCTTTTCTTATCTTCAGAGGAAAAAGAGATAATTGATTTGTGAGTTTCACCGCGCGTTGAATTTAAGTGTTTTACGAAATCCGAGATTCCGCCTTCGTATTGGTAACGGACAGTTAACTGCTCGCCTTTTTCATCTACGTGTCCTGCACGAGCATCGGTAAGAGTAAGAATTAAACCTTTGTTAAGAAAGGCCATTTCACGGAAACGTGTTGATAAAATTTCAAAAGAGAAATCAGTTGTTTCAAAGATTTCTTGTGATGGCCAAAATCTAATTGTTGTTCCGGTTGTCGTGGAAGTGTCACCTTTTTTAACTGGTGCAGTTGGAACGCCTAGTTTGTAATCTTGATACCAAAAATTTCCATCACGTTGCACGATTACTGATAGATCAGTACTGAGTGCATTCACAACAGAGATACCTACGCCGTGTAAACCACCTGATACTGAGTACCCGCCGTCGCCAAATTTTCCACCTGCGTGTAAAACTGTAAGAACAACTTCTAACGCTGGCTTTTTTTCTACTGGGTGAATATCTACAGGAATTCCGCGACCGTTATCGATAACTTCAACGCCGCCATCGGCCATAAGTGTCACGTTAATCTCGGTGCAATAACCAGCTAACGCTTCATCGACTGAGTTATCTACAACTTCATAAACCAAGTGGTGCAACCCGCGTTCACCGGTGGAGCCGATGTACATTCCGGGGCGTTTGCGAACAGCCTCTAAACCCTCCAGCACGGTGATGCTGCTGGCGTCATAGGAGTTCTCAGCCACTCATGTCTCCTTTGGGGTCGAATCGTTCTTTGGCCCTCTGGGGGCTTCTGGGAGGGAAAATCCCTCCAACACGCTCTTATCCTAGTGGTAAAAGAGAGATTGAAATAGCCAAAATAAGCCTTAGGTGTGGGTATAGCCGAACTTTGAGCGCGCGGGTGAGGGTGCCTAGTGGGTTAGAGCTTTATCCATAGGTGTCTCGAGGCCCACGCGCGTTTCTGATAACCCGAACGCCTTTTTTCCAACTGGGGGCCTGGGGGCCGATGAAACGCAGTTGTGCAATTGTGGCACCTGATGGATCTGCCTGGATCGTGGCCAATAAATTATCTGCAACCAATGTTAATTGTGTCGCCCACGCTGTTGATGATGTTTGAATTGTTAACGTCGAATCCAAAATTGAAATCGGTGTTGCATGTTGCGCAATTTCATCACCAACAATAGTTGCCCATGTAATAAATAAATTACCTTCAGCTAAACCACTGTTCCATTCGCGCTCTTCAATCATGTTAGTTAATAACTCACCAATTAATTCTGGGTCACCCGCTTGTCCAACAGTTTTAGTTGGCGCTGGTTTGTTTGCTTTCCTGGTTACGCCTGTCTTAAAAGTTTTAAAAAGGTCAAGAGCTAAGTCGCGTTTAGTCATTAGCTATTTCCTTTCTTAACAACTCCGGGTGTTACATAAAACTTTTGAGTTAATAGCTCTTTAGGTAAGTCACTTTCTACTGCCGCGGTAATAATTGTTTGCTCAGCTAATTGTGTGGAAGACATTAATTGCTTGCGCCTAGAAGTATCGAGCTCGGCAAAAACATCATCTAAAATCAGAATTGGTTCTGAGCCTTCGCTCTTTAAAAGATTGAATGAGCCGATGCGCAATGAAATTGCCATTGACCAGGATTCACCGTGGCTGGCATAACCTTTTGCAGGAAAGTCGCCGATTTGCAAATGTAGATCATCGCGGTGTGGACCAATGAGAGAAACTCCCCGTTCAATCTCTTGGTAGGCCACTTCCTCTAATCTTTTAGTTAATACATCTAAGTTATTTTCAAAGTTATTAGATACGCCTTCACTGCTGCATTTATAAGCAATAGATGCTGGTTTTACTTCATTAAGGTTTGCGTAGTTTTTTGTGACCCAGGGATTAAGCGCCTCAACTAAGGCAATTCGATCCGCGGTGAGTTGGGCGCCAAATTTAATTAATTGTTCATTCCAAGGAACAAGGGCGTTGGCTGATGATCTAGTTTTTAAAAGCGCGTTACGTTGTTTAACAACGCGTTCATAATCTGCAATTGCCCCCGCCATTCGCGGTGTACGAGTTATAAGTAAGCGGTCAAGGAAATCTCGACGGCCTCCGGGTTCTCCGCGCACTAAATCTAGATCTTCTGGCGAGAAATAAACTATTTGGCATGCTCCCAATATTTCGCGCTGACTACGTGTGGGGTTGCCGTTAATACGCGCGCGGTTAGCTTTACTGGCGTTGATCTCTAGATCGATATTTAAAACACGATCATCGCGTTCGATTTCGGTGCGAATAATTGCTTGTTGTGAACCAAGTGAAATAAGCGGCACATTGTTTGCAACTCGGTGGGATGAAAGAAAAGCTAAATAAATTAAAGACTCAGCGATATTTGTTTTGCCGGAGCCGTTATCGCCGATAAAAGTAATAACGCCAGGTCCAAGTTCGAGCTCTAAAGAGGGATACGAACGAAAGTTGGTCAACGCCAACTTATTGATGCGCATTGATTACACCTATAAGTTATGAGGCGTAACGCATTGGCATTAACAAGTAACGATAATTTTCGACAAGGGCGCCATCTTTATCGCTCTTGCCCATCAAAATCGCTGGCTTGTTTGGTCCAGTGAATGAAATCTGTACAAACTTTGTTCCAACCGCAGTTAACCCATCAGCTAAAAAGACCGGATTGAAAGCGATAGAAATTGGTTCACCTGTTAACAAAATTTCAATTGCTTCGGTTGCTTGAGCCTCTTCGCCCGCACCTGCTTCTAGAGACAATGTGTTGTTGTTGAAATCAAGTCGTAGTGGAACGGTTTTATCTGTAACAAGTGCCACGCGTCGCACTGAATCTAAAAGGGTTGCTACTTCGATAAGTGCAGTTGATGTTACTTCTTGTGGAAGTAAGTGGCGGTATGGGGGGAATGTTCCATCCAACATACGTGATGTCATTGTTTTCCCGTCACCCGCAAAACCAGCTAGGCGGTCATTGCTAGTTGTTGGAGCAAAAGAAATCGAAACTGTTTTTGTTCCAGTTAAAGATTTGGCTGCATCGGCAATTGTGCGTGCGCGCAGTAAAGCGCTTGTTGAAACATTGGGAGTTGTTGGATCCCATTGAATTTCGCGCACGGCTAACCGATATCTATCTGTAGCTGCCAAAGTGACGGTCTCTTCATTTATTTCAACGTGCACACCTGTCAGTGTTGGTAGCGAATCATCGCGCCCTGCTGCAATTGCCACTTGTGACACAGCTGTTGCAAAAACATCACTAGGTAATGTTCCTGTTGTATCTGGTAGTTCAGGCAGGTTGGGATATTCATCAACTGACAAAGTTGGCAAAGTGAATTTTGCGCTGCCGCTAGTTACTAATACTCGAGTTCCATCCAGTGCAAAAGTGATTGGTTTATTTGGAAGAGATCGCGAAATCTCAGCCAGAAGTTTTCCAGGAACTAAAACTTTGCCAGGTTCTTTCACCTCAGCTTGGAAATGAGACTTGCTGGCTGTCTCTAAATCGGAGGCAGACAAATAAACAGCATCACTAGTTGCGTTGATGACTATGCCAAGAAGTTCGGTTTTGATCGGTCTGGTTGATAGAGAACGGGAAACCCAATTAACGCCATCAACTAAAGCTGACTGCTCAACGATGAATTTCATGCCCTGCCTCGATTCAGTGAAAGGTTCGTTTCACATCTAGATATATGTATATAAAGGTAGTCGTAGTAACCAGAAAGCTTTTGTGTGTACAAAGGCAATAACCCCTGTTCAACGCGGTGTTTTACTTTCTGGAGCTTGTGAATAAGGTGGGAAAAGGTGTGCACAGTGGCCACGACAACACCCTTTCCTTTCTCATTCCTCACAACAACAGGCTTGGTGTATCCACACAAAAGAGGGAGATCTCCACAGTTGTCCACAACTTATCCCCAACTGGGGGTAAAGAAAGGCAAAGCGGACATTTCACTCTTTTGGTGCACTTACCTCGCCTGCTGCTTAATTCTGGTGGTGAGTTCGTTGACCTGGTTATAGATCGAACG
>WLQG01000056.1 GCA_009698445.1 Actinomycetota bacterium
ACGGAGGGCTCGCATAGCGGCCGAGTGCACCGGTCTTGAAAACCGGCAAACGAAAGTTTCGTGGGTTCAAATCCCACGCCCTCCGCCATTTTTTCTTAGCCTCTGTGGTTGAGTTCATAGCCCTAAAGGGCCTATGCGGCTAGCCGATTATTAATCGCAAGAGGAGACTTACCCCTAGTTATTTCCGATAGCGCCAGGGGAGTTATTCATGTCAGGTGTTTTTTCACCAACGCGAGCAAAAATTAAAGAGCGCACCCTGCGCACAGATAAATGGTGGTTACAACCACTTATTACTTTTGGTGTTCTCTTCTCATTCATTATCTATGCAACTTTTCGTGCATTTGAAAATGCTAACTATTTTGTAGAACCTCTTATTTCACCTTTCTATTCACCATGTTTATCTCAGGCCTGTGTTGAAGGTTCAACAATTGCTGGTTTCACACCAGTGAGTGCACACGTACTTAACTTCGCACTTTCACCAGCGTTGATTATTTTGATCTTTCCGCTTGGTTTCCGTATGACGTGTTACTACTACCGCAAAGCGTATTACCGTGCATTTTGGTTATCACCACCAGCTTGCGCAGTTGCAGAACCCCATGAGAAATACACTGGCGAAACTCGCGCCCCACTAATTTTCCAGAACGCCCACCGTTGGTTCTTCTACGCCGGGTTAGTTTTCAATGTTTTCTTAACATATGACGCAATCATTTCTTTCAAAAATGATCAAGGTCAGTGGGGACATATGAGCGTTGGTTCACTTGTTCTACTTGTTAGCTCATCGTTGTTGTGGTTCTACTCATTGTCGTGTCACACATGCCGTCACACAGTTGGTGGACGCTTGAAGCATTTCTCAAAGCACCCAGTTCGATACAAGCTTTGGACTTGGGTTTCAATTCTCAATCACAAGCATCAACAGTTTGCTTGGTACTCACTTGCCGCAGTTGCATTTGCTGACATTTATGTCCGCGAAGTTGCAACTGGTGCCTGGACAAACTTCTACTTCTTCTAAGGGGGATCGACTATGACTATCGAACGCCATAATTACGATGTCCTTATTATTGGAGCAGGTGGTGCTGGTTTGCGCGCTGCTGTTGAAGCACGTGAAGCAGGTTTGCGCGTAGCAATCATCTGTAAATCATTATTTGGTAAAGCCCACACGGTGATGGCCGAAGGTGGCGCAGCTGCATCTATGGGTAACGTCAACGACAACGACAACTGGATGGTGCACTTTCGCGACACAATGCGCGGCGGAAAATTCCTCAGTCACTTTCGTATGGCCGAACTTCATGCAAAAGAAGCACCAGATCGCATTTGGGAGCTTGAAACATGGGGAGCTCTCTTTGATCGCACTAAAGAAGGAAAGATTTCACAACGAAACTTTGGTGGACATGAATATCCCCGCCTTGCACACGTTGGCGATAGAACAGGTCTAGAACTTATTCGCACAATGCAGCAAAAGATTGTTGCGTTACAGCAAAAGGATGGTCGCGATACTGGCGATATGGAAAGCGGAATTAAAGTTTTCGCCGAATTAACAGTTACTGACATTCTTAAAGAAAACGGAAAGATTTCTGGTGCCTACGGGTACTGGCGCGAAACTGGCGCAGAAGTTTTATTTGAAGCACCTGCAGTTGTAATTGCAACTGGTGGTGTTGGAAAAACTTTCAAGATCACATCTAATTCATGGGAAGGTACTGGCGACGGACATGCACTTGCCCTAAAAGCCGGTGCAAACTTGGTTGACATGGAGTTCCTACAGTTCCACCCGACCGGAATGGTCTGGCCTCCATCAGTTCGCGGAATTTTGGTAACTGAATCTGTCCGTGGTGAAGGTGGAGTTCTTACAAACAATCTTGGTGAGCGATTTATGTTCAAGTACATCCCAGATGTATTTAAAGATAAATATGCTGACAACGAAGCAGAAGCAGACCGTTGGTATGAAGATCAAGATAACAATCGCCGCCCACCTGAGCTTTTGCCACGCGATGAAGTTGCGCGTGCAATTAACACCGAAGTTAAATCAGGTCGTGGCACAGAACATGGCGGAGTTTTCCTAGATGTTTCAAAGCGCATACCTGCAGAAACTATTAAGAAGCGTCTTCCTTCAATGTGGCACCAGTTCTACGAATTAGCTGGTGTAGATATAACTAAGGAAGCAATGGAAGTTGGCCCAACATGTCACTACGTCATGGGTGGCGTTGAAGTAGATCCAGATACTGCAGCAGCAGTGGGAGTTCCAGGATTATTTGCCGCCGGTGAAGTTGCTGGTGGAATGCACGGTTCAAATCGCTTAGGTGGAAACTCACTGACAGATCTTTTGGTATTTGGTCGTCGTGCAGGTGCTGCTGCAGCGGTTTACGTAAAGAGCAATGGCAAGAATCCTGTAAGTGAGGCAGCAGTTACAGCTGCAGCAGCCAAGATTCAAGCGCCATTTGATCGTGAAGGTGGAGAAAACTCTTACTCCTTACACGCAGAATTGCAGGAAATCACACACAACCTTGTTGGAATTATTCGCACAGGAACTGAACTAAAAGAAGCAATTGAAAAGATTGCAGAAATTAGGAAGCGCAGTGCAAATGTTTCTGTTAGCGGTGGTCGAAAGTTCAACCCAGGATTCCATTTAGCATTTGATTTAGACAACATGTTGTTAGTTGCTGAATCAACTGCAAAATCAGCCATCAACCGAGAAGAATCCCGTGGTGGCCACACTCGCGATGACTTCTCAGTTATGAATGATAAGTGGCGTCAAATAAATAATATTTCCTCATTTGATGGCAATAAAGTAAACATTCGTGAGCAGGCTCTGCCAGTGATGCCAAAGGCACTTTTTGACCTCTTTGACATTCACGAGTTGGAGAAATACATGACACCGGAAGAAATTGCGAAAGGCGGTTCCAACTAATGGCGCGCAATATTAAACTTCGCATTTGGCGTGGAGATTCAACTGACGGTGGACTTAAAGATGTAGTCGTAGAGGCCAACGAAGGTGAAGTTGTTCTTGATGTAATTCACCGCGTACAAGCAACACAGATGGGCGATTTAGCTGTTCGCTGGAACTGTAAAGCTGGCAAGTGTGGATCATGCTCTATGGAGATCAACGGAAAGCCTCGTCTTGCATGTATGACACAGGTTGCTTCATTTGGCGAAGAAGAAACAATCACAGTTACACCTCTTCGCGCATTTCCAATCATTAAAGATTTAGTTACAGATGTTTCTTTTAACTATAAAAAAGCGATGGAAATACCTGCTTATGAGCACCCTAAAGAGTTAGCTCCAGGTCAGGCACGTATGGAGCAAATCGATGTCGAGCGAAGCCAAGAGTTCCGCAAGTGCATCGAGTGCTTCCTTTGCCAAGATGTATGTCACGTTGTTCGTGATCACGAAGAGAATAAGAAATCTTTTGCCGGTCCCCGCTTCTTCATCCGTATTGCAGAGCTGGATATGCACCCATTGGATATGTTGAAGAACCGCAAAAAGACGGCTCAAGAAGAACACGGTCTTGGAATGTGTAACATCACCAAGTGCTGTACCGAGGTCTGCCCAGAGCACATCCGAATTACCGATAACGCGATTATCCCGATGAAGGAGCGCGTAGTAGACATTAAATATGATCCAGCACGTTGGTTAGGTTCCAAGATTCGACGTCGCGAGGGTCTTTAATAGATACATGAAACTCCTTTTGCGTTGGGCCGCGTTAGCTTTATCGTTTTGGATAGCAACTGCGTTGATTCCTGGAATCGATGTTAAGGGCGGCGTTACAACGTATTTATGGGTGGCGCTCTTGTTTGGTTTGCTCAATGCAACACTCGGAAGCTTTCTCAAACTACTAACTTTGCCCGCAGTAATTTTGACGCTGGGTCTTTTCTTAGTTGTAGTCAACGCAGCAATCCTTGAATTAGTTGCGCGCTGGAGCGATAAGTTAGATGTAACTAATTTCTGGTCAGCTGTTTTAGCGGCCCTTGTAATTAGTATCGTTACACGCCTTGTTTCAGGTGCAGCCAAGAAAGCGCTTCCACTCTGAAATCGTTATTCCTTGTTTCACTTGGCGGTGTCATCGGAACGCTTGTGCGCTATAGCTTGGGCGTTGTAATACCTGATGATCGCAATGGAACTCTTGCTGCAAACATGATTGGCGTTGCGCTAGCCAGTGCGTTGCTTGTCTTAATGGAGCGCCGAGGTGTTACAGAACTTAGACATCTACTACTTCCTGGCTTTTGTGCAGGATTAACAACATTTTCTGCCGTAACTGCTCAGGCACTTGAACCACATGAAGGTGGATTACTTTTCTTAGCTCACAACCTGATCTTCTCTCTCATGATTGTTGTAATTGTTCTACCACTTGCCCGTAGGGTTATTCCGGTTCGCTCATGAATGTTTTATATATAATTCTCGGCGCAGCAATAGGTGCACCAGCGCGCTTTGCGATTGATCAATATATTCGCAGGTTTTCAACTAAACCCTATGGCATATTTCTAGTAAATATTCTCGGTTCATTTCTTTTAGGCTTAACGTTTAATAGCTCAGAACACACTCATGATTTAGTAGCTATTGGCTTTGCAGGAGCATTTACTACATGGTCAACATTTATGCTCGACATCTTCCTTGCATATGAACTCAAACGATATAAAGAGGCAGCGCTAAACCTAATTCTCTCTCTTGGTTTTGGTTTACTTGCGGCATCCCTTGGTCTGTCTTTAGCGTAAAGAAGCCATCCACGCTTCGATCTCATCTGGATGATGTGGGATATTTTCAGATAAATTGATGCAACCATCTTCTGTTACGACAACGTCATCTTCAATACGAATACCGATTCCGCGGTATTCGGGTGGAAAAAGTTCGTCATCAAGCTGGATGTAAAAACCAGGTTCAACAGTTAAAACCATTCCAGCTTCAAGAACCCCATCACGATATTGATCGGCGCGTGCATGCGCACAATCGTGAACGTCTAATCCCAACATGTGACTGACGCCGTGCAACGTCCAACGCTTGTGCAAACTAACGGCTGGGTCCATCGCTTCTTCAAGGCTCATTGTGATAATTCCAGCATCAATTAACCCCTGTACTAAAACTGTATGGCTGGCACGGTTGATATCAAGAAACGGTACACCGGCCTTTATCGCTGCAATTCCAGCCTTTTGTGATTCATAAACCAACATGTAAAGCGAGCGCTGTACAGGTGAAAATTTTCCATTAATCGGCAATGTACGAGTGATATCGGCGGTGTAATAGGAATCTACTTCTACACCAGCATCTACTAATAATAAGTCGCCAGGCTTTACTTGGCCATCATTGCGTTCCCAATGCAAAACACAAGCATGTGAACCACTGGCAGCAATTGTGTTGTAGCCGAGTTGATTTCCTTCAACTCGCGCACGACCAAAGAATGCAGCTTCTACGACACGTTCTCCACGTGGGGTATTAATTGCAGCAGGTAGCACACGGATGATGTCATTAAAACCTCTATGTGTAACATCAACAGCTTTTTGCATTTCACGAATTTCGTAATCATCTTTAATAAGTCGAGTAACTGATACAAAATTAACTAACTCTCCGGCACGGGGATGCATTTTCACAGTTTCATCAACGATTGCATCATGACCATGAAGAGCAACAGCAGCTCCACCTTTAAGGAAAGCTTTTAATTCTGTGACTGGGCGGACTTCAATTCCATAACGTTGAGCTGCTTCATCAGTTGTAAAACGACGGCCCACCCATAACTCACCATTTTTTGCATCGCGAAAAAATGCATCAGTGTCACGAGTAGATCGGGGATTGATAAACAAGATTGGCGTATGGCTTTCACCACTTGGCTCTAAAACCAGAACTGCATGAGGATTGGCTTCAACGCCTTGCACACCGGTGTAATAAGCAAAAGCGTTATGTGGGCGGTATTGATAATCAGTGTCATTACTGCGCTGCTTTGGCCCACCACTTGGTAACACAACTCGTAAGCCAGAAAATGCTGCAGCTAAAACCTCACGACGCTTTACACAGTAGGCAATAACTTCATCTTGCGTAATTCCTTCTAAAGGTGTTGGCGCCCAACCCGTCTTCATGAACTCGCCAAACATCTCTGATGGAGCTACGTCATAGACGCGCTTTGCCCCGGTATCCAATGCCTTATCTGAATTTTCCATATGGTGAGCGTAATGGTGAAGAGAATTGGTGGCCAACCACCTACACGCTAAACTTTCCCCGTAACTCGGAGACGTCGCATAGCCCGGTCGAGTGCGCCTCACTGCTAACGAGGTAAGGGGTTAAACCCTTCAGGAGTTCAAATCTCCTCGTCTCCGCAAGTATTACCAATCAAGGAGACCTGTTGCCTACATACAAAATAGCAATTGTTGGCGCAGGGCCAGCCGGCTATTTTGCGGCGCAAGCGTTACAGAATCTACAAAGCGAAGATCGCGTTTTTGCAATCGACATGATTGAGCGCCTTCCAACACCGTGGGGATTAGTTCGAAGCGGTGTAGCACCAGATCATCCAAAGATTAAGACGGTTTCTAAGGTATTCGAAAAAATTGCTACGGATCCAAATTTTCGTTTATTTGCAAACGTTGAAATCGGAAGCGATATCACCATTGCCCAGCTGCAAGACAAATACGACGCCGTTGTTGTCGCAACTGGATCAGCAGTTGGAAAGAAGTTAGGCATACCTGGAGAAAATCTAAAGGGTTCGATGTCAGCTGCAGAATTTGTTCCTTGGTATAACGCCCACCCTGATTTTGCCGATGTTGAGGTCCCACTTACATCCGACACCGCAGTTGTTATCGGCGCCGGCAATGTTGCAATGGATGTTGCTCGCATGCTGGCACTTGAACCAAGCGAGTTAGATCCAACAGATACCGCAGATCATGCAATTGATGCGCTAAAAGCAAGTGCCATTCGTGATGTTTACATTAGCGCTCGCCGTGGGCCAGAACATGCAGCATTTACTTCCCCCGAGCTTCGCGAACTTCCAAAACTTGAACACACAAATGTTGTAATGAACAAGGCCGATATCGAAGCAGCAGTTGTCCGCGCAGGCACAGAACCTGAAAAAGATGTGAAAAGTAATTTGGATGCAATGGCGTTAATTGCAGATTCGCAAAAGTGTGAACACGAGCGCACAATGCGTTTTCTTTTTCAGCACACACCCAAAGAAATTCTGGGAACTGATCATGTTGAAGGCATTGTTTATTCCACACCAAACGGTGATGTAACCATTAAATGCGGCCTAGTTATTACCGCAATTGGCTATCAAGCTGCCGGCATTGATGGCGTGCCATATGAGAATGGCAAAGTTGTAAATACTGATGGTCGCGTAAAAGAAAACTTGTATGTAGTTGGGTGGGCAAAGCGTGGTCCATCAGGTGTAATTGGTACTAATAAATCAGATGCCGCAGCAGTTGTTGAACTAATGATTAACGATTTAAAATCACCGAAAAATGCTGGCGATATTTCACAATTGCTAACAAGCCAAACTGTCATCGATCAAATTGCCTGGCAGAAAATCAATGAGGCTGAAGTTGCAGCGGGAGAGCCTCATGGCAAACCACGCAAAAAAGCGATTCTGCGCAAGGATTTACTGCATTTGGGTGGCTTCTAAAAAGCGGGTAAGATGCGCAGGCTGTACAAAACTAAATAAGCGCGCGTAGCTCAACGGATAGAGCATCTGACTACGGATCAGAAGGTTAGGGGTTCGAATCCCTTCGCGCGCACAAGTTAAGCTCTCGGTGCCTTTCACACCGGGGGCTTTTCTTC
>WLQG01000057.1 GCA_009698445.1 Actinomycetota bacterium
CGCAGGTTGGCGGTGTAATGGCTCATGGGCAAATAATGCTACTGACCAGTAACTTATGCAACCCTGACGAGCGTATTTCGCTGCCCTATTAGCCCGACAAAGCGAGATAGGGTTCTGCGCGTGCTACTAAGTGATCGCGACATTCTCGCCGAAATCAAAGCAGGCCGCGTCGGCTGCGAACCCTTCCATGAAGCAATGATCCAACCCTCATCGGTGGATGTTCGTCTGGATAAATTCTTTCGCGTCTTTGAAAATCACAAGTACAGCGTCATCGATCCCTCAATAGAACAACCAGAACTGACCCGTGAAGTTATCGCCGAAGGTGATGAAGCGTTCATCTTGCACCCAGGTGAGTTTGTTTTAGCCAGTACCTATGAAGTTATTACTTTGCCTGATGACATTGCCGGCCGCCTCGAAGGTAAATCTTCACTGGGCCGCCTAGGTCTTCTTACACATTCGACTGCTGGCTTTATTGATCCAGGCTTCAGCGGTCACATCACGTTAGAACTTTCCAATGTTGCAAACCTGCCCGTCAAACTCTTTCCAGGGATGAAGATTGGTCAGCTGTGTTTGATCAGACTTTCTTCTCCAGCTGATCACCCATATGGCAGTGAAAAATATGGTTCTCGCTACCAAGGCCAGCGCGGCCCAACAGCTTCACGCTCATTTTTGAACTTCCATAAATCAAAAATCGACTAAAACTTAAGGAATGAATCCGCTTAAAAAGGGGTTTAATTAGGTATGAAAACAATCATTGTTCTTGGTGTAGTTGCGTTAATCGTCCTGTTTTTCATTGCCCAATACAACCGCCTTGTTCGCCTCAATATCAGCGTTAACGAAGCATGGGCCCAGATTGAAGTTCAATTAAAGCGTCGTGCAGATTTAATTCCTAACCTAGTCGAAACTGTTAAGGGATATGCAAAGCACGAACAAACTACTTTTGATGCAGTCGTTGCTGCTCGTGCAAAGGCAACCAGTGCAACAACTGTTGCAGACACCGCCGCTGCCGACGGAATGGTTACACAAGCGCTGCGCGGGCTGCTTGCAGTTGCCGAGGCATATCCAGATTTAAAGGCATCAGCAAACTTCATGTCATTGCAAGAAGAACTTTCAACGACAGAAAACAAAGTTGCATTTAGCCGTCAGTTCTATAACGACAATGTGCGCTCGCTTAACACTGCAGTCAAAACAGTGCCAACAAACTTTTTTGCGGGTTTTGCTAAAGTAACTGAGCGTGAATTTTACGAAATCGAAGATCCACAAGATCGCGCAGTTCCGAACGTTAAGTTTTAATGAACTTTAGAACCCAACAAGCGGCCAATCGCCGCAAGACAATCGGGCTGCTCATAGGAATGGGTGTGCTCGTTTGGCTTGTAGCTTTTGCGGCCCTTACATACTTTGGTCAATCAACTACTGCAATTGTCCCTATCGCAGTAGGTATTGCACTGGTTTCGGTATGGGGTTCTTATTACGGTTCAGACAAATTAGTTTTAACAATGACTGGTGCCAAGTTAATTCAGGAATCTGATAATCCAAAGTTATTTAATTTGATTCAAGAAGTGACTATTGCAAGTGGGCTACCAATGCCAAAGGTTGCAATCGTCATAGATAGTGCGCCCAATGCCTTTGCAACTGGGCGAAACCAAGAGCACGCCTTGATTGCTTTTACTACAGGGATTTTGGATGCAATGGATCGCGATCAACTGCAGGGAGTAATTGCCCACGAAATGGCGCACGTTGCTAACCGCGATACATTGGTGAGCGCCGTTGCTGCAACTACTGCAGGTGCTATTGCAATCTTGAGCGATATGTTGACCCGAATGATGTGGTTTGGTGGCGGGCGAGATCGCGACCGCAATAGCAACGGTAATCCCATCGCTCTAGTCTTTTCTTTACTTATTTTAATATTGGCGCCAATTGCAGCCGTGCTATTGAAATCTGCAATCTCACGAAAGCGTGAATCGTTAGCTGATGCAACTGCTGTTGCCTTTACACGCAATCCTGCAGGATTGCGCAGCGCGCTAGAAGTACTGGCTGCTGATTCAACCGTTGTGCATCAGAAATCAAATTCAATCGCGCACATTTGGATTGAATCACCACTGGATGGGAAAGCAGTTTCTAAAATGTTTTCTACACACCCACCTATTGCAGAACGCATCGCCGTTCTAAAAGCTATGGAGTCGCTGAACTAAGCTTTGTGTGCTGGAAAGAATAAAGTGAAAGTAGTTCCTTGACCCGGCTTTGAAACCACACCAACCTTGCCGCCATGTGCCTGCATAACTGAATCAACGATAGATAAACCAAGCCCGCTACCTTCGTGGCTAGTGCGTTGGCGTGATGGGTCAGCGCGGAAGAAACGTTCAAAGATTCGCTTTTGATCATCTTCACTTAATCCTGGGCCATCATCGGCAACAGAGATATACACGCCATCTTCTTCGGCGCGCGCAAGAACATGAATGGAACTTCCTTGCGGTGTGTGAATTCGGGCGTTAGCAAGCAAGTTAGTCATCACTTGATAGATACGGCCAGAATCTCCAAGAATAAATAGTTCTGCAGGCATTTCAACCGTAATTTTATTGCCCGGACCAGCTGCAGCTGCTGATGCAACTGTTTCTTCAATGACATGAACAAGATCTACGGGATTAAATTCAATTGCACGTGATTGATCTAGGCGAGCAAGGAGTAACAAATCTTCAACCAATGTACCCATTCGTACGGATTCTTTTTCAATGCGGCCAAGAAGCTCTTTAGTTTCGGCGCCATCAGGGACTGCGCCTTGGCGGTGAAGTTCAGCAAATCCGCGAATAGCAGTAAGTGGTGTGCGAAGTTCGTGGCTGGCATCTGCAACGAAGCGACGAAGTTTGTTTTCACTTTCGGTACGTATAGCGAAAGATTCTTCAATGCGGCCAAGCATTGTATTAAGGGATGCACTAAGGCGGCCCACCTCGGTATTGGGTTCAAAGTTATCAAGTCGTGCCGATAAATCCCCTGCTGCAATCTTTTCTGCTGTTGCTTCAACATTTTCTAATGGCTTCATACTTATCTTAATAACTTGACGGGCCGCAAAGGCAATCAGAAATAGAACTAGAAAGCCAATGAGTAAAAAGATTCGACCAATTCGATTTGTTGTTTTATCAAAATCTGCAAGAGATTGGGCAACGACTACTGTGCCAACAGAAGATGGCAAGACCTGAGTAATAACCCGAAAGTCAGCACCGGGAGTTTCTAAGGTAAAAGGTCTATCTCCAAAGGAGGCAACTACTTCTGGTGTCCAACCACTAATGAAATCTGTAATTCTGTTGGCATTGAGATCTCCACCAAGACCACCAATAAAGGCACCGCTTGGATCTAAAAGCGTGACAGAGGTGGATGTTGGGATACGGTTGAGAGGAGTGACAGGTGCAGCAGCCCGCCTGCTTGTAACCTCATCGTCATCATTATTATTTGGATTTACTTCTTCATCGTTAACAATTCCAGCTTGATTCAAGCGTTGTGATGTTCCTCCAACAACACTTATGAGTTGTTCATCTATCTGGCCAATGAGATAACTATGAAGTGATCTTTCAACAACTGACCCAGCACCAATAAACCCAATCGCAGATAGAGCCAATACCCCGGCAGTTAAGCGGTTGCGTAGTGACCAATTGCGAAGGGGAGAGTTCATTTACTTACTTGGCAGGCATTCGTAAACGGTAGCCAACTCCACGCACGGTATGAATTAGTGGTGGATCAAAAGAATCAATCTTCTTACGAAGGTATGAAATGTATGTTTCAACAATTCCAGCATCCCCACGGAAATCGTATTGCCATACGTGATCCAAAATCTGTGACTTTGAAACTACGCGATCGGCGTTAATAATTAAATATCGAATCAAAGCAAACTCAGTTGGTGAAAGTTCCAGCAGTTGACCTGCACGGCGAACTTCGTGAGTTGCTTCATCAAGTTCAAGATCTGCAAAACGCATTTTTTCATCATCAATATCAATCTGATCTACACCAGTGCGACGAAGCAATGCGCGTAAACGTGCCACTAATTCTTCAAGGGAGAAAGGCTTAGTCATGTAATCATCTCCGCCAAGAGTTAAACCCTTAACTTTGTCTTCCATTCCATCTTTTGCAGTTAGGAAAAGAACACCGGTATCAACACCTTCGTTGCGAATTTTTTTGCAGACTTCAAAACCATCAAGATCAGGCAACATGACATCTAGAACCATTGCATGCGGTTTGAAATCTTCAGCCATTGACAGTGCTTGTGCACCATTAGCTGCAGTACGAACATCAAAACCAACAAAGCGCAGGCTGGTCGCAATTAATTCACTGATACTTGATTCATCGTCGACGACGAGAATGCGTTGCATGGTCTTCATGGCAGTTGTGGTCATGGGTTAACAATGCTCCCACGGACTGGGAGTTTCCTGAGAATCGTCAGGGTTTGAGCGGAGATGATTATCTAGAAGCTAATCAAGTGCCTTTGACTGAGCGGAGCAAGACCTGAGCCACGTCTAGAACCTCCATGGATGACTCGCGTGAGCTCATTCCATCGGTGGTCATAACGCGGCAGAAAGGACAGGCAACTGCGAGTTCTTGAGCGCCAGTACCGATCGCTTCATCAACGCGATTTAAATTAATGCGCGTTCCAATTTTTTCTTCCATCCACATACGTCCGCCACCTGCACCGCAACAAAATGAACGTTCTTTATTTCGTGGCATCTCAGTTAAGTTCGCACCCGTTGCTTCCAAAATTTCACGTGGTGGTTGGTAGATCTCGTTGTGACGACCCAAGTAGCAAGGATCGTGATACGTCATTGCAGTATGGCTCATTTTAATTGGCAGCAATTTCTTTTCACGAATTAATTGATTAAGCAGTTGTGTGTGGTGAACCATCTCGAGCTCAAAACCACTTTGTGCATAATCGCGACCGATTGTTGTAAAGCAATGTGGGCATGTAACAACAACTTTTTTCTTACCCTTTGGACGATCGGCAAATACTTCTTTAAATGTTTCAATATTCTCTGCGGCCATAATTTGGTACAAAAATTCATTACCAGCACGACGTGCAGGATCTCCCGTACAAGTTTCCTTCTTACCAAGAACGGCAAATTCAACACCTGCCATATGCAGAAGTTCAGCTACAGCTTTTGTAGTTTTGCGTGCGCGTTCATCATATGCACCTGCGCAACCAACCCAAAATAAGTACTCAACTTCATCAGGCAATACGCCTTCGACAACACGGATTGGGAAATCGCATTCAGCAATCCAAGCTTCGCGATCACTCTTGTTAGCACCCCAAGGATTACCTGATTGTTCTAGGTTACGGAAAGTTCCACCGAGTTCAGCAGGGAAATCTGATTCCACCATTACTTGGTAGCGGCGCATATTTACGATGTGATCAATATGTTCGATATCAACTGGGCATTCATTGACGCATGCACCACAAGATGTACACGACCACAAAATATCCGAAGTAATTGCAGCGTTTTCGCCCACCATTGCTTCAGTTTCAACGGTCTTTGCAAAGGCGTGATCGCGCATGGCCATGATTAAAAGCTTTGGTGATAGCGGTTTATCAGTGTGCCAAGCTGGGCACTGTGATTGGCAACGACCGCATTCGGTACATGAGGTCATATCCAACAAACCCTTCCAGGTTATGTCGGCGCGAGTACCTAAACCAAAGATATCGTCATCTTTTGGATCTTCAAAGTTAACAACCTCACCGTGTGACAACATCTCTGGCAATGGCCCAAGAGATGATTTACCGTCGGCGTTACGGCGAAAGAAAATATTAAATGGAGCTAAGAAGCGGTGCCAAGCAACACCCATAGTTAAGTTGCTAGCAATAACAATGAACCAAGCCATCGAGCCAATAATTTTGATTGCTGCAACTAATTGAATCGTTGAAGTTAATTGAGTCAGCGTCCAGGACTTAAACATTTTGGCAATAAACCATGTGGTTACAAAGTGACGGTTCCAGGCTGTTTCTTCAGACAGCGCACCTTCTAGTCCACGTAGTGCGATAACACAGAAAACAATGAGCAAGATTGTGAATTCAACGTAATAGGCCTTCACCATTCCGCTGCCATAGAAACGTGAACGCTTATTGCGCAGACGAGTTACTTGGCGAATTCCAATTAATGTAACAATTCCGATTCCCGTCGCCCAAGCAATAAGTTCGGTGATGTACTCATAAGGCCACAAGTGGCCAATGATTGGCAGTGCAAAACGAGGATTAATTAATTGACCATAAGCGGTGACTAATGTTCCAAATAAAACAACGAAACCGACCATGACAAACCAGTGTGCAAAACCGACGACGGTGAAATTAAACATCTTGGTATGACCGAAGATTTCGCGCAAAGCCATGCGAAGACGTGTGCCTTTGTCGTTGCCACGCGTTGGATCAGCTGCACCCTTTTTATAGATTGCCAATAGCGTGCGAACTCGCACAGCTAAAAGAACGAGGGCAAAAACGGTAATCCCGTAGGAGATCGCGGCAAGGGTCAGGTTCATGGAGGTAAGGGTAGGGATGTCACGGCTAAATAGGTATCTAATCTGCGTCTGGTTCCGTGCCAAGGAAATGGCTGCGGGAATAAGTGTGGGGGGTCAGCCGTTCACTAGATAGCAAACCTGAGTCGCTTCGACTCAACCTTTTGGGTATCATGGGCTCAGGTTTCAAGCAGTCCTCGACCCTACCCCAGGCTCGAGCGTAGATAAAAGGAGTACTACTTACATGGCTAGAGCAGTTGGAATCGAC
>WLQG01000058.1 GCA_009698445.1 Actinomycetota bacterium
ATGGCTACGAGCAAAGTAACAACGGCAACATTTGATGCTGAAGTTTTAAAGAGCAGCACGCCTGTATTGGTCGATTTCTGGGCTGAATGGTGTGGCCCATGCCGTGCTGTTGGACCAATTCTTGAAGAGATCTCAGATGAATACGGTGCAAAGCTAAAGATTGTAAAGCTGAACACAGATGAAGAGTCAGCGATTGCAATCAAGTATGGAATTACATCAATTCCAACTATGAATGTTTATGTCAATGGCGAAGTTGTAAAGACAATTGTTGGCGCTAAGCCAAAGCCAGCGATGTTGAAGGAACTTGAAAGCTTTATTTCTTAAGTACAAAGATGTCTCAACTTTCGCAAGCCGAGATTCGCACATTTCAACAGGCCCGTGGCTTAAACGTCACGGGGCTTGTTGATGAAGTCACGGCCCGCGCATTAGAAGAAGCGCGATGGAAGTTAGGTGATCGCTCCTTAAATATTCAAGAGCCGCCTTATATGCGCGGTGATGATGTTGCTGCCTTGCAATCCCGGTTAACTGAAATGGGTTTTGATTGCGGGCGAGTAGATGGAATTTTTGGTCCCCGCACTGAATTAGCCGTCAAAGATTTTCAAAAATCGGTTGGTGCAACTATTGATGGCAAATGTGGTCCTGCAACAATCATTGCGCTCATTCGATTAACTAAAATTGTTTCAGGTGGTGCACCAACTGCAATGCGTGAAAACGCTACACAAAAAAACCGTGGTCCTGCATTAGCAAATAAAACTATTGTTTTAAATCCAGATGGTGATGATCAATTTGTTTATGATGTTGCTGTCCGTACTGAAGGACGTCTACTTGCTTTAGGAGCATCGGTTTTTTTAACTCGCGGATCAAGTAATAATCCCAGTGAAAGTGAGCGCATAGCTTTTACAAATAACAGCAATGCAGATTTAATGATTTCACTTCATGAAGATAGTTACAAAAATGAAAATGCGCATGGTGCCGCAACATATTTTTACGGTAGCGATGCGCATGGAATTCACTCAATTGTGGGAGAACGTTTTGCTTCCTTAGTACAGCGTGAAATTTGCGCCCGCACTGACTTTGCTAACTGTCGCACTCATGCGATGACTTGGGATTTACTTCGATTAACTAAAGCGCCTTCGGTTCGCATTGATCTTGGTTATAAAACTAATCCTGGCGATATTGGGCGCATGTCTCGCCCTGATTTTCGCGATGTAATTGCCGAAGCTCTTGTTATTGCGATTCAACGGCTCTATTTAGCCGCTGAAGATGATGCAAAAACTGGAACTTTGCGTATTTCTGATCTTCGCAAAGCCGGCATCCGTCGCTAATTAGTGCTCGAAGCACTACTGCCGTATGGGAGACTTAAGCCATGTCTGATGTAACGCCACGTTTTACTACAGGCGCACCTCAAAATTTAGAGGAGCGCTTTGCTGGACGTGCTGCCCATATGCAACCAAGTGAAATTCGTTCACTTTTTGCTGTTGCGTCACGACCTGAAATTGTTTCATTAGCTGGCGGAATGCCAAATCTTTCTGCGCTGCCAATGGGAATGATGGCTGATGTTGTTCAAAAATTGATCCTGACTAACGGCGCTGAAGCTTTGCAATATGGAAGCGGCCAGGGACATCCCAAACTGCGTGAACAAATCTGCGAAGTAATGGCTTTGGAAGGAATCCGTGCCAACCCAGATGATGTTTTAGTGACAACAGGTTCACAACAGGCGTTGGATTTAATTTCACGTATTTTTATTGATCCAGGCGATGTTGTTCTAGCTGAAGCACCTTCTTATGTGGGCGCACTTGGCACTTTCCATCAATACGAAGCCAAAGTTGTACATGTTGAAACTGATGAATTGGGATTAGTTCCAGAAGGTTTGCGTGCAGCAATCAAGACAGTGCGTGCATCTGGTCGCAGAATAAAGTTTTTGTACACAATCCCTAACTACCAAAATCCATCAGGTGTGCTTCTTCCAGCAGATCGACGTACTGAGATTTTAAGTATTTGTCGCACTGAAGGAATCTTTGTTGTTGAAGATAACCCATATGGGTTGCTCGGTTTTGATAAGCCATCGCCAAATGCGATGCGCGCAGAAGATTCTGAAAATGTTATTTATTTGGGATCATTTTCAAAGACAATTGCCCCGGGAATGCGTGTGGGTTGGGCGTTAGTACCGCCATCACTTAAAGAAAAACTTATTATTGCAAGTGAATCATCAATCTTGTGTCCATCTAATTTTTCACAGTTAACAATCTCTAGTTATTTAGCCGATCAACCTTGGCGCGATCAAATCGCATCATTTTGCGATCTTTATAAAGTCCGTCGTGATGCGATGTTGGAATCACTTGATGAACATTTTCCAGCAACTGCAAAATGGACCAAGCCTGGTGGCGGTTTTTATGTTTGGGTCACTTTGCCACCAGAAATTGATACTAAAGCGTTGATGCCTAAAGCAATTGTTGCCAAGGTCGCTTATGTGCCGGGTACCGCTTTTTATGCCGATGGGTTTGGTTCATGGTCAATGCGTTTGTCGTATTGCTATCCAACACCAGAACGAATTCGTGAAGGCGTTAAGGCTTTGGGTGGCGTCATAAAGACTGAGATGTCACGCCGAGCCGGAAACCAACTTAATTAATTATTAATTGCCTTAGCAATTCGTTGTAAATCTTCACTTCCAGCAAACTCAATAACAATTGTTCCCTTTTTAATGCTGCCCTGAATTGATACTCGGGTATCTAGAGAATCCCCCATAGTGTCAGCAATTTCTTGAAGTTCAGGGCTGGCAGATTTTGTTGCTTTTAACTTCTTTGCACCTTTTCGCTTTGGAGCTCCAGTAGAAATAATCTCTTCAGTAGCACGAACGCTTAAACCTTCGGCAATGATGCGCGCGCACAGCTTTTCAATCTCTGATGAATCATTTAATCCAAGCAAGGCGCGGGCATGTCCAGCACTTAGTGCACCAGTAATAAGTTTTTGTTGAACCGCAGTTGGTAAGTTCATTAAACGGATTGTGTTGGAAATTAATGGACGTGATCGCCCAAGCTTTGCCGCTAGTTCGTCGTGTGTGCAATTAAAGTCAGTAAGTAGTTGTGAATACGCTGCAGCTTCTTCAAGTGAGTTAAGTTGGCTGCGGTGAATGTTTTCAATCAACGCTTCGCGCAATAGTTCATTATCCGGAGTTTGGCGAATAATTACAGGAATAGTTTTTAATCCAGCAGCTTTAGCTGCGCGAAAGCGTCGCTCTCCCATAATAAGTTCATAGGAACCATTTGATTTTTGGCGAACAACCGGTGGTTGCAAAATACCGATCTCTTTAATTGATGCAGTTAATTCATTGAGTGCATCAACATCAAAGTGTTGACGTGGTTGACGTGGGTTGGCCAAAATTAAATTGATATCAACTTCATTTTGAGTTGCAACTTCAGTGCCAGCAACAGTTAATGATGTTGGAATTAATGCATCAAGATTTGTTCCCAGTCCTCCACGACGTGCCATTATGCAATCTCACCTTCGCGTTTGTAATTGATTGAAACAACATTGGAATCAAATGGTTTTCCGCGTTCGGCTAACTCACGAGCCACAGACATATATGCAACTGCACCTGGAGATGATGCGTCATATGTCATTACAGTTTGATTAAATCCTGGGGCTTCTGAAACTCGTACTGCACGTGGGATTGGAATATCAATTAATTCGTTTGGATAATGTTTGCGGATTTCATCAGCAACATCATTAGCAAGACGAGTACGTCCGTCAAACATTGTTAAAACAAAAGTTGAAAGTTTGAGTGATGAGTTCAAACGCTTCTTTACTAATTCAAAAGTTTTTAAAAGTTGTGATAAACCTTCGAGTGCGTAATATTCACATTGGATAGGGATTAACATTTCTTTGGCGGCGGTTAACGCATTGATAGTTAAGAGACCAAGTGATGGTGGGCAATCAATAAAAATATAATCAAGGGGTTCACCGGAATCGCTGCGTTGTTTAGCTAACTCTTCGATCGCATCTTTTAAACGCATTTCGCGGGCAACCATTGGTACTAATTCAATTTCAGCTTGGGCTAAGGATGTGTTGGATGAAACGCATTCAAGTGATGGGAAACCTTTAACTTTTTGAATCGCTTGCGCCATTGTTAAATCGCCCATTAAAACTTCATAAATTCCAGGATTTTCTAGGTGTTCTACCCCGAAAGCAGTTGATGCATTTCCTTGAGGATCTAGATCAATGACTGCCACCCGCAGGCCACCCATAGAAAGAGCTGCTGCCAGGTTGACGGTTGTGGTGGTTTTACCTACTCCGCCCTTTTGATTGGCGACGGTGATAATTCGAAGGGCGGCCGGTTTGGCCATCGCCTCTTTGAGGCGGCGGGTACCTATGACCGGCTTTGTTTCACGTGAATCATCCACGGGCGCTAGTTAAGCACCTTTGCGTACCTCCACGATACGACCAAGCTCAATGCCCTCCAGATTTACCTCGTGAAGTATCGCTTTTGGCACGGCTTTCATCTCTTCTTCAGCGGATTTACCCTTAATGGCCATTAATGAGCCACCGGTCTTTAAAAGGTGCCAGCTCATCTTCTTTAGTTTTTCCAAAGGGGCCACAGCGCGGGCCGTTACATAGTGCGCTGTTGTACGGACATCCTGGGCTTGTCCACGGATAACCTCAATTTCAAGGCCAGCCACAGCCTCTTTAAGAAATTCAACGCGGCGCTCCAGGGGTTCAATCAGAGTTACATGCAGATCTGGACGGGCTAGGGCAATCACGATTCCAGGCAGGCCTGCCCCTGAACCGATATCAAAGACGATGGAGCCTGGCTTTAAAAGGGTAGTAACTGCAAGGCAGTTGAAGATATGGCGATCCCAGATGCGATCAGCCTCGCGTGGGCCAATCAGGCCCCGTTCAATCCCAGCGCCTTCAAGAAAGGCGGCATAGGCGTGAACCCGCTCGATATCAGGAAAATATCGTTCGATCAGGGTTTCACGTGAAACCTGCATTTACGCTGGATAGATGACGACGTAGCGGTTTGGATCTTCTCCATCAGATTCGCTACTTAGGCCCAGCTCTTGAATTGTGTCGTGGATGATTTTGCGCTCAAAGGCGTTCATTGGAGCCAGTTTGATTGAGGCGCCGGTTGATTTAGCTTCTTCAGCCATCTCGTTGGCAAGTTTGGTGAGCTCCTTGCGGCGGTTGGCGCGGAAGTTGTCGATGTCGAGCATCAGGCGTGAGCGATCTCCGGTTGCAGTCTGAACTGCTAGACGAGTCAGCTCTTGAATAGCGTCTAGAACTTCGCCATCTCGACCCACGAGGTGGTTGAGCTTTCCGCCAACGATGGCCAGTGAGGCACGGTCGTTTTCGACGTCGATATCGATATCGCCATCAAGGTCTGCAATATCGAGCAACGCCTCTAGGTAGTCGGCGGCGATGTCGCCCTCTTCCTCCAACTTTGCCACGCCTTTAACAGGCTTGGTTTCTACGGCCTCTACTGCCTCTTCAACTACTTTTTCAACAACTTCTGCTTTTGCCTTTGCCATGATGCTCTCCCAGTCGGGTTTGTAGTGAATTAATACTATTTGTACTGATTTGTCCTATTTCTTCTTCTTTTTCTTCTTTGGTTGATTTCGTTGCCCTTTGGTCTCTTCATCTAGAGGGGCCACATCTGTTTCGGGGGTCACTTCACCGTTTTTGTGAGCACGCTTTCGTTGCAGCTCTTCATAGGCGGGAGATCCCGGTGTTGGGTTTCGCTTAATGACATAGAACTGTTGTCCCCATGTCCAAAGATTTGTTGTTGACCAATAAATTAAAACTCCGATTGGAAAGTTAACACCAGAGATTGCAAAAATTAATGGGAATGCGTACAACATAATTTTTTGTTGTTGCAACATCATATTGTTGCTTGAATCCATCTTCGGCATACCCTTCATCATTAACTGACGTTGGGTTGTAAAGGTTGTTAAAGACATAAATGCAATCAAAATTACAGTTACGATTTTTACAGTTGTTATATCTGAACCTAAAAATGTTTGAGAAATTGGCGCGTTAAAGAATTTTGCTTGAGCTGCGCTAACAACGTCTTGTTGTGTTAATACTCCATGTTTAACTGGAGGGTTTTTTCCAATTCCATTAAGAACAGTAAAGAGTGCAAAAAAGATTGGTGCTTGGGCAAGGATTGGAAAACATGATGCAAGTGGGTTTGTCTTATGCTCTTTGTAGAGCTTCATCATCTCTTCTGATTGCTTTTGGCGATCATCTTTGTACTTTTTTTGGATTTCCTTCATGTGTGGCTGCAGCGCAGTTAAAGCGCGCTGGCTTTTAATCTGCTTAACAAAAAGTGGAATCAAAATAATACGGATGATAATCACAAGGCCAATAATTGCGAGTGACCATGACACTCCACTGTCTGCACCAAACAAAGGTGAGAGTAAATCGTGAATTGTGACAATAACCCAAGAAACGGCGATATATAAGGGTTTTAAGATGCTATCCATTAACACTTACCTTCTCTTTCGAAACTACGTAGTCAACTCCGCCATGTGACCATGGGTTACACCGCACTAAGCGCCATGCACTCATTG
>WLQG01000059.1 GCA_009698445.1 Actinomycetota bacterium
AGGGATTACACCAAGCTACTAGGAGTCACAGTGCCAATTGCTAGCCCAGAAATTTATGCCGATATGTTGGATCGCGCCAAGAAAGGCGCTTTTGCATACCCAGCAATTAACGTTTCATCTTCACAAACAGTCATCGCTGCTATTCGTGGTTTCGCCGAAGCAGAATCAGATGGAATCATTCAATTTTCTTGGGGCGGGGCTGAATACGCTTCAGGTTCAACAGTTAAGAACATGGTTGATGGCGCAGTTGCGCTCGCAGAATTCGCACATGTTGTTGCAAAAAACTACAAAGTAAATATTGGAATTCACACAGACCACTGCCCAGCAGAAAAGCTCGATGGCTTCATGCGTCCGCTTCTTACATTTGGCGCAGATCGAATTAAATCTGGCAAGGCTCCGCTATTTAACTCACATATGTGGGATGGCTCAGCGGTAGATATGAAAGAAAATATGCGCGTTGCTAAAGAAATGTTAGCGATGTCAGTTGCCGCAAAAACTATCCTTGAAATCGAAATCGGTGTTGTCGGTGGAGAAGAAGATGGCGTTGAAGCAAAGCATGATGCCAAGCTTTACTCAACACCTGAAGATGCGCTTCTCACTATTGAAACTCTTGGAACAGATGCCAATGCACGCTACCTAGTAGCTGCAACATTTGGAAACGTCCACGGTGTTTACAAGCCAGGAAATGTTGTTTTGCAACCAAAGATTTTGGCAACACTTCAAGAGGCAGTTTCTAAGAAGTTAGGACTACCAGCTGGAAGTAAGCCAATGGACTTAGTTTTCCACGGTGGTTCCGGCTCACTACTTTCAGAGATTCGTGAATCCCTTGATTACGGCGTAATTAAGATGAATATTGATACTGACACTCAGTACGCATTTACTCGCCCAGTTGTGGATCACATGCTCAAGAACTATGACGGTGTGTTAAAAATTGATGGTGAAGTTGGTAATAAAAAGGCTTATGACCCACGTGCGTGGGGTAAAGCTGCTGAAGCTGGCATGGCTGCACGTATTACTCATGCTTGCGAAGATTTACGTTCAACCGGCACTTCATCACTTAAGTAATAAACCTACGTAATCGGAGAGGCTTTACCAATGCCTGCACTTGTTTTGCTTGGCGCCCAATGGGGCGACGAAGGCAAGGGTAAAGCTACCGATTTACTCGGTGATCGCGTTGATTATGTTGTCCGCTACCAAGGTGGAAACAACGCCGGACACACAGTCGTTATCGGTGATCAAAAGTATGCACTTCACTTATTACCTTCAGGAATTCTTTCTCCGAACGTAATTCCAGTAATTGGCAACGGTGTAGTAATTGATCCAGGTGTATTGCTTCAAGAAATTGCTGGATTAACTGAGCGCGGCATTGATTGCAGCAAATTACTTATTTCAACCAACGCGCATTTAATTACGCCTTATCACCGCACTATCGATAAAGTTTCAGAGCGCTTTTTAGGTAAGTCCAAGATTGGCACAACTGGTCGTGGAATCGGGCCTGCATATGCCGACAAAATTAACCGCATAGGTATTCGTGTACAAGATCTTTTCGATCCATCAATTTTGCGCCAAAAGATTGAAAGTGCTTTGCGTGATAAGAACCAAGTTTTAATTAAAGTTTTCAATCGCAAAAATATCGAAGTTGATGAAGTACTCAATGAGTATTTGGAATATGCCGAAATTCTTCGCCCATATGTTGCAGATACTGTTTTGATTCTTAATGAAGCGTTAAAGGCCGGGAAGCGCGTCCTTTTAGAGGGCTCACAGGGCACATTGCTCGACGTTGACCACGGAACGTATCCATTTGTAACTTCAAGTAATCCAACTGCTGGTGGTGCATGTACTGGTTCTGGCATTGGGCCAACAAAGATTGATCGTGTTATTGGAATTATTAAGGCATATACAACTCGCGTTGGTAGCGGACCATTTCCAACTGAACTATTTGATGAAGACGGAGAAGCCCTGCGTCGTATTGGTGGCGAAGTTGGCGTTACAACCGGTCGTGCTCGCCGTTGTGGATGGTTTGATGCGCCAATCGCGCGCTATGCAGTTCGCGTTAATGGACTTACAGATTTCTTCTTAACTAAGTTGGATGTATTAACTGGTTGGGAAAAAATCCCTGTATGCGTTGCCTACGAAATCGATGGAAAGCGCGTGGAAGAACTTCCAGCATCGCAAACTGATTTCCACCACGCAAAGCCAATTTATGAATACATGCCTGGTTGGACTGAAGACATTACTGGTGCACGCAAACTAAGCGATCTGCCACAAGCGGCGCAGAACTACATCGCATTTTTGGAAAAGATATCGGGAGCACCAATGAGTGCGATCGGAGTAGGTCCCGGGCGCGATGAAACAATTGTCGTAAAGGATTTCATCTAAGAAATGAAAATCCTCCTAGTCGGAAGCGGCGGTCGTGAACACGCCTTAGGACTAGGACTACACGCAGATCCAGAGTGCACGGAACTACATGTTGCACCCGGTAATCCGGGAATTGCAGAGTTTGCAACCTGCCATGCACTTGCAATAGCTGATAACCATGCAATTGTGGACCTCGCGCAAAAGTTAGACGTTGATTTAGTTGTTATTGGCCCAGAGGTTCCATTAGTAAATGGCGTCTGCGATTTGTTGCGGGCCGCTGGAATATCAGTGTTTGGTCCATCTAAAGCCGCAGCCCAACTAGAGGGCTCAAAGACTTTTGCTAAAGAAGTAATGGCCGACGCTGGAGTTCCAACTGCCCATAGTTTTACTTGCACAACACAAGAAGAGATTGAAAAAGCGCTAGATACATTTGGTGCACCATATGTAGTTAAAGATGATGGATTAGCTGCGGGCAAAGGTGTCGTCGTTACACGCGATCGCCAAGAAGCTTTAGATCATGCACGTGCTTGTGATCGCGTGGTTATAGAAGAGTTTTTAGATGGTCCCGAAGTATCACTTTTTGGGATAAGCGATGGCAAAACCATAATTGCTCTACAACCTGCTCAAGATTTTAAGCGCGCAAACGATAATGATTTAGGATTAAATACAGGTGGAATGGGTGCTTACTCACCACTTCCTTGGGCGCCTTCGGACATTATTGAAGATACTCACCTAAAAGTTCTTGCTCCAATGATTGCTGAAATGGCTGCGCGCGGTACGCCCTTTGTTGGTTTGTTATATGCAGGTCTTGCTCTCACCGATCATGGAACGAAAGTAATTGAATTTAATGCACGCTTTGGCGATCCTGAAACCCAGGCATTAATTCCTCTTCTAAAAACTCCATTAGCGCAGCTGCTCTATAAAGCGGCAACAAGAAACTTAGAAGGAACAGCGTTGGAATGGCGCGATGAATCAGCCGTAACAGTTGTTTTAGCCGCCCAGGGATATCCGTCGGCGCCACAATCAGGTGATCTCATTGGAAAATTTCCTACAGTAGAAAATACAGTTATTTATCACGCCGGAACAACTCGCAATGAAAAAGGCTTAGTTTCATCGGGTGGGCGAGTACTAACTGTGACTGGTACAGGCAGTGATTTAACTGAAGCTCGCGACCGTGCTTACCGAGCAATTAGCCACATCTCACTTGAAGGATCCTTCTATCGAAGCGACATCGCCTTCAATGCGTCGGTGGCAGAGAAGGGCAATTAAATGAAGGATAATTCGGGCGTGAGCCTTCTCGCTAATCGTTATGCATCGGCTGCGATGCGCACAATTTTCGCGCCGGAAGCCAAAATCATTGCAGAAAGAAAGCTGTGGATCGCAGTAATGCGGGCTCAATCAACTCTGGGTCACAGTATTTCCAAGGATGTAATTACAGATTACGAGAAAGTAATTACACGAGTGGATCTCGATTCTATTGATGCCCGTGAAAAACAAACACGTCACGATGTGAAGGCTCGAATCGAAGAGTTCAATGCATTGGCTGGTCACGAAGCAATCCACGCAGGAATGACAAGCCGTGATTTAACTGAGAATATTGAAGCGCTGCAAATTCGTGATGGTCTTGAAATAGTTCATGACAAAGTTGTTACATTGCTAGCACGACTTGCAGAGCGAGCAACACAGTATGCAGACCAACCAATTGCTGGACGTTCACATAATGTTCCAGCCCAGGTAACAACTTTAGGAAAAAGATTTGCATCAGCTGCCGAAGAACTCTTATTTGCTTATGAACGTTTAACAGCTCTCCAAGATCGTTATCCAATGCGCGGAATTAAAGGCCCTGTTGGAACTGCACAAGACTCAATCGATTTACTTGGCTCTACAGATGCCCACTCAAAATTAGAAAAAGCAATTGCAAAAGAACTTGGCTTTAATCGCGTTCTGGATTCCACGGGGCAGATTTATCCACGATCTTTTGACTACGATGTTGTAACAACACTGGTTCAGATTGCTTCGTCACCATCATCACTTGCCACTTCAATTCGCTTAATGGCCGGCTCAGAACTTGTGACCGAAGGTTTTAAAGCAGGCCAAGTAGGCAGTAGCGCAATGCCACACAAGATGAATACCCGATCCTGCGAACGTGTGAATGGTTTAGCAGTTGTGATTCGCGGTTATGCATCAATGGTTAGTGAACTTTCTGGTGATCAATGGAATGAGGGCGATGTTTCTTGCTCCGTTGTCCGCAGAGTTGCACTTCCTGATGCTTTCTATGCAATCGATGGCCTGCTTGAAACAATGCTGACTGTTCTAGATGAATTTGGCGCATTCCCTGCAGTAATTGCCGCTGAATTAGAGCGTTATTTGCCATTCTTGGCAACGACAAAGATTTTGATGGCTGCAGTAAAAGCCGGTGTGGGCCGCGAAGTTGCCCATGAAGTAATTAAAGAACATGCAGTTAAAGCAGCGCTAGGAATGCGCGAAGGAAAGAAGAACTCACTTCTTGATGATTTAGCCGCCGATGATCGCTTACCGCTTGATCGTGCCGCGTTGGATGTATTAATTAGTACCCCACTTGAATTTACTGGCGAAGCTCGCCAACAAGTTGCTCGAGTTGTTAATCGCATTGGCGCGATTACTTCCGCGCACCCTGCCGCAGCGCAGTACAAGCCCGGCTCTATTAGGTGAGCGGCTTCGGCCTAGCTGGTCCACCGCCAGCACCGATGATTCCTGGGTGGACACACTTGCGCACCGGAAAAGTACGAGATCTATACACAAATGATTTAGGAAATATTTTACTTGTTGCATCAGATCGAATCTCGGCTTATGACTGGGTAATGCCAACTCAGATTCCAGGTAAAGGCGCGGTACTTACACAACTTTCACTATTTTGGTTTGAACTACTGGAAGATATTGTTCCAAACCATATTATTTCTACAGATGTACCGGATGTAGTGGAAGATCGAGCAATCATTGTTCAACCACTAGAGATGTTTGCAATCGAGTGTGTTGCCCGCGGTTACCTAACGGGAAGCGGTTGGAGTGAGTACCAAGAAAATAGTGCAGTGTGTGGAAATACTCTGCCCTCTGGATTACTTGATGGTTCTGAACTGCCTACAAGTATTTTTACACCCGCAACAAAAGCTGAAATTGGCGATCACGATATAAATATTGACTTTGAAAAAGCGGCAAAGATAATTGGTGCAGAGGATGCTGCAGAACTTCGCGCGCTCACTCTAAAGCTGTATGAGACCGCCGCAGATTTTGCTAAAAGCCGTGGCATTATTTTGGCTGATACTAAGTTTGAATTCGGACGAAACACTGCTGGACAGATTGTTTTGGGAGATGAGGCTCTAACCCCTGATTCATCTAGGTTTTGGGATCAATCCACGTGGGTACCAGGTGGGGTACAACCCTCATTTGATAAGCAGTTTTTACGAGATTACCTTGTAGCAAGCGGTTGGGATAGAAATAGCCCACCACCGCAACTGCCTAAGGAGATCGTAGAAAAAACTGCACTTCGTTAT
>WLQG01000006.1 GCA_009698445.1 Actinomycetota bacterium
CGCTGAGCAGAATGAGGCCCGTAAATTGCTCGGTATCGCCTTGACTACTCATGATGGACGTAGATTATCTTAAAATCACATCACTTAATCGCCATTAATTCGTGTAAGAAGTGCAACTAACCACTATCTTTTTGCTCTATGACTACCTCACCTGTACTAGAGCTTCACGACGTTTCGGTACGTCGCGGTGAGAAGATTATTCTGGGTCCAATAAACTTCCAAATCTCCTCGGGCGAACGCTGGGTGATTTTGGGTCCTAATGGGGCAGGTAAATCAACGTTGCTACAAATATTGGCCACCAAGATTTTCCCCACTAAAGGAAGCGTTTCTGTCCTAGGCAAGCAAATGGGCCGCGTAGATCTCTTTGAACTGCGGACACGGATAGGAATCTGCGGTGCACCGATTGCAGAGGATATTCCATTTAATGAAACAGTAAGAGACGTTGTTCTAACTGCGGCATACGCCATTTTGGGTAGATGGAACGAAGATTACGATCTTTGGGATGAATCACGTGCGATTGCTTTACTCACCACATTCGGAGTGCGCGAACTTGCAGATCGCACCTACGGAACTTTGAGCGAAGGTGAAAAGAAGCGCACTCAAATAGCTCGTGCACTAATGGCCGATCCAGAACTTCTATTGCTCGATGAACCGGCAGGTGGTTTAGATGTTGGCGGCAGAGAAGATTTACTACGACGCTTTGCAAACTTCTCGTCCGACCCGACTTCGCCCGCCACAATTTTGGTTACTCACCATATTGAGGAAATTCCACTGGGGACGACACATGCCTTGCTGCTCAAAGACGGGGTAATTGCAGTATCAGGTCCGGTTAGTTCAGTTATTACTTCTGAGCATATTTCGGCAATATTTGACGAGAAAATTTCAGTTACACAAGATGGCGGTCGCTTTTTTGCCCGTTCATATCAATAATTACCATGCCGTTATTTGATCAACTTCACCCAGAGTGGCAAGTACTACTAACAAGCCAGAGAGTTCTTTTGGATGAGATAGAAAGTAAAATCAATTTAGATAACATCGCACCAGAACAAAATAGAATTTTGGCCGCCTACCATCTTGCACCCTCGAAAATTAAAGTCGTAATTTTTGGGCAAGATCCTTACCCCACGGCAGGTAATGCACAAGGCATCGCATTTTCTGTACCATCCACAAGCGCAGTTCCGGCTTCTTTGCGAAACATTTTCAAAGAAGTGGCTAGTGATTGTGGAAACCCTTTGTCTGAAAATGGGGATCTAACGCGATGGGTAGATCAAGGCGTATTTCTACTCAACAGAATTTTGACTACCGAACCTGGAACTTCTCTTGCTCATCAGGGGATAGGTTGGGAAGAATTTACGCAAGCTACTGCGCAGATACTGGGGCAACTAGATGTAGTTGGTATTTTTTGGGGCAATAAGGCTTTTGAACTTGCGCAATATTTCAAGAAAGAATTAATAGTTAACTCAGCGCACCCAAGTCCATTGTCGGCTTATCGGGGCTTTTTTGGATCCAAACCCTTTACTCAGGTAAATGCAATTCTCCAGGGACAGGGGAAGTCACACATTGTTTGGTAATGACGAAAGCCCTGAAGATTTCTCTCCAGGGCTTTCGTCATAAACTATTTTCTAAATTAACCTATCCAAGCTGTTATCGGTGAACTCATGAAATAAATCACGAAGAGCACTGCCACCAACCAGAGCAGCGGATGAACGTCTTTACGGCGTCCTTGCACTGCACGAATAAGTACGTGTGAAACGAAACCAGCACCGATACCTACTGAAATGCTGTAAGTGAATGGCATCAAGATGATTGTTAGGAAGGCAGGAATTGCAATTCCCAAATCAGTCCAGTCAATATCCTTGACTTGCGTCATCATCAAGAAACCTACGATGACCAGCGCTGGAGTAGCTGCTTCGTAAGGAATGATTGCAACCAGTGGTGATAAGAATGTTGCTAGCAAGAAGCAAATACCAGTGATAACTGATGCAAAACCTGTGCGAGCACCTTCACCTACACCAGATGCAGATTCAATGTAAGAAGTATTTGAAGAAATGCCTGCAGCTCCACCTGCGGCTGCTGCAATCGAGTCAACTAGCAAAATGCGATCGTTGTTTGGCACATTGCCATCCTTGTCGATCAGACCCGCTTCGTGACCAATGGCCGTAACTGTTCCTACAGTGTCAAAGAAGTCAGAGAGTAGGAGAGTGAAAACCAAGAGGACAGCAGAGACAAATGAAATCTTGCTAAATGAACCTAGAAGGTTGAATTGACCCAAAAGTGAGAAATCAGGTGTCGAGGCAATTGAATCTGGAAGAGCAGGAATGTTTAGTCCCCATCCTTTTGGATTGCTCTCTGTTGGAGAGATGAAGCTTGGACCAATCTTGAAGGCGCTCTCAAGGATGATTGCAAGAACTGTCGCTCCTACGATTCCAATAAGGATTGCTCCCTTAGTTTTGCGTACCATCAAAGTAACAATGAGAATGAGACCAAAGATGAAGACCACAATTGGCCATCCGACAAGGTTTCCACCATCACCGAGTTGCACAGGTACTGGACCTGTTCCAGTGCGGCGCACAAAACCTGCATCAACTAGACCGATCAATGCAATGAAAAGACCGATTCCAACTGAGATCGCGTACTTGAGTTGCTGAGGAACAGCCTTGAAGACCGCTGTTCTAAATCCGGTTAGAACTAGAACTGTGATGATCAAGCCTTCTAGAACAACAAGTCCCATTGCATCAGCCCATGTCATCTTCGAAGCGATGCCATATGCAACGAATGTATTGAGTCCAAGACCTGTAGCAATTGCTAATGGGAAATTACCGACAAGTCCCATCAAGATTGTCAAAATACCGGCAACTAATGCAGTTGCAGCGGCAATCAGTGGAAGGTTTTGACCGAAGGCGGTAAATCCACCTAGGAATTTTTTATCTGCATCGACTGCACCACCGATGATCAATGGGTTCAATGCGATGATGTATGCCATTGTGAAGAATGTGACAAGTCCGCCACGAACTTCCCGGCCTACAGTGGAGCCTCGTTCTGAGATTTTAAAGAATGAATCCAGCATGGATGACGCCTTTCTAATTTTGTTAACGGGGGTGTTTGCGACCCCGTGCATCAAGAAACGGCCAATGCACGCCGAGGGAATGGTTTTAGATTAGTTGTTACTTGCTCGTAAAACGCGACACGACACCAAGGGCCATGGCAATAGATTGGCCGATCAAGCCTGCAAATAGGAGAGTTCCTAGACCTACGGTGCCTCCTAAGAGCCAGCCTAGGAGGAAAACGGTGCCCTCGATTGCCATGCGGACGCGTCCTACCCGAATACCGGTCTTGAAGTGCAAACCAGTCATCAAGCCGTCTCTGGGCCCAGGACCCAAGCCACAGGTGATGTAGAGAGCCGAGGCCAACCCCACCATTGCAATACCTAGGAGTGTGTAGAGGATTCCAAAGAAGTAGTTATTTTGTAACGGGATATATGTAACACCGATTTCTATAGCTAAGGCGATAATAAGAATGTTAGAAATCGTTCCGAAGCCAGGTTTTTCGCGAAGTGGAATCCACGCCAACAAAACAACTGTGCTGATACCAAGTGTGGACCAGCCCATGGTGATATTTAAGTGTCGTGAAATTCCTTGTGCAAGTACAGACCATGGACCATTACCGATATCACTTTGAATTACGAGTGAATCACCAATACCAAATATAAAAAGACCGAAGAACAGAATAACTACGCGCTTGAACGATAGATCCCATTTTGACTTTCCGGTCCATGGGGTGATGGGAACGGTTCTATGTGGGCGAAGAAATTCCATAAAGGCGTTAGACGACATCGGGGGAGTCTAACGCAGGCGACACCTTAGATACAGGCTATTGTTTAACAATGTTTCCAGGAATTGGCACAGTAATTAACATTATTGCGATCATTGCCGGCGCCAGCCTTGGAATCTTGATTGGACACCGACTTAGCGCAAAAGTTCGCACTCTTTTAACCGATGTGTTGGGACTTGCAACTCTATTGGGCGCAGCTTCGGCACTCATACCAATGTGGTCACAGCGCTACATCACTTCATTGCCTCAAGGGTGGACTTTGCTAGTAGTTCTCGGCTCACTCTTAATCGGTGGTCTCATTGGTTCAGCGTTGCAACTTGAGGATCGCTTAGATCGCTTAGGTGAAAATCTACGTCAACGATTTAGAGCTTCCAAAGAGAGTCCTTTTGTTGAAGGCTTTGTAACTGCATCACTTCTTTTCGCAATAGGACCGTTAGCAATTTTGGGAAGTATTAGCGATGGCATGTCTAATGGAATAGATCAGTTAGTTTTAAAGAGTTCGCTTGATTTTTTTGCTGCTATGGCTTTCGCTTCATCCCTTGGTTGGGGAGTAGCAGTAGCTGCACTACCTGTTGCGTTGTATCAGGGTTTTTGGACGCTAATAGGTCTTGGGCTTGGCGAAATTCTCCAGGGATATCAAGTCGATGCAATGACCGTTGTTGGCGGAGTGTTACTTCTTGGTATAGGTATGCGTTTGCTCAATTTTAAGCAGATTGCAGTTGGAAACTTATTACCAGCACTTGCGGTTGCACCGCTATTAGCGATGTTGGTGCATTCTTTTAACTAGAAAGTAGAAGCATCAATTACGAAGCGATACTTCACATCGCTGGCAATTGTTCGCTCATATGCTTCGTCAGCATACGATGCATCAATAACTTCTACATTACTGAGAATTGAGTGCTCGCCGCAGAAATCAAGCATTTCTTGCATCTCTGGAATTCCACCAATCATTGAACCTGCCATACGTCGACGACCATTTAGCAATGAGCCAGCGTTAACTTCGTATGGCTTACCTGGAAGTCCAATGACAACAAGGGTGGCATCTAATTTAAGTAGTTCGAGATACTCATTGATATCTAGAAAAGCGCTAACGGTATTGAGAATTAAATCAAAGGTTTTAGTCAGTGGCTTCAAAGCACCTGGAACACTTGTGTCAACAAAATGTGTAGCACCCATACCTAATGCATCAGCCTTCTTTGAAGCTGAATGTGAAAGAACAGTGACCTCCGCTCCCATCGCTGCGGCAAACTTAACGCCCATGTGTCCAAGGCCCCCAAGGCCCATGACTGCAACTTTTGAACCTTTAGTGACATTCCATTTACGAAGTGGAGAGTACAAAGTTATGCCGGCGCATAGAAGTGGAGCTACGCCATCAAGAGCTAAGTTTGCCGGAATGTGGACTGCGTAATCCTCGTTGATAACGAAAATGTTTGAGTAACCACCAAAAGCGATTGTCTTTCCATCTCGCTCGAAAGTGTTGTAAGTGCCGGTCATTCCTTCTTGGCAGTATTGCTGTAGACCTGCAAGGCAACTGGCACATGTTCGGCATGAGTCAATAAATACGCCAACACCAATTCGATCGCCAACTTTGAATTTTGTGACAGAAGAACCAACAGATGAAACTATTCCAGCGATTTCGTGACCAGGAACCATCGGAAATAAAGCTGGTCCCCACTCTTCGCGAGCCTGATGAATATCGGAGTGGCAAATACCCGCGTAGGAGATATCTAGAGCGACGTCATGTGCACCCAGGTCTCGGCGTTCAAATTCAAAGGGTGTTAGTGCAGCTTTTGCGCTCAGTGCAGCCAATCCACGTGCTTTCATTTCATTACTCCTTAAAAGGTAGAGGTTGTGATGATACGTGACCAGCGCGAGATGCGCGCGCTGTAACTTGGCGCATATGGTGGCGACGGCACAAAACTTCGTAGCCTATTTCATTTCCAGCAGAAACATCTCCTACAACCACCTGCTCTCCTTCGACCACCATAACTCCGCCAATCGTTCGAGCATTATGTGTAGCTCGTGAGCCACACCAGCACAAAGCTTCGACTTGTAATGTATTAACGCGATCGGCTAACTCAACAAGTCGGGCAGAGCCAGGAAACAAGGTGGTGCGGAAATCGCTCAGAATTCCAAAGGCGTAGACATCGATTCCGAGCCCATCGACGATTCTAGCCAACTGTTCAATTTGTTCACGTTCATAAAATTGGGCTTCATCGCAAATTATGTAATCAATACGATCACCTGAAGACAATGCATCGACAACATATTTGTGTAAATCAATCGAGGGAACAACTTCGATCGCTGGACTAGATAAACCTAAACGCGAGGAAATAATTCCTTTGCCCGCACGATCTTTATTGGTAAAAATTAGACCTGTGCGACCACGGCTTTGATGATTGTGGGCGGTTTGCAACGCGAGTGTGGATTTTCCACTATCCATCGTTCCGCAGTAATAGATCAGTTCAGCCATGGCACGCATCCTGCCATAGAGTCAGGAAAACAACCCCTTCGCTGTCAAAGCTGCTTCAATTTTTGCATATAGGTCCATGGAAGTAGCAACACTGATATGGGAAGCGTCACGATAGGCCACTATTCCGTTGACGATTGCTGGGCAGTATGTAGTACATAGCCACGGTGTTGGGTCGATGAGTTGGAAACCTGGAAGTACCTTGACCGGTGTTTTTTGTGTTGAGTCGCACGCATGAGAGTTCCTAGAAGCAAGACAACTCGGAATATCTCGCAGGGGATGTGGGGTATCACTAATATAAATAATTCTTGAACTACTTCCATTCAATTCTCTTAAAAGTTTGACCTGCCCCGCTTTCCACCATTTATTGCGATCGGGATAGCCAGATGGTGGAGTGAAATATTGAAAACTACTTGTTATGACAGCTACAGGATGTATTTTTTGAATTCGGGCGATTGAATTCTGGCGCCATTTCGCACAGTGCACCATTTTGAACGCGCCTTGATCTGGACGTAAAACTTCTACTGCGGGACATGCTGATTTTGTTAACGATACAAGTTTTAGGCCGTGCTGCAGTGCCAATTTCTCTAGAACAGGAAACCATTGCGCCGCATGAGAATCTCCGTAGAGAACAATTGTTTGAGAAGATTTCGTATCACCATAGGTGCAATATCCGGATTTAGTTTCTCCATAATTTACATGGCAACCATCTCCATAAACTGCAGGCTTTTCCATGACCTTAACTAAGTCAAAGGTGTAACTTTTATCTCCACGAGTAGAAATCATTGAAGAAGCCGAAGATGCAATTGCGATTCCGGCAAGTAGTGAAGCGACAGTTGTGAAAACGGCGCCTGTGTAAACAACCTTAATTGACAATTTTTTGTGGCGAATCGGTTCTTCAATGTACTTGCTCGTAAAATGGGCCAAAATGATCGTTAATAGAATGCAGAGTCCACGTTCATACAATCTGAGTGGTCGACCTAATGCCGTGCTTGGCAAAACCAGTGCAGGCCAGTGCCACAAATACAAAGGATATGAAATGCCTCCTAGCCACTGACTTACCCGAGAATTTGATAAGTGGTTGAAAATAGGCGGCCAATACGAAATGGTTGCTATGAGTATCGCTGTTGCCAATACTGGTAACAAAGCATTTTTACCCGGGAATGCAGTGTTCTCATCAAAATTGAGTGAAGAGAATGCGATACCGATAAATGCTATCCACGGTAAAACGCGAATTCTTATTCGTTGTTGTGGAATGAAAAGCAGCAAAGCTCCGAAACCTAATTCCCAGGCGCGAGTAGGTAATGAATAGAACGCCCAGATGGGTGCTGCTTGAGTCAAATACATGGAGAAAAGTAATGACAGGAAAGTGGTGATTGAAATACCAAGCAGAACTATTTTCTTACCATACTTGGCCAGTACAAGAATGAAAACAGGCCAAATTAGGTAGAACTGTTCTTCTACGGCCAATGACCAGTAGTGAATGAATGGTGAAGGAGTTGCATTTAAGTTCTGATAATCGTTTTGCCACCAAGCAAATAGATAGTTAGAGATATAGGTAGCCGCAGCGAAAAGATCTCTTCCTAAAGAATCTCGATTAATTGCAGGCAATAACAACCAACCCAAAATTGCAGTAATGAATAGAACAAAAACAGATGTCGGCAACAGCCGTTTGATTCGTCGCTGATAGAAGCTCTTTAGGTCCAGCCGTCCTGTCTTTTCAATCTCTCGTAAAATAAGGCCGGTAATGAGATAACCTGAAATTACATAGAAAATATCGACGCCGATAAATCCACCAGGTACCAAACGGGCATGAAAGAAGGTGACCAGAATTGCCGCGAGGGCACGGAGTCCTTGAATTTGTGGAATTCGCACGAATCAATAAACTATCAACGACGTAACACGAATGTGTGGAAATTTGTCAAGAAGACGTTGACGACCATTCAATGCTTGGATTTCTAGAAGAGTGATTACGTGATCAACTTTTCCTCCTGCGCGCGTGATAAGTTCAATCGCGGCCTCGACAGTTCCACCGGTTGCTAAAACATCATCGATGAGAAGCACGTCCGAATGTGAACCAATTGCGTCGACGTGGATCTCCAAAATGTCGGATCCGTATTCCAGGCCGTAGTTTTGAGAGAAAACTTGATAGGGGAGTTTGCCTGCTTTGCGGATTGGTATGAAACCATTTCCAGTGCTGCTCGCTATAGCTGCGGCGAAGATAAATCCGCGGGCTTCTATACCTGCGATTAGTTGTTGCTTATTTACATAAGTTGCCAGGTGTTGATTGACGGCATTAAATGCTGCACCATCGGCCAACAACGGAGTTATGTCTTGAAATAAAATACCTGGCTTCGGATAGTCCGGAATAGGGCGAATGAGTGCAAGGGCCTCACCAATGTCCATATGGCCATCCTAACTAATGTGTCCGAGAGGGGACTTGAACCCCTAATCCCTTACGGGAACTAACACCTCAAGCTAGCGCGTCTGCCAATTCCGCCACCCGGACTAAGTGCTGGGAAAGGATAGCAATTGGGTGAGAGAATGGCGAAATGACTACAACATCACGCAGTGAAATCGAGAATGACGTAATCCGTATTTGCCAAGAGTTAATCCGCATCCCTTCAGTGAATTACGGTGATGGTAAAGGCGATGAAAAGGATGTTGCGCAACACGTTATGAAGTTGCTGACTGAAGTTGGTATTGAGTCGAAAATGTATGAATCTGCGCCCGGTCGATGCAATGTTGTTGCGCGAATAAAAGGCAGTGATTCTTCTCGTCCAGGATTGGTACTCCATGGCCACTTAGATGTCGTTCCAGCGAATGCAGATGACTGGTCTTGCGATCCTTTTTCAGGAGAAATTCGTGACGAGATGATTTGGGGTCGCGGCGCGGTCGACATGAAAAACATGGATGCCATGATGTTGGCAACTGTTCGCGATTGGGCGCGTACTGGTTATGTGCCAACCCGTGACATTGTGTTGGTCTTTTTTGCCGACGAAGAAGCTGGAAGTATTTTTGGTTCGCATTGGATGGTAGAAAAACATCCTGAAGTTTTCGCCGGCTGCACAGAAGCTGTTTCAGAAGTTGGTGGTTTTTCAGTAACAGTGGCCGGGGGTAAACGTCTTTACCTCATTGAAACCGCCGAAAAGGGAATTCATTGGATGAAATTAACGGCACATGGTCGTGCTGGTCATGGTTCTGTAACCAATAACGAAAATGCATTAACACGTTTAAGTGAAGCAATAGCAAAAATCGGTAACCACCAGTGGCCACAACGCTATAGCAGTACTGTGAAAGCTTTCTTTAAAAAGGTGGCTGCAGAAACCGGCAAGGAGTACAACGAAAAGGATCTCACTCCCTTACTCAGTGAATTAGGTTTTGCAGCGCGTATGGTGGGGGCAACATTGCAGAACACCGCTAACCCCACAATGCTTGAAGCAGGGTATAAAGCAAATGTGATTCCTGGATCAGCATCAGCGGTTGTAGATGGTCGCTTTATTCCAGGTTTCGAAAATGAACTCAACGAAACAATCAGGTCGCTCATCGGTCCAGATATAGCGATTGAAACAATTACCACGGATAAGGCTTTAGAAGTTCCGTTCGAAGGCGATCTAGTTGATGCAATGTGTTCAGCAATTTTGGCTGAAGATCCTGAAGGAATTCCAGTCCCATACGTTATGAGTGGCGGAACTGACAACAAAGCTTTGGCTGAGTTGGGAATTATTGGTTATGGATTTTCACCATTGAAATTAGCGGCAGATTTCGATTTCATGGCGCTCTTTCATGGAGTGGACGAGCGAGTACCTCTTGAAGGTTTAACTTTCGGAGTTCGAGTTCTTAAAGACTTCTTAGAACACGCCTAAAGACTTACGTCATTGAGGGCGCTTCTAACAATCTCTGGCAAGTTGATTTCTTCAGCTTGAAGAACGCCGCGCAGTTGCGCCCCGGTGCGCGCCCCAATAATTGTGCTTGTTACGCCAGGTGCATCTCTTACCCATGACAATGCAACTTCAAGTGGTGAGTAACCCAAACCACTGGCTGCAACACAGACGGCTTCGACAATACGACTACTACGCGCATCAAGATATGGCGCAATATCTTTAGCAAAATGTGGAGCAGCACCACGTGAATCACTTGGAACACCATTGCGATATTTTCCAGTGAGTACTCCGCGCGCTAAAGGAGCCCATGCTAGAAAACCAACACCGCACGCTTGGGCGCTGTCTAAGATTTCCAATTCAGCATCTCGGTTGAGCAGTGAATATTCACTTTGAATTGTTGTTAAAGGCGCCTTTGCAGAATTCGTACTCTGTTTAGTGGCAGACATTGCTAGCTGCCATCCATTGAAATTCGAAACACCAACGTATCGTGCACGTCCAGAACTGTAGGCGTAATCGAGTGCCGACAATGTGTCATCAATAGGTGTACTTGGATCCCACATATGGATTTGCCAGATATCTACGAAATCTGTACCTAATCTGGCTAATGAACGATCTAGCTCTGCAATCAGCGCATGACGAGAATTATCAACGCTGCGCATACCGTCGGGGAAGGTGATACCCGCCTTAGTGGCGATAACAACTTCATCTCTCGCGAATAACGTTCCGATAAGTCCGCCAATAACGCGTTCACTATCGCCATCACCATATGTTGCAGCGGTATCTATAAAGTTTCCACCAATATCAATGAAGGCACGACATTGATCTGCGGCCTCATGCTCATCGGTATCTCGACCCCATGTCATCGTGCCAAGGCCAAGGCGTGAGAGTGTTAGTCCACTGTTTCCAGCTCTGCGCATCTGCATGGTGAGACCCTAGCAAGTCATGTGGGCAAAACCTGCGATAGCCTTTGTGTCATGCATTTAGTTTTGATTCGACATGCCCATTCACAAGCCAACGCTAAAGGCATTCTCTCTGGCCGCTTGCCTAATGTGAAGCTTTCGGAAAAGGGCGTCGAACAATCTCTTCAACTTGCTAAGCGTCTGGGAACTTTTCCTGTTAAGCAACTGCGGGTAAGTCCCATGGGACGATGCCAGGAAACAATTGCGCCTTGGCTAAAAATGGCGAACTTGTCTTCAAAAAATTCTTTTATAATCGATGAAAATCTTAATGAAGTGGACTATGGAAGTTGGAGCGGCAAAAAACTAGCTGCACTATCCACCCACAAATTATGGAAAACTGTGCAAAATAACCCCAGCGCAATGTATTTTCCTTCAGGCGAAGGCTTGGCGCACATGCAACAACGCGCTATGTCCAGTGTGCACGACTCAGTTTCTTCAAAAGGCAAAGGTGCCGCGGTACTTGTTAGTCACGGTGACGTAATTAAGGCAATCGTCGCCAGTGCACTTGGCATGCATCTTGATGATTTTCAACGTATTGTCATTGATCCAGCGTCGGTTACGATCTTGGATTATTCATCGAACAAAGCTCGCATATTGATGCTCAATGATACTCGTACTGAACTAAGTGAGATTTTGAAAGCTCCGAATCGTCGAAAGAATTTGCTGGGCGGTGGATCAGGTAAATGACATATGAATTTAGTGACGTCGATAGATTCATATGTGGCACGGTAGGTGAACCAGGTGAACGTGAGTTCTATTTACAAATACGCGCTGCAAATCGTCTTCTCAGCGCAACGCTTGAAAAATCGCAAGCAGCGACGTTAGCTCAAAGGCTAGAGATTTTGTTGCGGCAAATAGTTAAAGAGGACATCGCGACAGTTATAGAACGTAGCGTCCGCGATGATGCACCATTGGAGCAACCTATAGATGCAGATTTCACGGTTGGTGCCATATCGATCGCCTTTGATGAATCCACAAAGAAAGTCTGTCTAGAACTCTTTGCAATAAAAGAAATAGAACTGGAAGAAGATGAAGCTGAGATTACGATGTATCTAGCCCTCAGTCAGGCCAAAGCATTTGTAACTAGGACTCTGGCTGTTGTAAATGCTGGTCGACTTCCTTGTCCATTCTGCGCAATCCCAATCGATCCGCGTGGACATCTGTGTCCAAGGGCAAATGGCTACAGACGCTAATAAATCCATACTCATGTATGGAGATTTAACCGTTACGGGTCGACTAGTTGATGCGTCAAATGCAACTTTGTATGCAACCGTGGAGTTCGAATCTAAAAAATTGACCTGCATCTACAAACCAGTTGCGGGGGAGCGTCCTTTGTGGGACTTCCCAGATGGAACTCTTGCCGATCGCGAATACGCGGCATATTTAGTAAGTGATTTTTTGGGCTTAGACATCGTTCCACTAACTATCTTGCGCGATGGTCCCTATGGTCCTGGAATGGTTCAAGAATGGATTGAGATCGATGAGTCGATAGATTTAGCGGAATATTTTTCACTAGATGTTCCTAACTTAAGATCGATGGCATTTTTTGACGCCATCATCAATAATACGGATCGAAAAATTGGCCATCTTTTACCAACAGTTGATGGATTGCTCTATGGATGTGACCACGGTGTGACATTCCACGAGGAAGATAAATTGCGCACGGTGTTGTGGCAGTGGGCCGGCGATGATTTGAACGAGGCTGAACAAACCTCTTTATCCCTTTTGCACAGTTCTATTGGTCAATCGTTGGACTTATCTTCCTACATTACTGCGATAGAAATAGACGCACTTAGTGCACGGATTGAAGAGCTTTTGAAAACCAAAAAGATGCCAGTTCCAAATCCAGATTGGCCAGCAGTCCCATGGCCAGCGTTCTAGAGTGTTTATAACTATTATCTACCTATGAAATCATGGCCAGATGTAGTAATTCCTGTCTTGGATTTAGACGGGCACATGCCAACGCTTTCTCTTACTAACTCCAAAACAAGTCGCAAGGAAGAAGTTGTCTCAAGAGACACGTACCGAATGTACGTATGTGGAATCACGCCCTACGACGCAACGCATCTTGGTCATGCCGCAACGTATTTAACTTTTGATTTAATTAATCGCTATCTGCGCGCAACTGGCAGCAGCGTGAAATATGTTCAGAACATTACCGATATTGATGACCCATTACTTGAACGGGCGACGCGCGATAATGTTGACTGGCAAAGTTTGGCCACATCTCAGATTGATCTTTTTAGAGCAGACATGGTTAATCTGCGGGTAATTCCGCCGAATCACTACATAGGGGCAGTCGAAGCCATTGATCTAGTAACTGAGTCCATTTCTTCCCTTGATGAATCTGGAACGATATATCCAATTGGAGATGATTTATATTTCAAAAACTATTCATCCCCGGAATTTGGAAAACTCTCACACTTAAGTAAAGACGAAATGGCCGCGATATTTTCAGAGCGAGGCGGTAATCCGACATTGCAAGGAAAGGTTGACCCACTCGATTGCTTAGTATGGATGGCTCAGCGCCCTAACGAACCTGGCTGGCCTTCAGTGCATGGAACTGGAAGGCCTGGTTGGCATATTGAATGCACGGCAATTGCGCTCAAGTATTTAGAACCAGATGATACACAAGAGACAAGTATCGATATCCAAGGTGGCGGCAGTGATTTAATTTTTCCTCACCATGAAATGTGTGCATCACAAGGTCGAGTTCTTACGGGTAAAGAGTTGGCTGCAACGTATGTGCACAGTGCCATGATCGGCTTAGATGGTGAAAAGATGAGTAAGAGCAAGGGCAATTTGGTGTTTGTATCGAAATTGATCAATGAAGGTGTTGATCCGATGGTTATTCGCTTCGCGTTAATTTCACAGCACTATCGTACCGACCGCATGTGGAGCGATGAGGTTCTCACTGACGCAATCAAACGTGTTGCAAGAATTCGTCAAGCCTTTTCTTTGCAAAATGTCGGACAAACACAGAATGTAATTTCTACCGTTATAACTGCTTTGAGCCAAGATTTAGATACGCCGGCTGCCATTGCGGCGCTGGAGGATTGGGCAGAGCTTTCAATTCAAGGGGCCAACGGTGGGGATTCGAAAGCATTGGCAACCACATTGGATGCGTTGCTGGGATTAGATTTTTAGTCTTTTGTGCGACGCCTTAAATATCGCTCAAATTCCTTTGCAATTGAATCTCCAGAAACATCGGGTAAATCGGCGGCATCTTTTGAATCTTCTAACGCTTTTACATACTCGGCAACATCACTGTCTTCCTTAGCCATTTCACTCACATCTTTTTCCCATTCCTCTGCAGCCTCGGGTAAATCTGCCGAAGGAATAGCTATTTCTAAGAAATCTTCTAATGCATTCACCAATGAAAGCGTAGCTTTAGGTGATGGAGAACTAGATGCATAGTGAGGAATTGCGGCCCAGAGTGATATCGCATCTATTCCACGTCGTAAACATCCGTCAACAATAATTCCTAGAATTCCTGTAGGGCCTTCATAGCGCGACACTTCAACACCAAGACGCGAGGCTAACTCTGGATGCGCTCCGGTACCACTAACAGCAATAGGCCTCGTGTGAGGAACATCGGCCATGAGCGAACCAAGGGTGATAACCAATTCAACTTCTAGGTCATCGGCTAAATCCAGAAGTTCGCGAGTAAAACTTTTCCAACGCATCGAAGGTTCAGCACCTTTAACGATAATGAGATCTCGTTCAAAAGATGGTAAAGCTAATCCAAATATCTCTGTGGTAGGCCACGTTACATTTCGAATCTGAGATTCATCAATAAAAATTTGAGGTCGATTCACTTGGAAATCGTAGAATTCTTCAGATTCAATATCTGCAATAAGTTCAGGAACAACATCATTGGGTTCATTTTGCCAAGCCGCTAGCAGATGTTCGATTGCACCAGTTGCTGCTTCTCCCGCATCATTCCATCCAGAAAAGGCCACGACCATAATTGGATTTCTTAACGCTGGGATGTGATGTATCTCCATAGGGTTAAACCTTAGGCTAATCTTGTACAAATCTGCCATGCCACACATTTAGGGAGAAGTGCTTGAATAGCTTTTTTGACGCAGTATTCTTCGATATGGACGGGCTCATGGTTGATTCCGAGCCTCAATGGTTGCTTTCTGAAACGAATTTAACCGCCCAGTACGGGTATGCATGGACGCCTGCGGACCAGGTCGCTTGCCTTGGAGGACCACTCACTCGCGTAGGTGAATATATGTATGAGAAATGTAAACGAGCACAGAGCCCTGAATATTTCACTAAGAGAATCATCGAGATTCAATCGCAACGGATGCAAGAACATACGCCATTGATGCCAGGGGCGTTAGAACTCGTTATAAATCTACAAGAAAATGGGGTGAAAACTGGGTTAGTTTCGGCCAGTCCACGAATCATTGTGGATGCGGTCTTGGATCAGATCGGCCGTAATCTATTTCCATTTTCAATTACAAGCGATGATGTTGTGCACACAAAGCCCAATCCTGATGCCTATATCAAAGCGGCATCCATAAGCGATAGCGATATCTCAAACTGCTTGATATTTGAAGATTCCCTAACAGGTGTGCAGGCGGCAATCAGTAGCGGCGCATGGCTTATCGCGGTTCCGCATCTAGTTGTGGTCGAAGAATCGGCGCGAGTTCGTTCTATTACATCACTTGAACAACTAAATTTTTTTAAGCTCACCGAGCTAAAAAAGGATTTCAGTTCAGCGATTTAACTATTGTGCGCTGGGCAAATGCTTTTGAAAAAGCACCAATCGCATAACCTGCTGGGTTTAGATGGCCAGTAATCTTTTTCAACCGAAGCTTCAATGTCTTTGGCTATACGACGTAGGATTTTCTCTGTTGATTCTAGATCACTGACAGTAGGTGTGCTTTTAACTGTTTTTGCGTCTCCTAGATAGATCAATTGTAAGAGGCGGGGCACCACAGCGTGAGTCTTGAAATATAACAAGGCATAGACCCGAAGTTGAAAGAGCGCTTTCTCTTCCCATCCGGGCTTAGGTGCTTTTCCTGTTTTATAGTCAACGATTCGCACCTCACCAGTGGGTGCGACGTCGAGTCGATCTACATAACCGTGCAGATAAATTTCGGGGGATAGGTCGTTCTCCAGATGGATCTCCCGGTGTGTTGGCTCAAAACCTGTCGGATCTTCCAAAGTGAAGTATGTCTGCAACAGTGAACTCGCACGATCGAGCCATTCTTTTTCATTGGTAACCATTTCCATTAACTCTGGCTTGGCTTCCATCTGAGCACGCCAACGTGAAGGCAATAGGTCTATTGCAGTTTGCGGTGTTCGTTGTGCCGCTGGATTTTCAAAAAGATCATGCAAGATTGTATGAACGAGAGTTCCGCGTTCTGCATCTAATGATGGAGGATGTGGCAGTTGGTCGATGACACGATATTTATAGAGTTGAGGGCAGTTTTCAAATTCGCTGACACGACTGGGAGATAGGCGTAGCGGTTGGTTACTCACGTACGGCAACATACCCGCACTTACCGTCAAAATTTGACCTAAGATGCTCCCGTGTCGAATCAAGGAATCTTCGCTGCGGGCGACCGCGTTCAGTTAACTGACCCAAAGGGCAAGTTATACAGTTTCACGATAGTTGTCGGCAAAGAGTGGCACACACACAAGGGCTGGATCACACATGATGATTTGATTGGAATGCCCGAAGGTTCAGTTGTGAGCACTACCGCTGGATTGAAATTTACGGCTTTCAAGCCTCTGCTCGCCGATTATGTTTTAACAATGCCACGTGGGGCAACGATTGTTTACCCCAAAGATGCAGCAATGATTGTTGGATTAGCTGATATTTATCCTGGTGCCCGCACCTTGGAAGCTGGTGTTGGAAGCGGAGCGTTAACGATTTCGCTTTTGCGAGCTGTGGGTGAAAAGGGTTCAGTTCATTCTGTCGAACGTCGTGCTGACTTTGCCGATAATGCCCGGTCAAATGTCGAAGCATATTTTGAAGGTTCTCTGACCAATTGGAAATTAACAGTGGGAGATCTTCAGGATCAAGATTTTGATAGTGAGTTCGATCGCGTTATTTTGGACATGCTTGCACCTTGGGAGTGCGTAGATATTGCTGCACGAGCCTTGCGTCCAGGTGGAGTATTTATGGCTTACGTTGCAACGACAACGCAGTTATCGGCGACGGCAGAAGCTATTAAGGAAGATGGTCGATTTACAGAACCAGAGAGCAGTGAAACGTTGGTGCGCGGCTGGCATCACGAGGGATTGGCAGTCCGCCCACAACAAAGAATGATCGGCCACACCGGATTTTTGATTCAAACCCGTCGAATGGCACCTGGAGTTGAAGTGTTAGCCCGCAGACGCAGACCTTCTAAGGGCTCATACGGTGTCGCGGAAGAGTGAGCGGCTGGTCAATTTGACCATTGCCCTTCTGGCGACAAAACGATTCTTAACAAAGAGTGAAATTTTTCAAAGTATCGAAGGCTATGAAGGCAGCGAAGATTCGGTAGAACGAATGTTTGAGCGAGATAAAGATGATCTGCGTTCTTTAGGTATCGATATTGAAGTTGGTGGATTGGATCCGCTATTTAACGATGAAGCCGGGTATCGAATAAAACCCGAAAACTATTCTTTGGATTTAGGGCCAGTCACTGGTGAAGATATTGCTTTGTTATCACTCGCGGCTCAAGCGTGGAAAGGGCAAGCCTTAAATGACGTTGCACATTCTGTGCTTTTAAAATTGCAGTCGATGGGCATTGATTCGGATATCGATTCAGTTCCGCATTTGGCTCCGCGCATGGCCAGGGCTAGTGATGAACTGGCAACTGTTTTGGAAGCAATCACAACGCGCAATAGAATCGCATTCACTTATTTGTCACCTGATTTGGCGCATGAGAGTAGGGAAATTTCTCCATATGCACTGGCATCTCGTGCAGGGCACTGGTATTTCGGTGGCTTAGACAGCGCCAAAAATTCACTGCGAACTTTCCGCTTGGATAGAGTTGTTGGTGAAATTCAAAACATCGGCAAGCCGGACAATTTCGAAATACCGCCTAATTTTGATCTATTCGCATCAATGAACGAATCATCGCAAACACATGTGGCTGTTCTGGATATTCGTAAAGATAAAGCTTTTGCGCTTCGGAAAATGTCAACTAATAGTTCAGATAAAGGGGAGTGGGATCGCATAACGCTCAACTACTCTGATGCAAGCTCATTCCTCGATTCAATCCTTTGGCACCTAGACGATGTCGTTGTCATTGAACCTCCTGATCTGCAGAAACAAGTAATAGCATCACTTACATTGTTGGTAAAAAACCATGGCTAAAGCAAAACCTGCGCCAATAGTTCACACGGAACGGCTTTTAGCCTTGGTGCCTTTCATCACTGCTCATCAGGGCATTTCGCTTAAGGATTTAGCTGCAGCTTTTAATGTGACTACCAAGGTGATGAATGATGATCTCACCACTTTATGGATGTGTGGTTTGCCTGGCTACACCGCGTTGGAATTAATGGATCTCTCATTCGACTCTGGCTACGTAACAATTCGTAACGCGCCCACCCTAAGAGCACCAAGAAATTTGGGAATGGAAGAGATAGTTGCCTTACTCCTAGGTCTATCTCTACTCAAAGACTCAATAGGCGAGAATATGGATTTTGTTGATCGCATCAATGCATTAGCTATCCGATTAAGCGAGAAAGCTGGGATACCTGCAAATTTTGACGTTAGCAACCCTGTGTCTAGTCTGATTCGCGGTCAAATAATTGAAGCTATATCAAAGCAGCAGCCACTTTCTATTGCTTATCACTCTTTGTATAACGATGAATTCTCTCATCGCGAAATAAAGCCGTTAGAGTTGCGAATTGATAAAGGAGTTGAATACCTTTTTGCTTATTGCTACAAGGCTTCTAGTTTTAGAGTATTCCGGATCGATCGGATACAGAGTTTGGAAATTCTTGAGAAAAATCCGGGCCAGCAATCAGACGTTAATGATGTTGCATCTCATGGGTTTATTTCATCAATCATTTTCTCTTCTAAATTGCGCTTGATGAAGGAGCGATTTGGCCTAGAAGACGCACAGATAAACGAGAATATTTCGATTCATTCATTTTCCAAGCAATGGATTATTCGCAGTATTTTTGCCAGCTCGGGAAGCGCGGTTTTGGAGGCACCTTCTGAAATTGCGGCTGAAATAGCCCAAAAGGCAGAGTTGATGCTCAATCGTTATCTCGCCCTTTGAACTGCCTAGCCATTCTTGCAGTCCCTGGGGTAGCCTTGCCACTTAGGTATTTCTAGCCACAAGGAGTTTGCAATGTTTTTACGTGAACCTAGCCATATTTTGATTCTACTAATTGTTGTGCTTGTTCTCTTTGGCGCTAAGCGTCTGCCTGATTCAGCTCGTTCTCTTGGTCGCTCGATGCGTATTTTCAAGAGCGAAATGAAGGAAATGACCGCAGAAGAAAAAAAGGCTGAGGGCGAAACCCCTACAGATAAGTAAGAACTGATGGCGTCTATTAAAGACGCACGGATGCCTTTGCTAGATCATTTACGAGAATTTCGTAAGAGAGTAGTTCGCGCATCCGTCGCGATTCTCTTTGCATCTGGCTTCGGTTGGTATTTCTACAACCCAATCATTACGAAATTGGCGCTGCCTGTATGTGATTTAGCGGCGGCACAAAAAAATGGAGCTACACATTGTGGATCCCTATATATCAATGGAGTGCTAGGACCGCTCAATCTTCAGATCAAGGTTGCTCTCCTTACTGGCGTCATAGTTTCTGCCCCGTTTTGGCTCTATCAACTGTGGGCCTTCATCGCACCTGGGTTACACCGTAAGGAAAAGCGAAACTCAATTCTTTTCTTTGTCTCAGCCACGCCCTTTTTTGTGGCAGGTGCGACTCTGGGCTACCTCATATTGCCAGTTGCCATCAAGGTTCTTTTTGGTTTCACGCCTAACTCATTATCGAACCTAGTCAAGTTCGATGACTACCTTGATTTTGTTATGCGCATCATTCTGCTTTTTGGTTTAGCTTTCGAACTTCCAATATTCCTGATCACTTTCAATTTGATTGGCTTTCTGCGCGGGCAAACGATTCTTAAACCGTGGCGGATTTGGGTTTTCTGCATCGTTCTATTCACGGCAGCCTTCACTCCTACAGGTGACCCTTTGACGATGTCGCTTCTCGCGGTGCCTTTGATAGTTCTCTACTTCATGGCTGGAGGCATTGCCCTGCTAGTTGATAAGCGCCGAGATAAACGGGCAGATAAAATTGCAACAGGGCCGACTTCAATTGATGCCCCAGCGCCTATAAACGAATAGTTGGATAGGGTCGGCGCATGTGGGCCCTAGTCATCAATCCAGTCTCAGGCCAGGGTAACGGGGCTCGATTAGGCACCTACGTCGCGGGATACCTTAATTCACGTGCAATTTCCTACGAGATTATCATTGGACGCAATTCAATAGACCAAGGTGATTTATTGCAAAGATTTCTCGATAGACATCCCGATTGCACTGGAGTAATTGCAGTCGGTGGCGATGGTTTACTGCATTTGGTTTTGCAGAAAACTGTTCCTGCTCAAATTCCACTAGCCGTGATTCCTGCGGGGACGGGTAATGATTTTGTTCGAACATTAGGTTGGTCTCTCACGCATATCGATCAATTACTGGAGAAAGTTTTAACAACTTCGCCACGCAGTATTGATTTAGGTCTTGTGGATGGCGAATGGTTCGGTGCTATTTTATCGACAGGATTTGATTCCGTCGTTAACGAACGAGCTAATGCAATGAGTTGGCCCAAGGGCCCGATGAAATATAACGTAGCCATTGCCATTGAGCTACCAAGTTTTAAACCGCGTCACTACGAAATTACATTAGATGATCGGACAATTTCTACCGAAGCTATGCTCATTGCCGTCTCTAATGGCCGCTCATACGGGGGAGGGATGCTGGTTTGCCCGCACGCTGATATTTCGGATGGGTTTTTCGATGTAATGGTCTTGCATCCTATTTCGAAATTGGAATTCATAAAGGTGTTTCCAAAGGTTTTCAAAGGCACACACATCTCCCATCCGGCAGTAGAAATAGTACGCAGTAAAAAAGTATCGATAACGTCAGATGCAGTTGCTTATGCCGATGGTGAACGAATTGGACAACTTCCGATCTCTGCAGAATGCATTTCTGGTGCTCTATCAACGTGGATGCCATGACAACACCGGCCGAAAGATTTGCCGCAGCTAAGGTTCGTACACAGTACAAGGAGACAACTGCTTTCATACAAAGTTTTGACTTTGAATTTGATCCCTTTCAGGTGGCGGCCTGCCACGCGGTTGAAGATGGCAGTGGAGTTCTTGTGGCAGCACCAACCGGAGCGGGCAAAACAGTTGTGGGCGAATTTGCTGCTCACCTGGCCCTAAAACTAGGTAAGAAATGTTTCTACACCACACCAATTAAGGCGCTTTCTAATCAAAAGTATTCCGAGTTTGTGACGATGTTCGGCGAAGATCGCGTTGGTCTGTTAACCGGTGATACAAGTATTAACGGTGAAGCCGATGTCTTAGTTATGACTACCGAGGTACTTCGAAACATGTTGTACGCGGGCTCAAACACCCTGACTAACCTGGGTTATGTAGTAATGGACGAAGTTCACTATCTGGCCGATAAGTTCCGCGGGGCAGTTTGGGAAGAAGTTCTTATCCACTTAATGGAGAGCGTTCAGGTTATTTCGCTCTCGGCAACTGTCTCAAATGCCGAAGAATTTGGCGAATGGTTAGGCGAAGTGCGCGGGAACACACAAGTTATCGTCAGCGAGATTAGGCCCATCCCGCTTTATCAACATGTTTTGATTGGCAACAAGCTGTTAGATCTTTTTGAAAAGCCAGGGCAAATAAATCCTGAGATTTTGCGGCGTGAACGAGAGGCGGTTCGAAAAGCATCATTTAGCAGAAATCGACGCGGCAGTTTCAGTGAACGAGAGGATCGTTTAACTCGGGCAGATATTGTAGAAAAGCTTGCGGGACAAAATTTACTTCCTGCTATTACTTTTATTTTTTCACGAATTGGCTGTGACGCAGCAGTTAAGCAATGTTTGCATGCAGGTCTTCGATTGACTTCTACTGAAGAGCGGACCGAGATTCGCGCTACTGCGCTTAAATACACCCAAAATATTGCCGAGGAAGATCTTGAGGTATTAGGTTTTCAAGACTGGTTAACTGCCCTGGAGCGCGGAATAGCTGCACATCATGCTGGATTACTTCCTAGCTTTAAATCTGCCGTAGAAGAACTGTTTCAAAAAGGATTAATCAAAGCAGTCTTTGCAACTGAGACCCTTGCTCTCGGCATCAATATGCCAGCACGCACTGTTGTGTTAGAAAAACTTATTAAATATAACGGGGAGTCGCATGTTCCGATTACCCCGGGGGAGTACACACAGTTAACTGGGCGCGCAGGCAGACGTGGTATCGATATTGAAGGTAACGCAGTTATTCAATGGTCACCGACCGTTGATTCTGCATCGGCTGCAGGCTTGGCGTCGACTCGTACCTATCCATTACGTTCATCATTTGCACCGACCTATAACATGTCTATAAACCTCATCGCCCGTTTTGGTCGAGAGCGAGCACGACGTTCCCTTGAATCATCATTTGCCCAGTTTCAAGCAGATCGCGCGGTTGTCGGACTCTCTCGCCAGATTGCCAAGAATGAAAGTGCAATAGAAGAACTAGTTTCGCAGGCCGTATGTCACCTAGGCGATTTTCTTGAGTACGCGAGAATTCGTCGCGAAATAAAGGAAGTAGAAACACTTTTATCAAAACGCGATAGCAAAAAGAGCTTTGATAATCGTCAACGTGCACGTTTAGAAGGCGACTTAGCAGACTTGAGAAAAGGGTTGAGAAATCACAGCTGCCATGCATGTGCCCAACGTGAAGATCATGCACGCTTTACTGAAAAGGCTGGGCGATTAAATCGTGAGAACGAAGGCTTGCGAACTAGGGTTGAAAGTCGAACACACGTAATTGCCAAAACGTTTGATCAGATTTGTCAGGTGCTGACTCATCTGGGCTATATCGAAGGGGAGAAGCCCACAACCCAAGGCAAGATTCTTACTAAGATTTATGCAGAATCTGACCTTCTATTAACTGAGTCGATACGACGTGGAATATTGGATGATCTCAACGCCCCAGAACTCCTTTCAGTTGTGTCAACGATGATCTTTGAATCACGTAACGCTGACAATGTGGCGCCTAAAATGCCTAGTCCTCGTGTTTCAAGCGCACTGGCCGATGTCATTTCTATCTGGACTGAGTTAGAGGAGTTAGAAACAGAATACGGGGTCAAAACTCAACGCCAACCCGATGCAGGTTTTTGCTGGGTTTCATACCGCTGGGCCAATGGGAATTCATTACAAAATGTTCTTAAGGGAACTGACATGTCCGTTGGTGATTTTGTACGATCGACTAAACAACTCACTGACTTACTTAATCAAATCGCTTCGGCAAGTGAGAAGCTACGCCCGGTATGCAAAGATGCTGCTAAGCGCATTGACAGGGGAGTAGTTGCATTTCTCATGGGAGATCTATGACATTAATGCTTTTAGATAGCGCATCACTTTGGTATCGCGCTTACTACGGGATGCCCGACACATTAACCGCGCCAGATGGAACGCCAGTTAACGCGATTCGCGGCTACGTTGACATGACTGCACGATTGTTATCTGTCTATAAACCTAATCGATTAGTGGCATGTTTAGATGGAGACTGGCGTCCAAGTTGGAGAGTAGATCTATTTCCCGATTACAAAGCAAATCGGTTGGAAGAAGAGGGCGATGAAGAAGAAGAGCCGGAGACTCTCACGCCGCAAATTCCGATTCTTCTGGACCTGCTTGATCTCTTTAGAATTCCAGTAGTAGGTGTAGATGATTACGAAGCCGATGATGTTATGGCCACATATGCCGAAATAGAAAATGGCCCGATTCGTATCGTTACTGGTGATCGAGATCTTTTCCAGATGGTCGATGATAAGCGTGATATCAAAGTTGTTTACTTGGCTAAAGGTATTTCACAGCATGATTTGGTTGGTAGTAAGTATGTTGCAGACAAGTATGGGATCCCGGGAGATCGTTACGCACTCTTTGCTATGTTTAGAGGCGATCCATCCGATGGTTTACCTGGCGTGCGTGGAATTGGCGAAAAAGGTGCAGCAGTAATTGCAAATGCTTTTGCTAATGTTGATGAAGCCTTAGCTGGAGCACATGCGGCGCACGAATCACTTCCACCAGCCCTTGCAAAGAAAATTATTGCAGGTACAGATTACTTAAAGATTGCTCCAACAGTTGTCCAGGTAGCTAGAAATGCACCATTGCCACAGGTTGATCTTGCAATGCCTAAAGCACCAACTGATTTATCAGCGATTTATCAATTCAAGGAGCGCTATGGATTAGGTGCCAGCGTTGATCGTTTGATCAGTGCTCTAGGTTGGTAAATCTTCTTCTCTCGGCGTTAAGTGGTGCATTTCTCAGCGCCGCCTTTGAGCCCGTAAATGAATGGTGGCTAGCGCCGTTGGCATTAGCGCTGCACATGTATGCCCTGAACAAATCTGGCAAGAAAGCGCTTTCAGTAACTATATTTGCTTTAACCTTCAACCTACTTCTTTTGCATTGGTCCAGTATTTATGTTGGCGCTCTTCCTTGGGTGATCCTTTCTTTAGGGTTATCGCTGTTTTACTTGCCACTTATTCTGGTCAAAAGATGGGGGATAGCTTCATACCCGTTGATTTTTATCGTTTTAGAAGAAGTTCGAAATAGATTTCCATTCAATGGCTTTGGCTGGGCTAGATTGGCATATTCGCAATCTGATGCCCCGTATGCATTATTGGCTCGTTACGGGGGAGCCGTTGGATTATCGGCAATAACCTTACTTATCGCCCTTGTTCTCCTTCAGATTTCACGCCATCGATACCAAATTTTAGTTTTATTACCGCTCACTTTTCTTTTTATCCCAGTAAATGTTCCAAGTACGGGAAATACTCAAGTCTTACTGATACAAGGAAACGTACCAACCCTTGGTTTAGACTTTAATTCGCGAGCTACACAAGTATTTAAAAATCACGTAGAAGAGAGTAAAAAGGCTTTAGTTCAGCATCCACATGTTGATTTTGTATTATGGCCAGAGAATGCAGTTGACGTTGATCCATTTACGAACGTGCAAGTGAAGAATGTTCTCGATACTTTTACAAAACCACTAATAGTTGGTGCAATAGTCCAGAAAAATGCGCAGGTTTTGAATACATCAATATTATGGACAAAAGATGTGCAAATTGTCTACACAAAGCAACACTTAACCCCGTTCGGTGAATACATTCCTTGGCGCCCATTAGCTAGAAAAATATCGCCTTTTGTCGACGATGTATCAGATTTTACTCCTGGCAATGTTTCCAAAGTATTCACGGTTGGCGCAGCACGAATAGCTCCAATAATTTGTTTTGAATTACTTGATGATCAGATAGTTGAGACCGCTGCGAGAAATTCAAATATCTTGGCAGTACAAACTAATAGTGCAACATTTGGAAAATCGGCCGAATCGGCGCAACAGTTAGCGATTACCCGAATTCGAGCTATTGAACATTCAAGAAATGTGCTTTCTGTGTCGACAACTGGTTATTCAGCAGTTATTGATTATCGAGGAAAAATTGAGCAAGTAACGAAAATGGCAGTCGCTACTAACATCTATGCCAAAGTTGACTTAATAAGTCAGCCTTCGCCATGGGATCGGTATGGAAATTGGGCCTTAGTAGCAACGTTGTTGTGGCTCTTTCTTATAGCCCGTAGAGCGTATGGATACCGCCGATAAGTTACATTATGTAAAGTTAAGCAAATTCAGAGATGGGCGGACAGGAACAAATCAGATTCCTATCCCCGTAGGCCCCGTCTATTCGTCCAACCGTTGGCCAGTATTTGCCTTGCATTCCGATTATTTCACCGCGTACAAGGCCTTGGCGCGCCGATGGAAGGCCACCAACTTCTCGCGAATATGAATGATTCCATTCGGCTGATAACACCGATTCAATGGTGTGTGGTGCATGACGCAAGGCCGAATCCTCAATGGAAATCTTCCCGTCCGTGATCTCCATGATTTCGCTATGAATAGCCGTCATAGCTGCAATAAAACGATCGATTTCGGCGATGTCTTCACTCTCGGTTGGTTCAATCATGAGTGTTCCAGAAACCGGAAAACTCATAGTTGGTGCATGGAAGCCATAGTCCATTAAACGTTTTGCAATATCGTCGACAGTTACTCCGCTGTGCTTTGTGATGTCTCGAAGATCCAAAATACATTCATGCGCTACACGACCATTTTCTCCAGTATATAAAACCGGAAACATCGGATTTAACTTTGCTGCCATGTAATTGGCAGACAAAATCGCTACAGATGTAGCAAGAGTTAACCCCTCCCCGCCCATCATGCGAATGTAGGCCCATGAAATTGGCAAGATACTTGCAGATCCAAATGGCGCTGCACTGATTGGTCCTGGTCCTGTTGCAGGGCCAGCTGAAGCATCGAGTGGATGGTTAGGTAAAAATGGAGCAAGGTGTGCGCGCGAAATAACTGGACCAACACCTGGTCCCCCGCCACCGTGTGGGATACAGAAAGTTTTATGCAAATTGAGATGGGAAACATCAGCCCCAAATTTTCCAGGCTGTGCCAATCCAACCAATGCATTTAAATTCGCGCCATCAACATAAACCTGACCACCTGCATCGTGAACTAGTCCGCATAAATCAGTTATGGCAGACTCAAAAACTCCATGAGTAGAAGGATATGTCACCATCATGGCCGCCAAAGACTGTCCATGTGTTTCTATTTTTGATTTCAAATCTTCAATACTTACATTGCCATGCTCATCACATTCAATAACGACAACTTGCATACCAGCCATGACCGCGCTAGCCGCATTTGTACCGTGAGCCGATGATGGAATAAGACAAATGGTACGGCCTTGGTCTCCACGTGAATCGTGATAGTTACGAATAGCCAACAACCCAGCGAATTCACCTTGGCTACCAGCGTTAGGTTGCAAGGAAACCGCGTCATATCCCGTAATTTTAATTAACCATTCACTGAGTTGCGCGATTAATTCGCGCGATCCCGCGCTCTGTTGCGCAGGTGCAAATGGATGCAGTGATGAGAACTCTGGCCAGGTTACGGCTTCCATTTCTGTTGTGGCATTGAGCTTCATGGTGCATGAACCCAAAGGAATCATGGTGCGATCTAAGGCTAAATCACGATCAGAAAGCGTGCGCAAGTAACGAAGCATCGAAGTTTCAGAACGCATCGTGTTGAAAATGGGATGAGACAGATAAGTTGATTTGCGGTTCGCAAACCCAGGAATTGAATCTCCAGATTTGCCTGCTACCCCACCACCAAAGATTTCAATCAAATCTTTTAGCATCTTTGCATCTGTTGTTTCATCCAATGAAACTCCGACATGCCTAGCATCAATAACTTTCAGGTTAATCTTCTTCGTGTCTGCCATCTTATGAATTGCAGAGGCATCCTTAACCGCAACAACTAATGTATCGAAATAAGCAGTATGAACTACGGTATGGCCGGCAGCAGTTACTGAAGATGCTAAGTCTTGCGTTTGGCGACTAATGCGCGTTGCAATTGTTTTTAACCCGGCTGGCCCGTGCCACATTGCATAAAAAGCACTCATTACGGCGAGGAGAACTTGTGCTGTACAAATATTGCTGGTCGCTTTATCGCGACGAATATGTTGTTCACGCGTTTGCAGAGCCAAGCGAAAAGCAGGATTGCCATGTGAATCCAAGCTTTGTCCGATTAAACGACCAGGCAAAGATCGTTCAAGACCCTCACGTACGGACATGAAACCAGCATGTGGTCCACCAAAACCCATTGGCACACCGAAACGTTGCGCAGAACCGAGCGCAATATCAGCCCCCCACTCCCCTGGCGCCTTAATCAATGTCAATGCAAGTAAATCGGTTGCCGCAATTAATAAGCCTTGCTTGGCATGAATCCATGTAGCTAATTCACTGTAATCAATAATCTCACCGCGAGTATTTGGATACTGAACTAGAGCTGCAAAAACTTCAGCCTCATCTGCTACTTTAGAAAGGTCCATCACTTTAACTGTGATCCTTTGAGGCTTCGCACGTGTTTGAACTACCGCAATTGTCTGAGGATGAACATTGATATCAATCAAAAATACTGCATCATCACTGCCCTTATAAACCCGACGGGCCAGCGTCATAGCCTCAGCTGCTGCAGTTGCCTCGTCTAGCATCGAAGCATTTGCGGTTGCTAGCGCAGTTAAATCACATACTGCGGTCTGAAATGCAAAGAGTGCTTCTAATCTTCCTTGCGAAATTTCGGGTTGATACGGGGTGTAGGCGGTGTACCACGCTGGATTTTCTAAAACGTTTCGAAGAATTACTGGTGGAGTAATCGTTCCGTAATATCCAGTACCAATTGCATTGCGATAAACATGATTTTTGTCCGCGAGTGCACGCAACTCTGCAATGACATCAACTTCATTGAGGGCGTACGGTAATGCTTGGCTTAGTCTTTGCGTCATAGCAATATTTTGCGGAACAACATCGGCGATGAACTTTTCCATCGATGAGTACCCAAGCTCCATCAACATTGTTTGCGCTTGATCTTCTGACGGACCAATGTGTCGACGTGAAAACGCGTCGTAATCAACCATCACAAACACCCCTACCCATAGCTACTGACCGTCAATGGCCCGCATGAGTGAAGAATATGTCTTTTTAAGCGCCTTTGCTCTTACGTCGAAGCGAAAGTTCATCGTTAGATTCGACACCCACTGTGTGGCCACTTACTTCACCTTGCAGCAAAGAGAGTGAACCCTCTACTTCATGCCAGACTTTCCCGACCGCGATTCCAAATACTCCCTGACCGCCTGCGAGTAAATCGATAATTTCATCGGCGCTAGAACACTCATAAATTGAAGCTCCATCACTCATGAGCGTCATCCGTTCGAGATCGGTTACTCCCCTACTGCGCAGATGATCTACTGCAGTACGAATATTTTGAAGTGATACACCGGCATCCAGTAAACGCTTAACAATCTTTAAAACAAGAATGTCTCTAAAGCCATACAGACGCTGCGTTCCTGAACCACTTGCGGTTCTAATACTTGGTTCAACCAAACCTGTCCGTGCCCAATAATCTAACTGGCGATACGTAATACCAGCGGCCGAGCAGGCTGTAGCGCCGCGGTAGCCAATCTCTAATTCCTGGGAAGTCACGGGGAAACTCGTTTCTCTTGGGGAGTGGCCTAAATCTAGAGTAGCCAGGGGTCTGCTTCAATGACCGACACGGTCGAAACCTCTACTTGAGATTGAGGGTTTCAGCCCGCGAAGTCCTCAGGGTTGATCTGTTCTAAGAACTCTCGGAAGCGCTCTACCTCTTGGTTCTCTTCCCCCGGCGCCGTTTCAGCAGGTATTTCAATGCCTATCTCATCTAGCAGCTCTGAACTAGCCAAGATATTTGCCGCACTTCGTATCGCCAAGGAGATTGCATCTGAAGGTCTGGCAGAGATCGTTCGTGTCGCACCTGCACCATCTCGAATGATCAGGTTGGCATAAAAGACGCCCTGATCAATATGGGTCACATGTACCGCAGTCAAAGTGGCATCCAAATCTTCAATGATGGTGATGGCTAGATCATGAGTCAAAGGTCGCGGTGGCTGTACACCCTGTTGGGCGAATGCGATAGCTGTTGCTTCCACTGCCCCAACCCAAATCGGCAAAAAGCGAGAACCATCAATCTCTTTGAGCAAAACAATTGGCTGGTTGGAAGGCATCTCGACTCGAACGCCGATCACTTCCATGGAAATCAACATGTATTACGAACGAAGGCGATGAAGCCCACCACGAACAAGGGCTGCGTGCAGTCGGATTGAAAGCGATGCGATTTCACTTTGAACTTCTTCGGCGCGTGCCTTGGAATCGGCATTCTTTTGACGGGTCAGCGGTGTGATGACTTGTTCAATAAGTCCGATCTCGCGATCTGCTGCTGATTTAAATGAACGTAAATGTCTGGCCTCAATTCCAAACCCAGCCATTTCCGTGACTGCCTTGGCGATGGCTAATGCATCTCCGTCGTAATGGCGACCGCGAACTGCGATAAGACCATAGCCTTCAAGCTCAACAAGTTGATCCTCTTTTAGCCCAGAGTTTTTCAACAATTCATCACGCGATAGACGCATCTCTGAAATCTCACCAAAGACACTTGGTGCCATTTCGCCATCTATTGTCGCAAGTCCAATATTTGGTCGAGGAGAAGCTACGGAACCAGTGGCAGCTGGGACCAAACCACGATCAATTGCATCGAGATTATCCTTAATAACTTTAAGTGGAAGGTACTGATCGCGCTGGGCTAGCAGAACATAACGCAAGCGCTCTAAATCTGAGCTAGTGAATTTGCGATAACCCGATGGTGTTCGTTGCGGCTCGATTAATCCCTCGGATTCTAAAAAGCGAATCTTTGAGATTGTGATATCTGAAAAATCTGGACGTAGTCGGTTGAGAACTTCACCGATACTAAGATACGCGCGAGCAGGAACAGCCATAGTTGTACTCCCCTAATTATTTTCTGCCAGATACAAAGAGCAGGTGGAACTTGCCAATTTGAATCCGATCTCCGTTAAGTAAATGTTGTCCAGTTACTGAATTATTGTTGACGTATGTACCATTGAGTGAGCCGCTATCGATTATGGAAAATCCTGCTTCAGATTTTTCAATCTTTGCATGTGTGCGAGATACCGTCACGTCATCTAAGAACACATCAGACGATGATGCACGACCAACAGTGACGCCTGCACTTGTGATGAGGAACCTGGCTCCTACATTGGAACCGCGATTTACTACCAACATTGCTTTGTCTTTGGATTGTGCTATTTCTTCGATAACGCTGCGATCTGCTTGAGGCAAAGTGGCTAGAAACTCATCGAGAACTCCAGCTGGGGAATCACTTGCCGCGCCAAGACCTAGGTGCAAAGTGGTGGTGAGTTCGCTTGGCGCTACATCTGCCATCACTGATCTCCCCTCCTTCACCGTCAACCTGAGGCTGACACTAAAGGGGTGAGGCGAATTGGTCAAGCCGTGATTTGTGCGTATCCAGCCGCGTCAAGAAGATCCGATGGTTCGGTCGAAGCATCCACTTTCACTAACCACCCAGCTCCATAAGGATCGCTGTTAACCACTTCTGGCGTATCTGAGAGTTGCGCGTTTACTTCAGTAACAGTTCCGCTAACGGCTGCGAAAATTTCAGAGACTGACTTTGTAGATTCGATTTCTCCACAAACGCTTCCAGCCTTTAATACTTCGCCAACTTTTGGAAGTTGTACATAAACAATGTCACCAAGAGCGCCTTGTGCAAAATCAGTAATTCCCATTGTGTAGAGATTTCCGACTGCACTTACCCACTCATGCTCTTTTGTATATTTTAAGTTGTCAGGAATTGATGACACGTGATCCTCTTATCTGCGAAAAACCTTCGCGCCCGTAACTTATACCTGTAGCAATGTAGAGGGCAATCCCCCAGATGGCAAAGCTCCAGCCTAAAACAAATGCGACCGAGCCCAGAGGGGTATCACTCTTGGCCAATAACAGAAAAGGAAAGGCGTACATAAGATTAAAAGTTGCCGCTTTGCCCAGATAGGTAACCGTAAACGGAGCATGGCCTTTTGCTTTCATTGCAGCGGCGATAATGCCTAAAACTACATCACGGCCAATTAGCAGAACGATAATCCACGCTGGTGTTACATCACGGATAAAGAACACAATCAAGATTGCCAAAATATAGAGACGGTCGATAGCCGGATCTGCTAACTCTCCAAATCTAGATGTTTGATTCCAATCTCGCGCTAATTTGCCATCGAAATAATCAGTAAGTCCCCCGATAGCCAGAACAATGACTGCCCAACCATCGGCATGAATGTCTAATGTGAGATAGATAAATAATGGAATACCTAGAAAACGCAAAAACGTTAGAGCATTAGGAATTGAAAGCAGCGAAGAGTTCATGTTTATTCGCGTTCTTTTACTCGGATCGCAACTTGTACTGGTGTGCCAGGAAATGAAAACTCTTCACGCAAACGTCGTTCAATAAAGCGACGGTATGAGGCCTCAATCCAGCCATTAGAAAAGACCACAAATTTAGGTGGAGCGATGCCGGCCTGGGTGGCGTAATAAACCTTTGGCTGCTTACCACCGCGAACTGGTGGAGGCGTAGCTCCAATGAGCGCGCCAAGGAATGAGTTCAACTTCGCCGTAGGAACGCGCTTTTCCCAACTATCTAAGGCTGTGCGAAGTGCAGGTGCTAATCGGTCTCGGTGCCAGCCGGTTTTAGCGGCAACGTTTACTCGCTGTGCCCATTCGACTTGGTCAAGGTGGCGATCAATTTCGCGATCCAACTGATCTCTACGATCTTCATCTACTAAATCCCATTTGTTCATCACGATAACCATGGCCTTGCCGGCTTCTTCCACCATAGTGATAACGCGTAAATCCTGTTCAGTGATTGGTTCGGATGCGTCCAGAACAACCACTGCAACTTCACAACGTTCCAGCGCTGTTTGTGTGCGCAATGAAGCGTAGTAATCCGTACCCGATGCTTGGTTAGCGCGCTTCTTCAATCCAGCAGTGTCGATAAATCTCCAGATCGATCCACCAAACTCAATGAGTTCATCAACTGGATCGCGAGTTGTTCCTGCAACATCATCAACTATCGAACGATTTTCACCAGCTAGTGCATTTAGTAAAGAAGATTTACCAACGTTAGGTCGGCCAATCAATGCGACTTTTCGATACCCATCTTGCGTCTGCGCTCCCCCTACCTCAGGAAGTTCGGCGACAATGTGATCAAGCAAATCTCCGGAACCGCGACCATGTAGTGCGGATACAAAATAAGGTTCACCTAAACCTAGTGACCACAAACCATGTGCTTCAGATTCTTCACGTTCTCCATCAACTTTGTTACCAATTAAAATGAGAGGCTTTTTAGCTTTGCGAAGATGTTGAACCAAAATATCGTCTTCATCTAATGCGCCAACTTGTGCATCAACCACAAAAGCTAAAACGTCTGCCTCTTGCATTGCAATCTCAGCTCCTGCACTTACTTGTACAGATATTCCATCAGGTTTTGCTTCCCAACCACCAGTGTCCATAATGATGAAACGACGGCCTCCCCATTCGCATTCATACTGAATGCGGTCGCGAGTTACACCCGGTGTATCCTCAACAATTGCTTCACGGCGGCCTAGAAAACGATTTATTAACGTTGACTTGCCAACATTTGGACGTCCAAGAATTGCGACAATAGGTAGACCTAGTAAAGAACGCTGGCGAAGTAATTCCCAGATACGTTCAACGGTTTCATCAAGATCCAAATTTGTTGAGTCAACCTCAACTGCATCAAAGGCCATCGCCAGGGGTGAAACTGTGCGATTAGTATCTATAGAATCACGGTTTTCTAGCGATGTTTTAACGTCGACTGACTTATCGTCAATTTCACCTTCGCGTCGAAAAGCTCTCGCATCAAGATCAGCTGTTAGAAAAATCTTTAGGGCTGCATCAGGAACAACTACGGTTCCGATATCTCTTCCTTCAACAACAATACCGCGTGGGGCTTGAGAAATAACTTTGCGCTGTATCGAAAGAAGTTCTTCGCGAATCGAAGGCATTGCACTAATGCGACTGACATTTTCAGTAACGGAAGTTCCGCGGATTGCGTGTGTTATTTGTGTATCGCCTGCGAAAACATCCGGCGCAGTTGGATCAGAAACAAATCGAATCGGAGCACTCTTCAATGCTTTTAAAATATCGGTAGCCTCAACACAATTATTTTCAAGAGCTACCCATGTGACCGCACGATAAAGCGCACCTGTGTCTAAATAGTTCCAGCCTGCACGTATTGCTATTGCTTTGGAAGTACTGGATTTACCTGCGCCACTCGGGCCATCAATTGCTACGACTATGCCCATGTACTGAGCCTACTTCTATTTTCGAACCGGATGAACGTTCCATCCGATCGCAGATAGATGGTTAGATAATTTCAATGCATCATCATCAGATAATGCAAGTGTTATAAGTGCATTCAACTGCCCTGGTGAATGTTCGATTGCTAAATCCTCAACGTTTACAGACATAGCGGCACATTCATTAAATATTGCCGCTAGCTGACCGGGTTTGTCATCAATAACTATTGGCAGATATGTGTACTCGCGCGCTATTCCACCGTGCTTTCCAGGAATAAGAGCTTTTCCTTCACGACCTTTCGCAATAATCTGTGCAATTTTCTCTTGATCGCCTAAAGAATCGATCATTGCTTCAATACCGTTTTGTAGATTTATTAATAGTTTCTTAATTTGACCTGCGTTGGAATGAATAATCTCTTTCCATAAATTCTCATCTGAGGCAGCAATTCTCGTCGTATCTCTCAATCCCGCTCCAGCTAGATCAAGCCATTCTCGTGGAACCCCGTGCAAAGAACCGGCTACAAGGGAAGCCGCAATTTGAGGAAGATGAGAGATCGCCGCAACAGCGGCGTCGTGAGACTGAGCATCGAGTTCTACGGGCGTGGCTCCGAGTTCGATAATCATCTCTCGAACCATAGCGACTGCCGCAGGATCGGTTTTGGGCGTAGCAGTGATGATCCAACTCCTTGAACGGAAAAGATCGGCGCGAGCTGACTCGGCTCCCCCGACTTCCCGCCCTGCCATTGGGTGAGTACCTACAAACTGCTTTACAGGAAGAGATGAAACTTCAACTATTGCTAGAGGTTCAGTCTTAACACTACAAACATCCATAAACGTCGACTTTGGGTTTAGTGCATATTGCTCCTCTATGACCTTGGAAAGGGCTTTGAGAGGGGTCGCAAAAATGATGAGATCTGGCTGATCAATTCTCGATCCTCCAGTTAAATCCGTAGCTAAGGCCTGGCTACGGCCATCGCTATCAACCATCTGAACCTTGAGATTCTTAGCGCTCATAGCTAGGCCGATTGAAGTTCCAATCAAACCCGCTCCAACAATGCGTACCGAGCTCAGCATTATTGGGCGATATCTCGGCGCAACGAGATGGCACCGTGCAGGTAAATATGTGCAATTTCCTCGTGCGTCTTGCTACTTTCAACGTGGAGCATCGCCCGAATAACGCGTGCGGGGGCGCCAGCAACATCGACTTCAACGGCTCCGATTAACGGCACTGAAGCGAAGCCGATCTCCCGGCAGGCCGCGGCAGGAAAAGCTGCCGTTAAATCTGGGGTCGAAGTGAAAAGAACTGAGATGACGTCCTTAGGGGTCAGAGCGTTGGCTTCCAGAATTGCCATGATGAGCTCTTTAACGCCGCTTCCTATCGCCTCAGGCGTATTTGCGCTCACTTGTGTGGCTCCGCGGATCGCTCTGATGCTCATGGGATAAGGGTACCTTTCTCGGTCAGTTTTTTGCTCATTATTGATTAGTTCTAAGCCAGTTAAATTATTTATCGATAAAGCGTTTTTACGACATTTCCTTCGATCGCGGAGCTGTTTACGGTTTCCCTCACTGATTCCTCGAATATCGATAAATCTATATCTAAGGGCCTCTGTGAGCCTTCTTCATGTCGACAAATAGGTAATACGAAAACGCAATATCGATTTATCTGCTAATAGATAATCTGCTCAATATCGATTTATAGTAAAGACGTTATAACCCTAAAATGTTACGTAGATTTGTTAATTCACCCTCATTCAGGTTTCTCCAGCGTCCCTCAGGGGTGTCTCCTAAGGAGATGGGACCGAAGTGAGTTCTGATCAAGCGGAGCACCTGGACATCGACGGCCTCCATGAGACGACGAATGATGTGATACCTGCCTTCATGAATCGAAACTTCGAGCCAAGTCGGCGAGAGCTCCTTGTAGGTCAAAACCCTCCCCATTCCATCTTCTAACTCGATGCCTTTAAGGAGAATTTTGTCTATGCCAGCAGGCAGCTTTCCCTCATGCTCGATGATGTAGGTCTTTTCTAACCCGAAAGATGGGTGGGTAGCACGAAACGTTAGATCCCCATCATTAGTTAAAAGGATCAAACCTTCGGAATCTTTATCCAATCGCCCCACATGAAAAAGACGCTCTTTTCGTAGGTCAATGAAGTCACTCAATGAAGGACGACCATCGGGATCATACATGGTAGACAAAACACCCTTTGGTTTATGAAGTACTAAATAACTCTTAGACATAGAACGCGTTATTGTCTCACCATCCACCATGACTTGATGCAATTCAGGGTCGAACTTGGAGCCCATTTCCCGAATAGTGATTCCATCGACCGAAACACGGCCGGATTCAATGAGTGCATCTGCCCCACGACGGCTTGTTATACCCGCATCGGCAATTATCTTATTAAGGCGCATTTGGCCCATGGCTATCCTCCCGACAGTCAGGTGAGGAGGATAGCGTGAAGGTTAGTCAGTTAGCGAATCAAGGATTTCATCGAGGCCATCCAGGTTGGGCAGATACGGCGCCAACGCTGGGAGATCCTCGAGGCTGTTGAGGCCTAAACGCTCCAAAAAGTAGCTGGTGGTCTTGTAGAGGATGGCTCCACTCTCGTGCTCAATGCCTGACTCCTCAACCAGTCCGCGCGTGACAAGGGTTTTCATAACCGCCTCGACATTGACGCCACGAATGGCTGATACGCGAGCTCGCGAAACGGGTTGGCGGTAAGCGATAACCGATAGCGTCTCAAGGGCTGCCTGGGTTAGGCGCGATTGCTGGCCATCTAGCACGAACTTCTCAACTGCAGCGTGATAATCAGGGTTGCTGTAGAAACGCCATCCCCCATTGATCTTGCGAAGTGAGAATCCCCGTTCATCGTAGGTGGTAATCAGATGGGCCAGGGCTATCTCAATCTCTTCGACCGGCTTTTCAAGCACTTGGGCCAAAATCACTTCCGAGACTGGCTCATCGACGACCATCAAGATCGCTTCAATTGAACGCTCGACTTCTACATTAGACATTCGTACTACCTTCTGTCGGCTCATCATCATGTACAACTACGGGGATATCAAACTCATCGGTGACTTCGACTTCACCTTCCTGTGAGCCTGTCCAGGAGATTTGCAACTCCCCTAGGGCTACAACTTGGTCAAAGCGTAAAACACCTTGTCGATACAGATCGAGTAGAGCTAAGAATCTCGCAACGATCACAAGGGTATTTTCCGCATCCGAGACAAGATTTCGAAAACTCATAGATTTACTACGTCGCAAAGCCTCAACCACAAGTCGAGACTCTTCGGCAACGCTTACTAGAGGTAAGTGCAAATGCTCCACGCTAACCAGCGGCACGGTCTTGGGGGTCAACACACGTTCGGCGATTGCGGCAAAGCGCTGTGGTCCTACACCGATGAGAACCTCGGGCAACAATGCGCTCAAGGTCGGATCTAGCGCGACAACTCGTGGGAAGAACTTATCGGCAGTAATGATGCGCTCGCTAAAGGTCGCCGCAATCTCTTTGAAGGCACGGTATTGAAGTAGGCGCGCAAAGAGAATGTCGCGGGCTTCTAGAAGGGCAAGATCCTCCTCATCATCAACTTCCCCGCTAGGCAATAATCGCGCCGCCTTAAGATCTAAAAGCGTTGCAGCGACTACCAGAAACTCTGTGGCCTGATCCAAGCGCCAGCCTTCCCCTGAGGCCTCCAAAGACCTAATAAAGGCTATAAATTCATCGGTTACCAAGCTCAAAGAGATCTCGGTGATGTCCATCTTGTGCCGAGAAATCAGTTGTAAGAGCAGATCAAAGGGTCCATCGAAATTATCTAGGTGGACGGAAAACGCGCCTGCTGCGGCATTAACGTCAGCTGATTCTTCTAGCGATAAATCCATGGCGTCACCCTACTTCACAGTTGCCCCAGTTCTAGGTAGCGCGTAGGCTCGCGCTCAATTCACCGAAAAGAGGTTTGACGCTTGAACGCTAAATCGACAAATCAAGAGGATGTCGCCACTACTGCCACTCTCCTTGGTAAAAAAGTGGCGAGTATCCCAACGCCAGCGCCAATTACTGAACATGGCAACGCCAAGGTCGTCGCGATATTCAATCAAAAAGGTGGAGTCGGAAAGACAACCACAACTATTAACTTGGGTGCTTCTTTAGCTGAACTCGGCCGTCGAGTTTTGTTAGTCGACTTTGACCCACAAGGTGGTTTATCTCTTGGTCTGGGCGTTAATGCGCATTCATTGCCTCTCGAACAAACTGTTTACTACGCACTTATGACACCTACAGCTAACGTGGATTCGATTGTTTTAAAATCTGCAGTTCCTGGCTTGGATTTCTTACCTGCTAACCGCGATCTCGGTACAGCAGAAACAACTCTCGGTGCTGAAATTGGTGGACAACAATATTTGAAGCGTGCTCTAGCATCTTTGCGTGATTACTACGATGTTATTTTAATCGACTGTCAACCAACAATGGGTCAACTAACTATCAACGCACTCGTTGCCGCTGATGAAGTGATTGTTCCTTTACAGTGTGAATACTTTGCACTTCATGGATTTATTGAACTCAAAGGCAACTTGGACAAGGTCAAAAACTTCCTTAATCCTAATCTGCGTTTAATCGGTATCTTGGCCACAATGTATGACAAGAAGACTTCGCACAATCGCCAAGTTCTAGAACGCATTCTGGAACAGTTTCCTGCTGATGTGTTTGAAACTATTATTGCTAAGACAATCCGATTTCCAGAAACTACAGTTGTTGGCGAACCAATTACAACGTACGCAACCTCATCAGGTGGCGCAGCTTCGTATCGCCGCTTAGCACGCGAATTAATAGCCCGAGGAGGCGCACGATGACCCGCAGAGCAAACCTTCCAGGTGCAGATGAACTATTTCGCTCAACGGCGCCAGCATTAAGTGCAGTTCCTGCTCAAAATGAAGCACCTGCGCCATTAGTTCCTCCCGCAATCGCAACACCAAAAGCTGCATCAAGTAAAAAAGGTGTGCGCACTATTGCTCGTCGACGCGTAACTACTGTTGATCGTTCGCCATCAGGACGTGAGCGCCATGATGAAAAAATTACTGTCTACCTATCTCCTGACGAACTTTTTGAATTAGATCAGGCACGTTTGCAGTTGCGTGGCGATTTGGGCCTGGCAGTCGATCGTGGTCGTATCGTTCGCGAATCTATAGCCGTGATCATCGCTGATTTAGAAGCTAAAGGCGATCAAAGTATCCTTGCACGCCGTTTACGCGGTCTATAAAAACTTAACCACGCGCACGTGGGTGCGCTAAGGAGTAAGTTTCGCGCACTTTATCGATCGTAATAAGTGTGTATATCTGGGTTGTCGTTACCGAGGAATGGCCCAAAAGTTCTTGTACTACGCGAATATCGGCACCTCCATCTAGTAAATGAGTTGCATATGAATGGCGAAATACGTGCGGTGATACTTTTTCACTTACTCCTGCATCGTTAGCGGCACGAATGACGATATTCCACGCGGATTGTCTGGTGATACGCAATCCTCGCGAATTTAGAAATAGCGCGGGGTTAACTTTGGAATTCTTAGCCGCTAGCCCCGGTCGAATTCTGACCATGTAGTCATCAATTGCCTTTGATGCAAATTTTCCAAGCGGAACTATTCGCTCTTTCGAGCCCTTACCTCTTAGTTTGAGTGTTGTTATTTTGCCTTCATCAGTCTGTACTTCGCTCAAATCGGCGAGATTTATTGCGATGATTTCTGAAACCCGTGCCCCACTGCTGTAGAGCAGTTCAATCATTGTTTGATCACGAAGGGTGATCGGATTGCCTTCACGGTAAGCCGCTGAAATCATCGCCAATATCTGCTCGATAGATAGCGCTTTAGGTAATCGTCGATTGGTACGCCGAGGCAACATTTCAAATGTTGGATTAGCGATTCCGAACTCACTGTTGGCATGTTTGAAAAAACCTCGCAACGTCGAGTCGATACGGCTGATGCTCGCTAAGGAAAGATTCTGTGACTTCAACGAAGTTTCAAACTCCGAAATCTTTTCTGGCGTGATCTGCGCGATTGCATCTCCGTCAAGAAATAATTCGAACTTTGCCAAGTCTCGACGATAAGCCGCAAGCGTATTAGCAGCCAAACCCCGCTCGATTGTTAAATGATTAAGGAAAGAAGTTGCAACTACATCAAAGTTTATGGCTTGCATAACCATGTGCCTTAGCAACTTCGGCATAATATATTTTGCCGTCATGAACATTTAAACCCTTAGCTAAGTTTTCATCTGCACGGCAGGCCCCAGCCCATCCATCTTGAGCTATCGCCAACGCGTACGGCAAAGTGGCATTTGTGAGCGCGTAGGTGCTGGCAACTGGAACTGCGCCTGGCATGTTTGCTACGCAATAAAAAACCGAGTTGTGAACCTTATACGTTGGTTGCGCATGAGTTGTGGCGTGTGAGTCCTCGAAACAACCACCCTGATCGATAGCAATATCGACTAAAACAGATCCACTTTTCATTTGTTTAACTAAAGCGTTAGAAACCAACTTTGGAGCTTTAGCCCCGTGAACCAAAACTGCGCCGATAACTAAATCCGCGGCTTTAACTTCTCGTTCTATCGCGTGTTTAGATGAAGTAAGTGTTTTGATCCGGCCCGCATAAATTGTGTCAATATGTTGCAATCGAGTGACAGAACGATCAATGATTGTTACATCAGCACCCATGCCTACAGCGATAACGGCTGCGTTTAATCCTGCAACTCCACCACCAATAACTACAACTTTTCCCGGAGCTACACCAGGCACTCCCCCAAGTAATACTCCACGCCCTCCATGAGGTTTTTCTAATGCCGTAGCACCTACTTGGGTTGCTAGTCGGCCAGCAACTTCACTCATTGGTGCCAACAACGGTAGCTGACCATTTACTTCTACGGTTTCATAGGCAATTGCGGTAATACCACTTGAAACTAATGCATCAGTGCAGGATTTGGACGCGGCTAAATGCAGATATGTGAAAAGAACTTGATCTTTACGAAGAAGTGAATATTCGCTTTCGATAGGTTCCTTTACCTTAAGAATCAAGTCAGCTTTAGTCCATACATCATTTGCACTGGCAACAATCGAAGCACCTGCATCAGTAAAATTTTGATCCGTTACAGCTGAACCAAGTCCAGCTGTTGTTTCAATTAAAACGCTATGGCCTGCTGCAATAAATTCAGAGACACCTTCGGGGGTAATTGCAACGCGTGATTCGTGGACCTTTATTTCTTTAGGAACTCCAACGATCATTTAATTACCTTTCGCTGCTACCGCCGCTTTGATTAATCCAACAAAGAGTGGATGGGGTTTGGTAGGGCGAGAACGAAGCTCAGGGTGAGCTTGCGTACCTACGTAGTAAGGATGTACCTCTTTTGGAAGTTCTACAAACTCGACTAAATCGCGCTCCTTATACATCCCCGAGAAAACTAAACCTGATTGAGCTATTTGGTCGCGGTACTGATTATTAACTTCATAACGGTGTCTATGCCGCTCAGAGATCTCAAGGGAACCATAGGTCTGAGCAACGACTGACCCTTTGAGTAAATCAGATTTGTACAAGCCAAGGCGCATAGTGCCGCCCATATCGCCATCACCTTCAACAACATGCTTTTGATCCTGCATTGTTGCTATAACTGGTGTACCAGATTCTGAAAACTCTGCAGAAATTGCATCACTGATACCAGCTAGATTACGCGCGGCTTCAATCACCATGCATTGCAATCCGAGACACAAACCAAGTGTTGGAATTTTGTTTTCACGCGCGAATTTCAGTGCGCCTACCTTGCCTTCAATTCCACGAATTCCAAAGCCGCCTGGAACGACAATTGCATCCAACCCTTGAAGATGTTTTGCCGCACCTTGTGCACTTTCACATTCATCACTGGGTATCCAGACAATTTCAATTTTAGCTTCATTGGCAAAACCGCCTGCCCGTAGAGCTTCTGACACAGAAAGATAAGCATCTGGTAAATCAATGTACTTTCCAACCAGACCTACGCGGACGTGGTGCTTTGGATGATGGACTTTCTCAAGTAACGCATCCCATTCGCCCCAGACCACATCGTGGCCGCCTAAATCAAGGCGTTTAACGACATAAGAATCAAGTCCCTCAGAATGCAATACTTTCGGAATGTCATAAATCGACGGTGCATCCATTGCAGCAACTACAGCTTCAAGGTCAACGTCACACATTAATGAGATCTTCTTCTTTACTCCTGAAGGAATTTCACGATCAGAACGTAAAACAATCGCATCAGGAGCAATACCAATACTGCGTAAGGCCGCAACTGAGTGTTGTGTTGGTTTGGTCTTTAATTCTCCAGATGGACCGATGTATGGCACCAGAGAGATGTGCAAATAGAAAACATTGTCACGACCAACTTCTTGGCGAATCTGTCGAATAGCCTCTAGAAATGGTTGAGACTCAATATCCCCGACTGTTCCACCAACCTCAGTGATGACAACATCGATGTCTGGTGCTGCCATTGCTCGGATGCGTTCTTTAATTTCGTTTGTGATGTGTGGAATTACTTGTACGGTTTCACCTAAATATTCACCGCGACGTTCGCGCGCAATAACACGCGAATACACTTGGCCAGTAGTCACATTTGCTGAGCCATGAAGATTAGTATCGAGAAATCTTTCGTAATGGCCAATATCCAAATCAGTTTCTGCGCCATCATCTGTTACAAAAACTTCACCATGCTGAAAAGGGTTCATGGTGCCTGGGTCAACATTGAGGTACGGATCAAGTTTCTGCATCGTCACACGAATGCCACGGGCTACTAATAATCGACCAAGTGAGGAGGCGGTGAGTCCTTTGCCAAGTGAGGAGGCGACTCCGCCAGTTACGAACAAATGCTTAGTTACATGAGGTTGGCCCATGGGAGACGAACCTATCATTGCTTTGGCTATCGCGATGACAATGGCAGTGCGAGCAGTTCGGTGGCGTGTTCTCGAGCGCTAAGAGAGCTCTCCATACCAGCCAACATGCGGGCAATCTCTTCGATTCGTTCTTTCTTGCTGACTTTCACGACATTGCTTTCGGTGACAGAACCGTCAGAATTTTTAGTTACGACAAAGTGCGAATCCGCCCACGCTGCAACTTGTGGCAGATGTGTAACAACAATGACCTGCGCGTGTTGTGAAAGAGCGTGCAGACGTCTTCCAACTTCTATAGCAGCCTTTCCACCAACCCCAGCATCAACTTCATCAAAAACATACGTACCAACTGGATGACTTGCTGCAAGTACGACTTCTAAAGCCAACATAACGCGTGACATTTCTCCGCCACTAGCCCCTTTGGCAAGTTGCACTAACGGAGCATCTTTGTGGGCTTGGATCAACATCGAAATCTCATCGCAACCAAAAACAGTGAAGTCCGATTCCTTGAGTGCTGCATAATCGGCACTTTCTACAACGCAGTGAAATGTTGTGTGTGGCATTGAAAGTTGTGCAATCTCTACCGTGGTTTTCTTGCCAAGTATGTTCGCATTCTCACTACGAACTTTGGTCAGTGATTGCGCGCTAGCAACCAAAGATTTCTTCACCGTGATCAACTCGGTTTCTAACTCTTTTAAACGCTCATCGCCGCCTTCAAGATCGGCTATAGCGCTTTTTGAACCCTCAAAACGCTCAATCAACGTTGCTAATTCTTCATCTGCGGAAGCAGACCCGCCATATTTCTTAATCACTTCATTAATGTGCGCCTTACGGGAATTGAGGTAATCAAGGCGAGAAGGATCGGCTTCCAGGTTTGCCATATATGAAGCCAATGAGATTTTGACGTCATCGATTAAGAAAAAGGCTTCGCTCACTCTTTGATACAGATCCTCGATAATAGGATCTTTTGTACGCACTGAATCAAGGGACTTTCTTATAATTCCAATGGTGGTGAGTGAGCCAGACTCCTCTTCTTCTAAAACCGAGGTCGCCGATTGCGCAGCTAGCCGAAGTTCTTCAACACTAGATAAACGGGCAATTTCACTTGTAATCTCGGCGGTTTCACCTCTGACTAAGTTAAGTTTTTGCATGACTGATGCGAATTCGCGTAAAGCACTTAACTGGGCTTCCCGTGAATCGATACTCTTTTTCATCGCTGAGATTCGGTTCTTCAAGTCGTGATAACTGGAAAGGGCTTCTTGGTAGTTGCTTAAGGACTTCTTCAGTGGTGCGCCACCGAAACGATCTAACAAATCACGTTGTTTGGCAGCCTTGGTCATATTCAAATTCGCCGCTTGGGCATGAACTTCTACAAGATTTTCGCTGGCCGCAAGCAGAGCACTGGCTGGAACGGTAATGGAATTGCACATCGCTTTACTCTTGCCATCGCTATTTACCGAGCGTGTCAAAATTAATTCGCCATCTTCTATCGACAAACCCGCTTCGTCAAAAACCTCTGACAATTCTGGCGGGACTGAAAAGCGACCGCTGGCTACTAGACGTTCACTACCCTTTCGAACTAATGCACTGTCGCTTTTCCCACCGAGAATCAAATTTAACGCTGTAAGAATCATCGTTTTTCCGGCGCCAGTTTCACCAGTCAAAACGGTCAACCCTTTTGAAATTTCTAAAGTTGAATGTTCAATTACGCCGATAGAGCGAATCGTTATTTCTTCTAGAAAGGTGCGATCACTCACCACGCCATCCCTCTACCGGGAGTTTGAACTTAGCTACCAATCGATCGCTAAAAACGGTGTTCGCTAAATGTGCCAACTTCACCACATGATCATCTTTAGTTATGTGCACGCGATCACCAGAACGTAAGCGAGATTTACGTAAAGAATCAGCGGATAAAACCGCCTCTGGAGAATCAACAAGAACGACAATTTCAGATTGAGGAGAAATTACCAGAGGACGAGAAAACAGAGCATGAGCCGAGATAGGCAGGACAACTAAGGCATCAACTTCTGGCCACACAACTGGACCCCCGGCAGAAAATGCGTACGCCGTTGAACCTGTAGGAGTTGAACAAATTAAACCGTCGCAACCCCATCGTGATATTGGACGCCCATCAATTTCAAGAAATAGTTCAACCATAGTTGACTGCTCGCGTTCAACAGTTACTTCATTCAGGGCCCATCCTTGCGAAACAACTGCTCCTTCACGCTTGATTGCATATTGCAAAACCATTCGCGTATCAATGATGTATGCACGATCAGTAATGGCTGAAACTATCGTCGCTAGTGATGGCTTTTCTACTTCGGCTAGAAAACCAACATGGCCCAAGTTCACTCCCAGCAATGGAATTTGTTGCTCTCGGGTAGCTTCTGCCGCGCGCAACATTGTTCCATCGCCGCCAAGAACAATTGCTACTTCTAACTGTGGAAGAGAATCAACATCGCAATTTACGACTTTGTCGATCGAAACATCCGAAATAGTGAATAGCGCAAAACCAGCTTGGAAAAAATCTTTAGCTAGAGCAGTAGTAGCATCAATAGCTTCTTGTCTAGATGGATTGCACACTAGTAACAAATTGCGAACACTCATTTATTGCGGTCCTATCGCTATTGCTTGATCTAGGGCAGCATGATCAATTTCAGGTGCACCGCGTCGTAGCCACAAGAAGTATTCGACATTTCCTGCGGGTCCAGGAAGTGGACTTGCGGCTATCCCTAAAGTTCCAAGGCCAACATCGTAGGCAGATTCAGCAACTTCAATAACTGCGGCTTTGCGCAGCGCAGGATCTCGCACAACGCCGCCTGCGCCAAGTTTTTCTCGTCCAACTTCAAACTGAGGTTTAACCATGACAACAAAATCTGCATCAGATTTAGAAACTGCAGCAAGTGCCGGCAACACTAAAGTCAGGGAGATAAAAGATAAATCGGCAACAACAAGATCGATTGGATCACCGATAACCTCACCAGTTAAATGTCGAATATTGGTTCGATCGTGAATAGTTACGCGTGGATCCTGTCGTAGTTCCCAGGCCAACTGCCCGTAGCCAACATCTACTGCAACAACGCGATCTGCTCCGCGTCTGAGTAATACATCGGTAAAACCACCAGTCGACGCACCTGCATCGAGGCAGCGCTTGCCTTCAACAACTACCCCGGCAAAGGTATCGAGTGCCCCAGCTAATTTGTGGCCACCCCTGGAAACAAAATCATCTCTCTTGCCATGCAACTTTATAGATGTCTCAGCATCAACCATAGTTGCCGGTTTAGATGCGGGTATTCCATTAACCAATACCGTACGTGCTTCAATCAAATCAGAAGCGTGATCGCGCGAACGTGCTAATTCGCGTCGCACAAGTTCGGCATCTAATCGAATTTTCATTGCTAATGCTTATAGACCGTCAATGGAGGAAAGTGCAGTAGATAGTTTCTGATGAAGCTGCTCGTAACGATCACCGTGATCATTTACTTGCATGGCATCGATCTCTATGAGTTCACTTCGAACTTCTTCCACCAAGTTTTCACTTTGTGAGGGTTCTGAGGCAGTCGACATTACTTACTCGCTTTCTTTGATGCAGTTTTTTTACCCGAAGCTTTTTTAACTGTTGCTTTCTTCACCGGAGCTTTTTTAACTGTTGCTTTTGGTGAAGCGCTCATTCGTAAACGTGCGACTTCTTCTTTCAGCGCTTCAAACTCACCCCGTTTAACAAAACCCATCTTTGAAACTGAGCGTTCGACCTCATCTTCAATCTTTATCTTTAACGCTTCGCCACCCTCGCGCAACCATTGATTGACAGTGGAGGCGACCTCAGATGCGTTCTTTTCACCGTCGCTGACTTTATTCAGGTATGTGCGAAGTGTAGAAAATAGATCGTTGGCCATACGCCAAGCCTATCTAAATTCGCGTTATCTCTAGCGCTTCAACCTGCCAACGGCTTGCAAGGCCACCCGGACTTTGCCAGAAGCGGCGGTGAACAGCGCCTGCAATCTCCACCCACTCGTCGGGCTTTAAACTCATTGCGCTTCGACGAGATTTTGAACTCCACGCAGCGATATCGAGTGTGTCCACACCCTCTCGTTTTTGGCGAGTGACTATGAGGCGAAACTCAACCACCTTATCCCCCGATGGAAGTTCCTTTTCTATGGCTTCTGCCGACACCCGGCCCCGCAATAAAAGATCATTGAGAGAGAAATCTTGATCAACTTCATTGGCGTCACTATCTTTTTTAGCTTTGCTTTTTACTGTCATGGCCCAACTCGTTTCTATTGTGAATGGAAACGAGATAATTACCAGGGCAACTGACAGTTACCGAATCTTTTAATCGCAGGGTGTGTGTAACCGACTTAGAGAGCGCGTTCTGCCGCATCAGTGAAATCGTCGGCGTCGATACGTGCGCATTTTTCAAACCATTCTTTAGCTTCTTGCCTACGTCCGGCGGCATCAAGGGCATCGGCGTATGCATAGCGGAGTCGAACGGCCCACTCCTCTTCCTCATTGTTTAATTCCTTGCATGTCAATGTGACAACAGCTGCTTCAAATTCTCCCAAATCGCGACGCGCACCTGATGCAACAATGCGCATTTCGATCTCTTCGGGTTTAGCTAACTTCTTAACCTCTGCAGAACCAGCCAAATTCAATGCTTTTAGAGGGTTGCCGAGTCCGCGTTCGCAATCTGCCATCACTGGCCACATTGAAACATCACCAGAGATTCGATGAGATGCGCGTAGTTCCTTTAACGCAATTTCATAATGACCTGCGCGATATGCGGCATATCCGGCCGATTCACGGACAACAGCGAGGCGACCTGCGTGGTGCGCAGCTGCAACGCCGTGTTTATGTGCGCGTTGTGGATCATCTTCTGCATACAAATTAACGCACGCTAAATGTCGTGCAACAACTTTCGCATTTTCAGCCGATAAAGATAAAAGTTCGGCGCGTAAAGATTTATCTAACTCTTCACCGGTAATTTCATCAGGGATATCTGGTTCAAAAATTCGTGGACGCAAACGTGATTGATCGCGATCAACCGGTGCTGGGCGTGCCCCGCGCGGATCTGAACCATCACGAGTTTGGCGTGGAGCTCCGGCACGATTCGATGAACCACCACGAGCCGGCAAATCCTCACGCCGGCGTGCATTATTTGGGCCCGAGGGTTTAGAACCGGGACGCGAAGAAGATGTACGTGGATTAGAAGGACGATCAGAAGAGGGACGTGAGTTTCTACGTTCTTCCATTGTGATCTCCCCCAGTTCATTTATTTTGATGTTCATGTGCTTCGATGTTTACTTACTTACAAGAACTGACTCTGCACAGTTTACTCTGCAAGGGAAATAAAAAAGGGGCGCTCGTTAAAGCGCCCCTTTTTATAAAAGAAGTCCGGCGACGTTCTACTCTCCCACAAGGTCACCCTTGCAGTACCATCGACGCTGAGAGGCTTAACTTCCGGGTTCGGAATGGGACCGGGTGTTTCCCTC
>WLQG01000060.1 GCA_009698445.1 Actinomycetota bacterium
ACTCCTGTGGTAACTAGAGTAATCCGCTTAAACTTTATTTGTTTTTGTGTTAGAGGAATAAAGGAAGTTTGGCGTTTAGCTGCCGCGCTTGTGCTGCGATCCATCAATATGGCTAAGAAAACAACGGCAAAGCCGGCAACAAAACCTTGTCCAACGTTTCGAATAATCAACGCCTCAATAACTGGCTTACCAAGTCCAGGTGCACCAATGAGAGCAGCAATCACAACAAATGAAACCGCGGCCATTACCGTTTGATTAATACCCAAAACAATCATCTGCTTGGCCATAGGAATCTGAACCTTGGTCAAAGTTTGCTTCTGTGTTGAGCCCATAGATTCAGCAGCTTCAATGGGCGATTGATTTAAGTTTCTGATTGCATGGCTAGTAATACGGATTGCAATAGGAATGGAGTAAATCATTGTTGCGATCGTGGCTGACGCTGCGCCAATCATGAAGACAAGTGCAATTGGTGCCATATAAACAAGGGTCGGCAAGATCTGAGCTAAATCTAAAAATGGCGTGAATATCTTTAAGACACGATCAGATAAACCTGCCCAAATACCTAGTGGAATTCCAATTGCTAATGAAAGTAGTACTGCCGCCAAAGTCATTGCAATTGAATCCATAGTGAACTGCCACATGCCTAGAGCGCCACAAGCAAGTAAAAGTGAAACCGACAAAAGAGCGGTACGCCACTGGCTGGTTGCAAATACTGCAAATGCAATGATTGCAACAACGCCTAGCCAACCAATTATTGGAATAAGTGAATTTGGAGCAGGAACCGCGATGGTATTTCGAATCACCTGCACAAACCCATCGATAACTCCACGAATCGGATTAAAGAAATAAATAAATGCTGGGCTCTCGGTTCGATTTCCACGAAGATCTAGCGCCTTTTTACCAACGAAGCTGGTGAATGATGTGTTTTCGTATGTGTCGATCTGCAGGGTATTTTTTCCGTGCAACAAGCGACCCAGCAAAATCCAGATAGTTACCGAACCGAGCAGTAGATATGACTTACGAACCTTCATTAGGCCACACCAGAAATTAACCGCAATACATCCTCGCTAGAGACTATTCCCAGTGCTATGCCATTGTCACTAACACGCACTGGCTTATGTGATTGCAAGATTACTTGTGCGGCATCGCGAATGATGGTGTTTGCAGCAAGCTCAGGACCATCAGTTGCTTCACCAGGTTCAGCTTTTCTAGCTAAATGCTTAAGCGTGAGCACATGTGACTTAGCGATATCGCGAACAAAGTTTGCTACGTATTCATCGGCAGGATTGGCAACTAGATCTTCTGGTGTTCCAATTTGGACAATTGCACCATCTCGCATGATTGCAATGCGATCTCCAACTTTTACTGCCTCTGATAAATCGTGAGTAATAAAGACCATAGTTTTACCGAGCTCGCGATGCAAACGAATAACTTCCTGTTGCATGTCGCGGCGAATAAGTGGGTCAAGGGCTGAGAACGGTTCATCTAAGAAAAGAACTTGTGGATCTACAGCTAAAGCACGCGCTAAACCCACGCGCTGTTGCATGCCACCCGATAATTGTTCGGGGTATGCATGTGAATACCCTTGCAAACCAACGAGCTCGATAACCTCATTGGCACGAGCATGGCGATCGGCTTTATTGACTCCGTTAATTTCTAGTGAGTAAGCAATATTGTCGATGACATTTCGGTGAGGCAATAAACCAAAGTGCTGAAAGACCATTGAAAATCTAGTTTTGCGTAGTTCGCGCAAGCGGGCATTGTTTACTTGCAGAATATCTTCACCCTCAAAGGTCATAGAGCCTTGAGTCGGTTCGATCAAACGCGTCATACAACGCACGAGCGTGGATTTTCCTGAGCCCGAAAGACCCATGACTACGAAAACTTCTCCGGGGGCAACATCAAATGAAACATCGCGGACCGCAATTGTGTTACCGGTTTTTTCGCGAAGTTCTGAACGAGTGAGATCTGCAAGTGGTGAGCCGATTACTTTGTCGGCATTAGCGCCAAATACTTTCCAAAGATTCTTCACAGAAATCATCGGCGCTCCAGAAACCATTTACGCATCTCCCCCATCTGAGAACCAACCAGATTTACTAGGAGCATTGTTAGTCCAAATGTGTTTGATTTCAAGGTATTCGCCCAAACCATGCTCACCTAATTCGCGACCAATGCCCGATTGCTTGTATCCGCCCCATTCGGCTTGGGGACGATACGGGCCAAAGTCATTAACCCAAATTGTTCCGTGACGAAGAGCGCTGGCAACGCGGGCAGCTTTCACGGCATCGCCAGACCAGACGCCGCCTGAGAGACCAAAAGGCGTGTCATTTGCAATTGTGATTGCTTGGGCCTCGGTATCAAATACTTCTACGGTCATTACCGGGCCAAAAGATTCTTCTTGGACGCAAAACATTTTTGTATCGCAATTATCTAGAACTGTTGGTAAGTAATACCAACCATCTGCGTGCTCGCTTTTTTCGCTGCGTTTTCCGCCCACTAATAATGTGGCACCTTCGGCAATACCTTTTTCTACATACTTCATTACGCCTTCAAGGTGGGATTTACTAATAAGTGGTCCGGTCTCAGCCTTTAGATCTTCAGGCCCGCCAAGGCGAATCTGCCCAGCACGGCGCACAATCTCTTTAACTACGCGGTCATGAATTGAGCGCTCAACAATCAAACGTGTTCCAGCAGAACACACTTGGCCTGAGTGTAAGAAAGCGGCGGTGACTGCGTTATCAATTGCTGCATCTAAATCTGCATCAGCAAAAATAATATGTGGGTTTTTGCCACCGAGCTCTAGCGCTAAGCGCTTAACAGTTGACACGGCCGCTTTCATAATTGTTTGGCCAGTATTTAATCCACCTGTGAAAGAAACCATGTCTACGCGTGGATCATTAATCAAATGGTTACCAACAACAGAGCCAGGACCTAGAACTAAATTGGCGACACCTTTGGGTGTTCCGGCTTCTTCAATGGCATGCATCAGTGCAATGGCACTTTGCGGAGTTAATTCGGATGGCTTAACAATGAAAGAACATCCAGCAACTAGCGCTGGCGCAACTTTCCAAGCAATCTGCAGCAATGGATAGTTCCAAGGACCAATCAGTGAAGCAACACCCAAAGGTTCATGAACAATGCGGCTAGTGACATGAGCTAAGCCAACATCTACTGCGCGATCATGTTGCTTTAAACCTAGAGCTGCGAAGTGTCTAAAAGTCGCAATTACGTCGGCGATGTCATATTCGGCTTCAATGATGCGCTTGCCAGTGTCATCACTTTCTTTCTTAGCAATTGCTTTTAAATCACGTTCTAATAAATCTGCAATCTTTGAAACTAATGCACTTCGCTCGGCAAATGTCCAAGAGGTAAAGACACCAGAATCAAAAGAAGTTCGGGCAGCGGTAATGGCATCAAGAACATCTTCTTGGGTTGCCTGTGAAACTGTGGCAACTACACGTTGATCGTGGGGACTATGAACATCGTGCGCCCCGCCATCAGATGCTTTTCGCCAAGCACCATCGATATAAAGCGTTGCGACCATTTACTTAATCTAGTTGGCTTTTGCGCTTTGCGACAAACTCATCGAGTTCTTGTTTCATACGTGGATCCATCTCTGGTTGCACATAATCTTCAAGTTTCTTGAGATAAATTTCTGCAGCACGTGCTTTGGTGTCTTTTGCACCCAAACGCATCCAGCGTTCGTAGTTATCGCTATTTGTTAAAAATGGACGATAGAAGCAGTCACGGAAACGCTCCATTGTGTGGGCAGCTCCCAAGAAGTGACCACCGTGGCCAACCTCTACATGGGCATCAAAGGCCAATGATTCAACGTTAAATTCAAGCGGAGTGAACTCAGTCATCAGAGATTGAAGGATTTCAATATCGACAACGAACTTTTCGTAGCAAGAAACAAGTCCACCTTCTAGCCAGCCTGCAGTATGCATAACCCAGTTAGTTCCAGATAAGAAGGTAGGCATCATCGTCATCATTGTTTGATACGCAGATTGCGCATCCACTGTCTGTGATGAGTTCAAGCCACCGCCGCCACGGAATGGAAGGTTAAAGCTGCGTGCGATTTGGCCAGTACACAGAAGACCAATACCTGATTCTGGTGTACCGAACTGAGGTGAACCTGATTGCATATCGATGTTAGAAAGAAATGAACCAAAGACAATTGGGCAACCTGGGTTAAGTGTTTGCGCAAGTGCAATACCAGTCAACGCTTCAGCAATTTGCTGGGCCAATGTTGCTGGAATTGTTACTGGGCTCATTGCGCCCATCAGTAAGAATGGTGTGACTACAACTGGCTGACCTGCAAGAACGTATTCGCGCAAAGAATCAAGCATGCGATCATCCCAGCGAAGTGGTGAGTTACAGTTAACTAAAGAAATTAGTGCCGGTGTATCTTCAATAGCTTTACGGCCACCAAAGATAATTTCAGACATTGCAATGACATCTTTAGCATTTTCTGCCGTAACAACGTTACCCATAAAGAACTTATCGGTCAGTGTCGCCGCGGCATATGCCATATCTAAGTGGCGTGAATCGAGTGATAAATCATTTGGCTCGCACACAACGCCGCCGACGCTATCTAGCGCGTCATAGCTTTGAGCTAACTTACAAAAATTCTCATAATCTTTAAATGTTGCATCGCGGCGAACATCGCCTTCGCGCACAAATGGTGGGCCATACACACCACCGAAGACCATTGAGTCTCCACCGATTTGAACATTGTTTTTTGGATTGCGTGCCTGCAAGTTGAACTGGCTTGGTGACTTAGCTACTTGCTTCAAGATCCATTCAGGATCAAATTTAACATTGTCCCCTTCTACAGTTTGACCGTTTTCGCGCAGTAGATCGATTGCCCACGGACTCATGAACTCAATACCGATTTCAGAAACGATTCGCTTCCACCCTAGTGTCAGTGTTGCCATCGATTCTTCGCTCAAAATTTCATAGCGGGGCATCTTGTTAATAAAGCTCACGGTGGATTCCTTACCTGTAGTAGTGGCTCGATATTAATAGCGTTGTGGCGCTATTGACCTCGAACACGCACGAGAATACTCTTAACTTATGGAACTGTGGTTCCATATAGTGGAACCTTCTAAGGAGGTGTGAGATGGCCGAACTTCATAGCGGCACGCAAGCAATTGATCGCGCTTCTTCACTTCTAATTCATGTTTTGGAATCACAAACTCCCCCGCTTCTGACTGATCTTGCTCGCATTTATGGATTACCTAAGAGCACAACATCTCGCATTCTTAGCGCACTCGAACGACAAGGTTTATTACTACGTGATCGCAATGGTGCATACATTGCTGGTTCCGTTTTAACGCAGTTTGCTCGTGGACAAAATCACGACTCCATACTTGTTGCGCGCATGCATTCAATATTAGAAGTTCTAGCAAATCGCACCGGTGAAACTGCCAACTTGGCTGTACCTGGAAATGGCGATCTTAAATTAATTGATCAGGTAGATGGACAATATTTATTATCTGCAACAAATTGGGTGGGTAAGTCCGTTCCCTATCACGCTTCGGCCCTTGGCAAAGTTTTACTTGCCTATGCCACGGTCGCAATTCCCGCTGGCCGTTTAGAAAAGCGCACTGCAAAAACCATAACTTCACGTACCAAGCTTCTTGAAGAGTTAGAAGTAGTCCGCAAAAAAGGTTTTGCACTCATTATTGACGAACTTGAAGAAGGTTTAGTCGCAGTAGCTGCACCTATCCGCGAGCATGATGGTCGCGTAGTGGGTGCCATTTCAGTTTCTGGTCCATCAACAAGATTGACTCAGAAAGATCTCATCAAAATCGGTGACATGATCATTGGTGAAATCGCAACACTTCAAGCAAACCACGATGGAAAGATAGGTGCGGC
>WLQG01000061.1 GCA_009698445.1 Actinomycetota bacterium
AACGCCGTACGAGGGATCTGGCGTAATCATAGTTATAGCCACCGATAGAGTGCTCCCCTCGGGAGGATTCGCATAGCGGCCGAGTGCGCACGCTTGGAAAGCGTGTATAGGGCAACCTATCGAGGGTTCAAATCCCTCATCCTCCGCTCAAAGCATCCAATCAGCTCGATATATGCCCCAATTCGGAACTGCCGGGTTAAATCTCTCCGTAACAAAATAGGGATAATTCTCAATCTCTCTGATTAGTTCTTCAGAGCCTCCAACTAGCGTCACGTCATAATCAATCTCATTCGAAACGAACCATGACTTATCGCGAGGCCACAACATATTTGGTTTTTGAAAATGTAAATAACCAAAAAAGACTTCGCCAATTTTTAAACTTTCAAGAATATCGCATTGAAGCAGATAGTAATCTCGGTGTGGTAACTTAAAGAATTTATCAAAATCTTTCGATCGCGAAAAGCTATTAAACAACTCCAAATAAACTTCCTCAAAACCCCAACCAAAACCATTCCAGATCGCCACAAAACACTCATCAGGTGTCTCAGTAAAATCACGTAACATCAAAGTGAGACGTTCAAAATTCAGACTTGAAACAGAACCTAAAGATGGATCTGAATTTTCATGTCTAATAGTTAGGTAGGATTCAAATCCGATAGGAATAAAAACACCGAGACAAGCAATATGCAGATCATCCCAAGGGTAAAGGGACTCTTGCAACCATTTTAATTCACTAAAATCTGTTATTAATTTCAACTTTGGAGGTTTCATTTATCTGCTTTCTTTGAGAAGACAGATATTAATATCTAAGTTAAATCTCTGCTTAACATATTTACTCTACGTGAAATTAATGAGTGAAAATCTCTCTTAATGTCACTTAAAGTAACAAGTTTAAATGGATTCGAAAGTTTCCTTAAATCTCTACCCCAATGTATTTGGTCTGTAAGAACTCGTGAATTCCATCGAAGCCACCTTCGCGTCCCAAACCTGATTGCTTCACGCCACCAAATGGTGCTGCGGGATCAGAGATAACACCTTTATTGATTGCGACCATTCCTGATTCCATCGCTTCAGCTGTGCGCAATGCGCGAGTGAGGTTGGCTGAAAATACATAACTAATAAGACCGAATTCGGTGTCATTGGCTAATGCAATGCCTTCTTCATCTGTATCAAAAATGATGATTGGGGCAACTGGACCAAAGATTTCGTGAAGAAGAATTGGGTTATCTTTTTCAACAACTAATACGGTCGCTGGGTAGAAAGCTCCATCGCCTTCTGGCTTAACTCCACCAACTTGAATCTTTGCACCGGCAGCAACAGATTCATCTACGATTTGCGCGATTTTATTCCGCTCTTTCATTGATACTGAAGCGCCAAGAGTTGTCGTTGCATCTGTACCGCGGCCTACTACATAGGCGCTCATTGACTTAGTCATTTGTGCGATAAATGCTTCTGAAATGGAACGTTGGACATAAATTCGATTTGCTGATGTGCAGGCGGCACCGCCGTTGCGCATCTTTGCAAGGAGTAACTGAGGAATTGTTACTGCAAGATCTGCATCATCATGAACGATAACTTGTGCATTTCCGCCAAGCTCCATTGAACAGCGAATTACCTTGTCAGCAGCTTCTTTCAGAAGTACTCGACCAACTTCAGTTGAACCAGTGAATGAAAGATTCTTAACTCGTGAGTCATGCAACATCTTTGAAATCGCAGGACCAGTTTTTTCTGGCAAAACTAAATTAAGAACACCCTTTGGCAAACCTGCGCGCTCCATGACATCAACGATGTACATCGCAGTTAATGGAGTCTCTGTAGCTGGCTTTAAAATCATTGTGCAACCGGCCGCAACTGCTGGACCAATCTTTCTAGTTGCCATCCCTGCAGGAAAATTCCACGGTGTAATAAGAATTGAAAGACCGATTGGTTGGTGAGTAACAAGGATTCGCTTATCCCCTGATGGAGACTTGCGGAAATCTCCTGGCGTGCGAACTGCTTCTTCGGCGAACCAGCGGAAAAACTCGGCGGCATATGCAGCTTCACCGCGTGCATCAGGCATTGCTTTTCCATTTTCGCGTGAAATTAATGTTGCAACTGCTTCAAGTTCACTCGTCATAATTTCAAAAGCTTTACGCAAAATCTCTGATCTAAAACGAGGAGCGGTCTTTGCCCACTCCACAGCAACAGCATCGGCGGCGGCAATTGCAGCTTCGCACTGTGCATCAGAAGCCAGTGAAACTTCGGCGATTACTGAGTTATCACTTGGATCGTGGACCGCAACCTTGCTTGCGCCGTCCACCCATTGGCCATTGATATATAACTGTGTTTGCATGCGGGCAAGCATACGCTCAGCCTGCAAGAAGTTGTAGCCGATGCGCTCTACGATAGAGCCTTGAAATACAGTTGCGTTAAACGCAATTAAAAAGGAGTAATAAGTGCCAAAGTCGTGGACCGATGACGCGCCTACCCCGGTTGTGCTGCAAGATCATGCACACCTGAAGGACTCCTTCTTTTATACATTGAAACGACGTTTATTAGGTAATCCTCTGAATCGACATTCACTGGGCCATCAGCGATTGAAAAAACGCTTCGCTTTAGGAATTTTATCCTCTGACTGTATTTCTTCATCTGCTTATGGATCAGAGCAGATTTTAATTGCGCTACTGCCAGCTTTTGGTTTAGCAGCGTTTGCAATCTTGATGCCGATGACGGCGGTTATTCTTGTCATTCTCACAATTATTACTTTGTCATATCGAAACGTAATTAATGTGTATACAAAAACAGGTGGGGCTTACATTGTTTCCCGCGACAATTTTGGACCTGTTGTTGCACAAATTGCGGCAGTTGCTCTCATGCTTGATTACATAGTTACCGTAGCAATCCAATCTGCTGCAGGTGTTGCAGCAATCATCTCAACGTTCCCATCCTTACTTTCGTGGAAAATCCCAATGATTTTATTAGTCATTGTCATTCTTACTTATGGAAATCTTCGTGGAGTAAAAGAAGCTGGTAAAGCTTTTGCAATGCCAACGTACTTCTTTATTGGTTGCATGCTCATAGTCTTTGGAATGGGCTTGTATCGTCAATTTAATGGAACGCTCGAAGTATTAGCCACAAACAATCCGGGAGCTATTCCTCTTGGGGAAGGCCACGGACTTCTTACTTTCGCAGCAATTTTTATCTTGCTACGCGCTTTTGCAAATGGTGGATCATCATTGACTGGTCTAGAAGCAATCTCAGATGGTGTGGCCCTATTTCAGCAACCTGAACACGTTAATGCCCGACGCACATTAATAACCATGAGTGTTTTACTCGGAACATTAGTTCTAGGAGTCTCTTGGTTTGCGCACAAAATTCATGCAATGCCTTATGAATTAGGTACTCCTACGGTTATTTCGCAAATTGCGAAGACAATTGTAGGTGACGGAGTATTCGGACAAACAATGTTCATTATGGTTCAGCTAGCAACAATGTTAATTTTATTTGCCGGTGCAAACACAACATATAGCGCTTTCCCATTGCTCTGTAACTTTGTCGCAACTGATGGTTATTTACCTCGTCAATTAACAAAGCGCGGTCACCGCTTGGCTTTCTCAAATGGAATTTTGTTGTTATCTGGTGGCGGTATTTTCTTAGTGCTCTTTACTGCTGGATCAGTTGAGCATTTAGTTGCCTTCTACGCTTTAGGTGTATTTACTGGATTTACTTTGGCAGGTTTTGGAATGGTACGTCACGCACTGCGCCATAAAGAAGGACAGTGGAAAGCTAAAGTGTTTATCAATGGCGTTTCTGGTTCAATTTCATTTGCAGTGGTAATTATTTTTGCGGTAGTAAAATTTACTGAAGGTGCATGGTTGGTACTAGTTACAGCGCCGATTCTGGTTCTTACGTTTTTGCGCTTGCGCCGCCAATATGATCGTGAACAAGAAGCCTTAGTTGTAAAAGGTCATCAAGAGCGAGCCACTTCAATTGCCCGTCATGACGTCACTGTTTTAGTTGACAGCGTTGATATCGCAACGGTGGGAGCAATTCGTTATGCGCGAAGTTTAAAGCCTCGAAATTTGGCGGCGGTTCACTTTGTAATCGATGATCGTCATGCTGAAGAAATTCAAATGGCATGGGCTAAATCTGATGCATTGGACGATGTAACACTCGAACTCATCGACTGTCCAGATCGACGCATTGCTAACTCTGTAGTTGATTATGCAATTAGATTGACCGAGAAAGATGATATTGAATTAACCTTATTGCTACCACGTCGTTCGTATTCTCGATTCTTGGGACGTTTATTGCATGATCAAACTGCTGAACAAATTGCTGCACCAATTTCACAGCTACCTAGAGTTGTTGCAACCATTGTTCCATTTGACGTTGATCGAATTACATCTGGAGCTAAATTAGAAGTACATCATCCGCATGAAACGGTACGAGTTGCTAAGTCTGTGCAACCTGCACCTAAAAATATTGCACCTGTAGATATTGAACCAATTAGTCATTACGCTGAAGATGTAACAAAAATTGGTGAAATTCAGTGGCGTAAACGTGCAAAAGTACATGGCCGAGTCACATCTATAAAGACTGCACCTCGTGGCTCTGCACCTTCACTTCAAGTAGAAATTTGGGATGAAACTGGCGGAGTTTCCTTGCAGTTCTTAGGCCGTCGTGAAATCGCAGGTCTAGAAGTTGGCTCACAGATGCGTGCTGAAGGCATGGTTGGTGAAGAAGAAGGCGCGATGGTAATTCTTAATCCTTCTTACGAACTCCTTGTATAAATTCTTTTAAAACTGAAGAGCACTCATCTGCAAGCACACCACCGCGTACTTCTACTTTATTAAGCGCGCGCGGATCACGAATGAGATCCCATACCGAGCCAACTGCACCAGCTTTTTCATCCCAGGCACCAAAGACAAGAGTTGAAATTCGAGACTGTGCAATTGCACCTGCACACATAGGACATGGTTCAAGAGTTACGACGATAGTGTGATTCTCTAAACGCCATTCACCTAGTGACAGAGCAGCTTTTCGAATTGCAACTATTTCGGCATGCGCAGTTGGATCGTTATTTAGTTCGCGCTCATTGTGACCAGTTGCAACTATTTCACCAGCGCTATTGACGATAACTGCACCAACTGGAACATCTCCACTAGCACTAGCTTGCTGCGCAACACTTAAAGCTTTGCGCATCAAATCTTGATCGTTCACAGTTCTAATAACTCTGCAAACTGATCGCCAAATCCAAGTCGGTTAGCAATCGCTTCAAGTTGCTCATCTGGAAATAATTCGGCATCATCACAAAGCGCAGAAATCTCCATGCCATTCATTCCAAGATCGGCGAGAATTTCTAACTGGCCAATCGGTCCAGATTCATCATCTTCTTCTGGAATTGGAATATCTGCAATTTCTAAGAGCTCTTCCGCGACTTCATAATCAAGTGCCGCCGTTACATCACTTAAGAAAAGTGAAATGTGTGAACCAAGTACGCGAATGAGAATAAAAAACTCTTCATCAATTGAAATAAGAGCAATAGATCCGCCATTAGTTTGTTGCGCTTTTAAGCGGGTAATAATCTGAGTGATGTCATTTGGATCTGGAAGTATCCCTAGCGTCCAACGCCCGTCTTCGTGCCAAGCAGCAACGGCTATGTCTAACTCATTTGTGAGACTCATTACTTTTGGCGAGTCATCTTCTAAGACGTCAAACTCCTCGATGTCTTCTACGAGGTCGTCATCGAATTCAGCCATGCTCAGATGATTCCACTCATTGGAAAGGATTGAAAGCCCTGTAAGGTAATGCCTATGAAAGTTCATGTTGCCAATCACCCACTTATTGCCCACAAATTGACGGTTTTGCGCGATGAACGTACTGATTCCCCA
>WLQG01000062.1 GCA_009698445.1 Actinomycetota bacterium
AGCCCTAGCCCAGATCGAACGTCAATTTGGAAAAGGCTCAGTAATGAAGATGTCCGATCGTCAAAACCAGATTGTTGAAGTAATTCCAACTGGTTCAATCGCACTTGATATCGCACTTGGTATCGGCGGATTGCCTCGCGGTCGTATCGTAGAAATCTACGGACCAGAATCTTCAGGTAAGACAACTCTTACTTTGCATGCAATTGCAAATGCGCAAGCTGCTGGTGGTATCTGTGCATTTATCGATGCAGAGCATGCATTTGATGCAGAGTATGCAAAGAAGCTTGGCGTTGATATTGATGCGTTGCTAGTTTCACAACCAGATACTGGCGAACAAGCGCTAGAAATTATGGACATGCTTATTCGTTCTGGCGCACTTGATCTTGTGGTTGTTGACTCAGTTGCAGCCCTTGTTCCACGTGCTGAAATTGAAGGCGAAATGGGCGATTCTCATATGGGCCTACAGGCTCGTCTTATGTCACAAGCGTTACGCAAAATTACTGGTGCACTGCACCAATCAAAGACAACTGCAATCTTTATTAACCAGTTGCGTGAAAAGATTGGCGTATTCTTTGGTTCACCTGAAACAACAACTGGCGGTAAAGCCCTTAAGTTCTACGCATCCGTTCGCTTAGATATCCGTCGTATTGAAACTCTAAAAGATGGACAGGATGCAGTCGGTAACCGTACGCGCGTCAAGGTTGTTAAGAACAAGATGGCTCCACCATTTAAGCAAGCGGAGTTCGACATTATTTACGGCACAGGTATTTCACGCGAAGGCTCACTCATCGACCTCGGTGTTGATGTTGGCATCGTAAAGAAGTCTGGTGCTTGGTACACATATGAAGCCGATCAACTAGGTCAGGGTAAGGAAAATGCACGTACATTCCTTATCGATAACCCAGATCTAGCTAATGAGATTGAAGCCAAGATTCGCGCTCACTTTGTGCCTATCGAGGTCGATGCAGATCTCATTGCAGCTATCGATGAAGCTACCGCTGAGGTTGATTTCTAATTAGCCTTCAATTTTCAAAGGTTGACCAAGAGGCTGACCCTTACTCAATCGCGTACATGATTGCACAAAATGCACTAGTAGCGCGGGCTAAGAGTAAGGGTGAGCTCTTGGCTCACTTAAAAAAACGTGGCGTTGAAGATGAAGTTGCCAATGCAACCATCTATAAATTAACCGAAAACGGATTAATCAATGATGCCGAGTTCGCCAAAGCCTGGACACAATCTCGCCATAACGCAAAGAAACTATCAAAGCGCATTATTGCTGGTGAACTTCGCACAAGGGGAGTAGATCAAAACTCTATCGATGAAGCGCTAGATGAGATTGATGACGAAGCCGAGTACCGCACCGCATTTGGATTAGCGATGAAAAAATATTCAACGATGTCTCGTATGGAACCTGACGTTCAGATTCGCAGAATTCAATCGCTGCTACAACGTAAAGGTTTTGGTTTTGGTGTTATCGGCCGCGTTATTCGCGAGCTAGATATTCACTCAACCGAGCTGCAGTAGCTACAACAGCTGCAGCATGAATGCGTCCTGGTTGACGTCCTAGACGTTCAATAGGTCCGCTGATGCTTACTGCAGCAATAACTTTTCCATTAGGTCCGCGAACTGGGGCAGAAACCGATGTAACCCCAGCTTCGCGCTCTCCTACAGATTGTGCCCATCCGCGACGACGATCTGCGGCTAACTGAGCGGCAGTAAAGCGAGCGTTAGCAACACCGCGATGAATCTTTTCACTATCTTCCCACGCCAATAAAATCTGAGCAGCAGAACCTGCTTGCATTGTTAAGGCCGCACCTACTGGAACAGAGTCGCGCAGACCTGATAAACGTTCTGCAACGGCAACACAGATACGTTGATCGCCTTGGCGCTTATACAACTGCGCACTTTCACCAGTTGCATCGCGCAAGGCAGCCAACGCAGGTGCAGCAGCGGCAAGTAAGCGGTCTTCACCAGCGGCTGCGCCTAATTCGGCCGCGCGAGGTCCCAAAATAAAGCGTGAGGAAAGATCGCGGGCAACGTACCGGTGAAATTCAAGTGCCACGGCTAAACGGTGAGCAGTGGGGCGGGCAATACCTGTAGCAGCCACTAGCTCTGCTAATGAATGCGGGCCAGCTTCTAATGTATTCAAAATTGAAGCCGCTTTATCTAATACGCCAACTCCGCTATTCTTTCTGTTCATAGAGTGATATTAACATCCCACTATATGATACGCAACTATTGATGTGTAATGATGAAGGAGCAGAGACCGCGATGGGAAAAACGTTAGCTGAAAAGATTTGGAGCGAACATATTGTTCGCGCCGTTGATGGTGAACCAGATCTTTTGTATATCGATCTTCATCTGATCCATGAAGTCACAAGTCCACAGGCCTTTGACGGTCTGCGCCTTGCAGGTCGCGCGGTACGGCGTCCAGATTTAACAATTGCGACTGAAGATCACAACGTGCCCACACTTAATATTGATAAGCCAATCGCAGACCCTGTTTCAAAACTTCAGGTCGATACTTTGCGTTCAAACTGCGCCGAATTTGGTGTACGCATCCACTCACTTGGCGATAAAGATCAAGGCGTAGTGCACGTTGTAGGCCCACAACTCGGTTTAACACAGCCAGGTATGACAATTGTTTGCGGAGATTCGCACACTTCCACACACGGTGCATTTGGTGCACTGGCATTTGGAATTGGAACATCAGAAGTTGAACATGTGCTGGCCACACAAACACTGCCACTGGCTCGTCCAAAGACTATGGCCATTAACGTTGAAGGCGCCTTAAAAACTGGAGTCACTTCCAAAGATATTATTTTGGCAATTATTGCAAAAATTGGCACAGGTGGCGGACAGGGTTTTGTCATTGAATACCGTGGCTCAGCAATTCGCGCCCTGTCAATGGAATCACGAATGACTGTATGCAATATGTCTATCGAAGCTGGTGCTCGCGCCGGACTTATCGCACCTGATCAAACTACTTTTGATTACATCAAGGGCAAGCCACATGCACCCGAAGATTTCGACGCAGCAGTCAAATACTGGAGTACGTTATTCACAGATAGCGATGCGAAATTTGATGTTGAAGTTGATTTGAATGCTGATGACTTGGAACCATTCGTAACGTGGGGTACAAATCCAGGACAGGGCGCATCGTTGAGCTCTAATGTTCCAAATCCTGCCGAGATTAAAGACCCAGAAGCACGCGGAGCAGCAGAACGCGCACTTGTATATATGGGACTTGAAGCGGGCATGCCCCTTAAAAAGATAGCTATTGACACTGTTTTCTTGGGCTCGTGTACTAACGGGCGAATTGAAGATTTGCGTGCAGCTGCCGAAGTTGTAAAGGGTAAAAAAATTGCATCAACGCTTCGTATGTTGGTGGTACCTGGTTCAGCACGTGTTCGCCTAGAAGCTGAAGCTGAAGGCCTAGATAAAGTCTTTATCGATGCCGGAGCTGAATGGCGAAACGCTGGTTGCTCTATGTGTCTTGGCATGAACCCAGATCAATTAGCAGTGGGAGAGCGCTCTGCATCGACTTCTAATCGTAACTTTGAAGGTCGCCAAGGTAAAGGCGGTCGTACTCACTTGGTAAGTCCACTAGTAGCAGCGGCAACTGCTCTACGTGGAACTCTTTCATCACCTGCGGATCTATAAGGAGCTGTTAGTTAAAAATGGAAAAATTTATTAAGCACACAGGCACAGCAGTTCCACTTCGTCGCAGCAATGTAGATACCGATCAAATTATCCCGGCCGTGTATCTCAAGCGCGTTACACGAAGTGGTTTTGAAGATGGTCTATTTTCTGCTTGGCGCAATGATCCTGAGTTTGTATTAAACAAGCCTGAGTTTGCTAAGGGCACAATTCTTGTTGCTGGCGTAGATTTCGGTACCGGCTCATCACGTGAGCATGCAGTGTGGGCCCTGCAAAACTACGGCTTTAAGGCCGTCATCTCTTCACGCTTTGCCGATATTTTCCGCGGCAACTCACTCAAAGGCGGCTTGCTCACTGTCATCATCGAACAAAGCGATGTAGAGGCAATCTGGGCTGCTATCGAGGCTGACCCAACTACTTCTGTAACTGTGGATTTAGAAACTCGCACAGTGTGCTACAACAATGTGATCTTGCCTTTTGCAATTGATGACTACACCCGTTGGCGTTTGATGGAGGGTCTTGATGACATCGGATTAACCTTCAAAAACCTTGATTCCATTGCATCTTTTGAAAAATCACGGACATCACTTAAGCCTGCAACGCTTCCAATTCGCGCTTAAGCAGTAAGAAACAGGCGTAAATCAATGAGATTTACGTAGGGGTGAGGTTGATGGAACCAAACTCTCAACGTTAAATTGAGGGTTTTCTACGCATAAAAACTGCGTTTTTTTGATATTTGTTTCAAAAAATTATTTCGCGACACGCCTGCATTAATCGCGTAATCACCCCATGTATGCGCGTAAGTTTATGAACACGTTAAGCGTTTGCTTAACATTTACGCGTAATAAGGGGATTTCAATGAATAAGGCCCAATTCATTGCGGCGTTGGCACCACATTTCAACGACAGCAAGAAGGAAGCA
>WLQG01000063.1 GCA_009698445.1 Actinomycetota bacterium
TAGCAGCATTTGCAGTCTCCTTCATAAGTGGCGCAATTTGGTTTGGGCCAAAGACTTTCTATCCCGTCTGGATGAAAGCCAAGGGCAACGTCAGTGGGCAACTTACTGGCGAGCAAAATAAGCCAGTCCTACTATTCGGTGGAACAATTGTTGGCGTATTAATCCAGACTCTCACCGTGGGATTAATTATCAACTCTCTTCAATTACATGATTCAAGCTTTGGTGCCCTCAGTGGCGCAGGTGTTGGTTTCGCTCTAGGTGTTGGAATTTCAATGTTTTCATCCCTTTCTCATCGTCTCTTTGGTGGCGAGAACTTAAAAGTCTGGGTAATTGAAACAGCAAACGATGCAATCAATCTAACTATTGCTGGGGCAATCATCGCGATTCTGAACTAAACATGAGTCTCTATGAGGAAGAAGTTCAAGCACGATGGGGCGATACCGATGCCTATCGCCAATCAACTTCTAAAACCTCTAAATACTCACAAGAGGATTTCGCAGCGGCAAAAGTAGATCAAGAAGCGGCGACTGAACTCTTTGTTTATGCCTTTGGCAACAGCCTTGCAATTGACTCGGCTAAAACCAAGGAAGCAGTGATTGCTCACCGAGCAGCAATTACAAAATGGTTTTATGACTGCTCAGTTGAAATGCAAAAGAATTTGGCCCTTATGTATATAGAGGACCCACGCTTTAAAGAGTATTACGACGGACGTGTCAGAGGTTTAGCACAATATGTCCATGACGCTATTTGGGCCCAATAGAAAAACTCAGATTAGCTCTTTATAAAACCATTCTTAATTAAGTAATCGGCAGACTCTCGAAGAGTTACATCGGCAGGAATGAAGTTAATGCCAAGTAGTCGAGTGGCTTTAGCCCCACTCACATTCATTGGCTTGCCAAGTTGAGGCAAAATTCCCTTTATCGTGCTGTCAAAAAATGAGAGTAAATAAACAAGGAATGTTGGTGCCTTTGCTGACTTTGCTTTGCTCTTTGGATAAGCGGCCTTGAGTAGCTTTGCAATGTCAACGAATGTTTTTGTACCAGCAGTCGCAAGAATTCTTTCGCCCTTTGATGCATTATTCTTTATCGAATCAACGTGCATCTTGGCCACATCTCGCACGTCAACAATTGAGAATTTAAGATCTGGCAACATAGGGTCCTTGCCAAGAAGAATTCGCTCGACTAATGAAATAGAAGATCCAAAATTCTTATCCAGTGGTGCACCTAAAACAAGTACTGGATTGATAGTTGTTAAAGCTATTTCTGGAGCTTCATTTTTAATGAAGTTCCAGGCAGCTTGTTCAGCTAAAGTTTTTGATTTCGTATATGCAGTTCGTCCAACTGGGTGCTCAACATCTGTCCACATTGTCTCGTCATATGCGTTTGCACCAGCAGGTAGGTCGCACCCATAAATAGCGGCAATCGATGATGTCAAAATAATGCGCTTTACTCCAGATTCTTTGGCCGACTTCAATGCTCGCAAAGTTCCATCAACTGCTGGACGGATCAAATCGTTTTCATCTTTAGGGGAAATAAGTGGAAATGGGGATGCGGTGTGCATTAATACATCTATGCCTTTAAGTGCATCGGCCCAGCCTGCATCTTTTTCAAGATCTAGTTCGATAAATGTAAGTCTGGCGTCAACATTACTTGAGTCAAGTAGATAAGGTAATACTGCATCACGTACTTCTGAAGACTTTGAGAGCTTGCGAACCGATGCCCGGACTTCATATCCCTGATTGAGTAATTGAAGCGTGATGTGCTTGCCGATGTATCCACTGGCACCAGTTAATAGAACTTTAGTCATTTGGCGAACCTCTTTCGTAATGCATCTGCAGCAAAGGTAATTGGGGTTATTTTAAATCTATAACCAAGCCCAAAGTATATTGGCATTGCAATGACTGCCGACAAAACCAAAGTTACGACCGAGCTAAGTAGATTTGGGGATCCGGAATTCATCAAGGTTTCAATTAGTTGGGCAACCAACAGGCCAGGTGCGAAGGCAACGGCGGAGATAATTACAATCGAAATGACATCTTTTCGTAGCGTTATGGCACCAACCCGCTTGGACAGTAAATGCCTTGCCCACAGGGAGCTAGCTAAGTATCCAAGGCCGAACGAAATCGCTACACCCACAGTTATTAAACGAATCGGCAGAACAAAGTAGCCAATAGTTGCGCTGACGATGGTGACAATATTCATGACCAATGTGATCCCTGCAGGTGTCTTGGTGTCTTCGAAGGCATAGAAACCTCGAAGCATTAGATACGAACTACAAAATGGAATTAAACCTAAAGCAAATCCAGAGAGAATCAATCCGATTTGGCTGGAATCTTGAGTGCGCGATCCAGCAAAAATGAAATGTGCAATGGGCTGACCCAGAAAAAGAAGCGCAAATGCAGCTGGAATTATCAGTGAATAGAGGTGCAGCAATGTTTGTTGAATCTCATCACGGACATCAGAAATACGGGCATCTGCAGCAAGTCGTGAGATTCGCGGTAGTAAAGCGGTCACAAATGAAACAGCAATGATTGAGTGAGGAAGTAAAAAGATAAAGTGTGCATTTTGATAGGGAGTAAAGCCCACACCAACATCGATACCTGACTGCTTGGCGCGAACTGATGCCGACGTAGCCAGATTTACAATAACCATGAAACCAATTTGATTGATCAGAACAAAAATAACGGTCCACTTTGCAAGGTGTGCAGATTTTCTCAGCGATGACCAGTGAAAGTTTGGTCGAAGCCGTACCCCAGTTTTAGCAATAACTGGAATCAAGATTGCTGCTTGAGCTAGCGCACCAAGGCTGGTACCTAACCCTAAAAAGCTTTTGGCGGTTGAACTGATTACGCCATTAGCTGCATCTGGTGCGATGGCGATAAAGCCAATAAGAACCCCAATAACAATCAGGTTATTGAGAATGGGTGCCCACATCATTGGCCCAAAACTTCCCCGGGCATTAGCAATTTGGCCAAGCAGTGTGAAGAATCCCAAGAAAAGAACTTGAGGCAAGCAATAACGCGTAAAGAGAACAGTTAATTCAAATTCATTCTCTAGACCACTGCCTCCGAATTTCGATGCGTACAGACGCACAATGATTGGCGCAGCAATCATTCCTATAACTGTTGCAAAGCCAAGAATCGTGAATGTCGCAGTTGCTAGTTGTGAAGCATACGAATTTCCACCATCTTTGTTCTTCATTTCTCGCACGATTTGAGGGACAAAGACTGCGTTGAGCGCTCCCCCAGCGACCAAGATATAAACAACAGTAGGAAGCGTGTTTGCAACTTGATAGGTATCACCGATGATTGCAGTACCCAATGCTGCTACTAAAAGTAAGTTGCGCGCTAATCCTGTAATACGCGAAATGATGGTGCCAACAGCCATTACCGCTGAGGATCTTAAAACTGAAGGCTCACTCATGCTTATTTCATAGCTCCTTGAGTTACCTTATTTAACAATGACTTGGTCAAAGGTCGTAGTTGTATAGCGAACTCGTACTTTTAACTCATCTCCAACTTTAGGTTGGTGTGAACCCTTGCAGACTAAAAGTGAGCACTGCATATGTGGTGGTTCCAAGAAATTTAACGGCTTTGAATCCAAACGATAAGGACTGCGTATTTTTCCTAACGCTAATTCAAGTGCGCTTGCAAGAATCTTGACTCGGCCAAGAAGTGAACTATCACTTTGAGGGGCTGCAAGTCCTATGCCGTGGGCAGTTCCCCCACTTGCAACGATGACATGTCCGCGAACTCGACGTTGACGATAACCAGCTGTGCCTTGAATATTTCGATTCTCAAGTACGGTGGCAGTTACTTCTAACGCTGAATCCGCGCCTAGCCACAGAGATGTTCCAATTCTTTCGCAAAAGTTAATCTGTGGAAATTGCTTGCGTACCTGATCACCATCATGAAGATGCGAGATATAAACCGTGCTTGCCTCAGGTAATGCGGCAAGGGTTGAGCTGATCCAAGAGCTTTTGATACTGGCTATCGGCAGATGTAATGCAAAGCCACGTAGTTTTAATCCTCGATCACTAACGATGGAAAGTGAAGTAGCTAAATCTGTGATGTTAATTCCATGACGGTTCAGTGGAGTCAAAATCTCAATAATGACATTGGTTTTGCTATCGACACTACGTAATAGTTCAAGGCTTGAAATTGTTTGAAGAACTTTAGAATCTGAAAGATCATTGGCGTTGTGATCAGGTGAAAGAACAATGATTTCTCCAGCAAAAGCTTTACGTACTTGTGCGACTTCACTTGCAAGTCCCACGGCAACTGCGCTTACGCCTAGTCGAGTTGATTCAGCTGCAAGAAATTCCAGACCAAATCCATAACCATTGCCCTTTATTACCGGCACTAGTCCAGGCTTTGCGCGCACCATCGCGCTCAAATGCGAACGCCACTTCTGTCCATTAACGTGCAGTGAAAGTGGCATATGCGTAGGTTACCTGCGAACTCGTAAATACGTGGCAAAGGCGAGCGACCAGAACTTATTAATCGACTTCTCCCATTCGCCAACTAGTTGGCGGGCATA
>WLQG01000064.1 GCA_009698445.1 Actinomycetota bacterium
ATTGCTTGAGCAAGTGCATCAATTCCAGTGTTGGCTGTCATTGAAGGTGGCATTGAATATGTAAGTACAGGGTCAACGAGTGCAACTTGTGCACGAAGATTTCCATTGGCAATACCTGCTTTGCGACCAGCTTCAGGATCTGAAATCACAGATCCACCAGATACTTCAGAGCCTGTTCCTGCAGATGTTGGAAGTGCAACAAGCGGAAGAGTTGGAGCTGGATAAAGCGGTGGCTTGGATTGGAATTCACGGAATGTGCAGTTGAGTTGTGCGCAAAGTCGCGCAGCTTTAGCAGTATCAATAACTGAGCCACCACCAAGTGCCACAACAACATCAGAACCTGCAGCCTTAAGAGCTGCAATTGAATCATCAACCATTTGAATAGTTGGTTCACCGGCTGGCTTTTCAAAGACAGTAACGGTGATGCCAGGGGCTGCCTTCATTTGATCAATAAGCTTTGCTGCCGCTGGATTGAATTTTTCAATATCTTTATCAACCATCAAAAAGACTTTGCTTGCACCAAGTTCTGCGACAACTGCCGGCAAAGTTTCTGCCACACCTTCTCCAAAGCGAACTTTGACTGGAAGATGGTTATTAAATGCAGTGATGTTGTCCACGGAATGCTCCTTGTTGAGTTGGTATGGGTTTGATTCTATATCTCCTAGGCCTTTTTAGAGTAGTGGGCCAAGATCATATGCAGGGCTATGCCGATAGCCATGCCCCAGATTAAATCAATTGCAACAGTACTAATTGCTGTTACAACCAAAGTTGAAGCCTCAGCCTTTGTTGTGCGCAGCGACTCCATTATGGATACGGGATTAAGAATTCGGTAACTAGTGCCAAGTAAAAGTCCTGCAATAACTGCTGTTGGTATCGCACTTACAAGAGGGGCAGCAATGAGTGCGATTACAAGTAGAACTAGTGCATGAAAAACTGATGCCAGGCGAGATTGTGCGTGGGATCTAACGTTCACGCTTGTTCGAGCAATTGCACCAGTTGCCGGCATTCCACCAAAAATAGATGCAGCAAGAGTTGCAAGGCCTTGTCCAAATAATTCACGATTAGGTTCGAAATGATCTTTATTATGCGCAAGACCGTCGGCGACTCGAGCAGAGAGAAGAGATTCAACTGCTGCAAGCAATGCAATCCATAAGGCAGGTATTAATAGGGACGTTACATTAACAAAGATGGGTTTTTGATAAGTACCAAGGGATCGTGGAATAGTGCCGATAGTTGCAACATTGATAGCGAAAGCCTTAACAAGTAAGGTGACAAGTAGTAGCGCAACAAAGCTGGCAGGTATATGAAATTTCCATTTCAAACGATGGACAAGGTGCGGCCACGAAAATTTAATTAAGAGAGTTATTAGGACTACAAGTAGTGAAGAGTAATTAAGCCCCGCTTGAAGTGCATTGATAAGAGTGTTCCAAGCAACGATGTAGCTTTTCTCACCAGCTCCCTTAGGTATTCCAAAGGCCAAAGGAATTTGCTGGAGCGAAATAATTAAAGCTATACCAACGGTAAAACCTTCAACAACTGTCCAGGGGACTCGGTTAATAACTGCACCAAGTTTAAAGATTGCCATCATGATCACCATGGCACCAGCCATCAGACCAAGAGCTGGAACTGCAGAAACACCGTAGTTATGAATAACGGGAATCAGAATTACTGTCATGGCACCAGTTGGACCGCTGACTTGGTATTTAGAACCACCAAAAACAGCTGCAAGGAAACCTGCAATTATCGCTGTTGTTAGTCCGGCTGCTGCTGACATGCCCGATGTGATTCCAAAGCCGATGGCTAATGGAAGGGCAACAATTGCCACCGTTAATCCAGCAATTAAGTCGGTGATTAAATCTTTACGGTGCGAAGAGAACTCACTTCGGAGCGGCCAGAAGGAGAAGAACATACGTGAGTGAAGCAGATAATTCGGGCGATGTCAGTTACCGTTATCACCTTATGAACACGGATTTATTAGCCGCGGCAAATCGTGCGCGCAAAGGGTTGTTGGCAACTTTTTTCTTCATGGGTTTTGTCTCCATGGCTTGGGTAGCTCGCATCCCTGAGATCCGCGATGCCAACGGTTTAAATAATGGACAGTTGGGGTTAATACTTATTTCAAGCACAGTTGGAGCAATCATTGGTGCTCAGCTAACTGGACGATTAGTGCACTCCTATGGCACCAAAGCTGTTATTCGAGTTTCAATCGTCATTATGCCTAGTGGTTTGATCTTGATGGGTTTTTCAACGTCACCCGTTACTTTAATTTTTGGATTATTCATTATGGGTCTTGGATATTCCAGTATGGATATCGCATCTAATACGCAAGGTGTTGTAATTGAAAAACATTTAGGACGGCGCGTGATGTCTTCATTTCACGCAATGTGGTCGTCAGGTGCGTTTGTAACAACAGTTTTAGGCGGTTCAATTGCTAAACATATTTCACCTCGTGATAATTTAGTAGGTGTTGGTATTGCTTGCTTCTTTTTATTCATTCCGGCTATGCAGATGCTTCTTTCTGCAGATTTAGATGAACATAACGGTGGGGAAGAAGAAACCCAAGCAAAGATTCCGTTTTTTGGTAAATCAGTTCTGCCATTGTGGGGGATGGGTATTGGGTTACTTGGCGGTCTGATTGCAGAAGGTGCCGCAAGTGATTGGGGCGCTATCTTGCTTCGAGATGACATGGGCTTTGGAATTGGCGTAAACGCTTCTGCTTTCGCAGTATTTGCATTAGCGATGATCACAGCTCGTTTTTTGGGTGATAAAACTCTTGATCACTTTGGTCCACGAAAGACCGTGCTCTACGGGGGTTATTTAGGCGGCATTGGCTTAGGTGCTGGCATTGCGATTGGAGTTCCGCTCTCGGATTCGCATCCAATTATTGCTTTGATCATTGTAAACATAGGCTTTGCATGCGCAGGATTTGGAATTGGCCCAATGTTTCCTGCATATATTTTGGCGGCTTCTGAAGTTCCAGGAATTGCATCGTCAGTAGCAATTGCCCGCGTAGGCGTTATTGGATTAGCAGGTTATTTCATCGGACCTTCTGTAACAGGCGCGCTTGCTCAGCTAACTTCACTTCCAGTTGCCATGATGTATCCAGTACTCATGCTTTTACTTGCTGGATATCAATCGCACATCATCAAAAAATAAAGCCCCCACAGATTTCTCTGCAGGGGCTTTACTGACTAACTTTTTATAGGTTAAAGAACGCGTTTGTAATGCTTGGACCAAAATCTGCACCAGAACCAACTAGTACGAAGATGATCAATGCTGCGCCAGCAAGTGAGAGATCTTTAAAGAACCCAATAGATTCATTTTGTTTTGCAGTTGCATCAGTTTCTTTCCAGAATGCATGCATCATGAATGCTGCTGGGATTAAGAAGATTGCGATAAGTAGTGCGCCAAGATCTGCATAGACACCAAATGCGATGTAAAGGCCGCCAACAAGAATCATCAGACCTGAGACAATCACGCTGAGCTTTGCTGCTGGAACTTTTTTGTATTGGGCATAGCCAGTCATTGCATCAAGCTTGGTGAGGTGACTGATTCCTGATGTGATGAAGATGCCAGCAAACAAGATGCGAGCGATTACGAGTACTGCGTTCATGGAGCTCCTTAGATTGGTGAATACGAACAAAGCCAATAGTAGTTGAACTTTCAACTACTCAACGCCTCGACACGCGTGCGCGCTTGCTATTTGTCAGTCCAGGGGACTATTTTTCGAACATCTGTTCGAATACCAGAAAGGTCACCCCAGCTCATGACGCAGGTCAATCCCGCCCACGATGTCACCATCGATGGTGCTACAACGCCTATCGAATTCACTTTCAAGGGTCGGCGCTTTCGCATTCATGCAGTGTTGTCCAGGTGGTGTGAAGCCGGTGGTTGGTGGAATCGCATTAGTGATGGCAAGTACAGACCTGATGATCAAGCACGTGCTCTCTGGCGCGTGGAGGCGGCACCTATTGGGGCCTTAACAACATTTGAACTAGAGCGCGATGAACTCAGCGGCCAATGGATTATCCGTAACGTATGAGCTTTATTCATTTAAACGTTGCTAGTGCTTATTCACTTAAATACGGCACAACACAACCGGGGGATTTGGTAGAGCGGGCTGCGCAGTTTGAAATGCCGGCGCTAGCGTTAACCGATCGCGATGGTTTAGCTGGCGCAATTCGCTTTGCGCAAAGCTGTGTTGATTTTGGTATCGCGCCAATTATTGGAGTCAATCTGGCAGTTGATATGGGTGGTACCAATAATCGTTTAACGCTGATGGCACATAGTGATGGGGGATGGCGCTCGCTATGTCGATTGCTGACATCTCTTGCAATGACAAGTGATAGCCGTAATCCAGTTCTAACCCTTGATTTCTTGCAACGCTTTAGCCATTACAGCACCAACGTTTACGCCTTGCATGGACCGCATTCCTTAGTAGGTTCATTGATTACCGATAATCGCATCGATGCTGCCTATGCCGCCTTTAACCAAAGCCG
>WLQG01000065.1 GCA_009698445.1 Actinomycetota bacterium
AATTGAGCTACTGCCCTTCGCGAGAGCATGGCAAAACCATAGGGAAAAGCAAACCCTCGTGAGCGTCGAAGTGTAGGGGCAAGAGGGGGTTCAGGTCTAACTCGCGCCTGAAGATACGGCAGACTTAGGGCCATGACTCCACGTATTTCATCGCGTATCGCCGCCATTGCTGAATCAGCCACTTTGGCCGTAGATGCCAAGGCTAAAGCACTTAAAGCTGCTGGGCGTCCAGTAATTGGATTTGGCGCAGGTGAACCTGATTTTCCAACACCTGATTACATTGTTGAAGCTGCAGCGGCTGCAACAAAAGTTCTTGCGAATCACCGTTACACACCAACACCAGGTTTACCAGAACTGCGCGAAGCAATTGTTGCAAAGACAAAACGTGATTCAAACTATGACATAACTGCCGATCAAGTTCTTGTTACTAACGGTGGAAAGCAAGCGGTATACCAAGCTTTTGCAACAATCATTGATCCCGGCGATGAAGTAATTTTGCCATCTCCTTTTTGGACAACATATCCTGAATGCATCAAATTAGCGGGTGGAAAAGCTGTTGAAGTTTTTGCCGATGAAACACAAAATTATTTAGTAAGTGTTGAGCAGTTAGAAGCTGCAAGAACTCCAAAGACTAAGGCAATGCTTTTTTGTTCACCATCAAATCCAACTGGTTCGGTTTATTCAGTTGAGCAAGTAAAAGCGATTGGTGAATGGGCGCTAAAAAATAATATCTGGATCATTAGTGATGAGATTTACGAGCACTTACTCTACGACGGCGCGACTGCACCGAGTTTGCCGGTTTTAGTTCCAGGTCTTGCCGACACCTGCATTATTTTGAACGGTGTTGCAAAGACGTATGCAATGACTGGCTGGCGCGTGGGCTGGATGATTGGCCCTAAGGATGTAATTAAGGCAGCGATAAATCTGCAATCACACATGACTTCAAATGTTTCAAACGTTTCACAGCGTGCAGCGATTGCAGCTGTAAGCGGAAATCTTGATGCAGTACATGAAATGGGCGTTGCGTTTAACCGTCGACGTAAGTTAATTGTTGATTTGCTCAATGAAATCCCGGGCTTTGTTTGTCCAACACCCCAAGGTGCTTTCTATGTATACCCATCTGTAAAGGGCGTCCTTGGAACAACTATTCGAGGAAAAACACCAACTACTTCTGCCGAGTTAGCTACGTTGTTACTTGAAGAAGTCGAAGTTGCAGCAGTTCCAGGTGAAGCTTTTGGGCCTTCTGGATATCTACGCTTTTCTTACGCGACTAGTGATGCCGACATTGTTGAAGGTATTGGTCGAATTAAAAAGCTTATTACAGAAGGTTAAATCTCAAGACCAATCAGGTTTACTTCAGCTTCTAATGTAATTCCAAAAGTACTTTGCACCTGATCGCGCGCTTTGCGAGCAAGAGATGCAATATCAGACGCCGTTGCACTTCCAGCATTAGTTAGTGCAAGTACGTGTTTCGTAGAAATTCTTGCACCCCCAACTGCATCGCCTTTATGGATTCCTGAGTTTTCAATTAGCCATGCAGCTGAAATTTTTACTCGCCCATCAGTAAGTGGCCATTTGGGTGCAGCATTGGGTAATGCATCGGCGGCTTGCTGAGAAATAATTGGATTAGTAAAAAATGAACCAGCAGACCAAGAATCTTTATCACCTGAGTTAAGCAACATTCCCTTTGCCCCGCGAAGTTCAAGAACTGCTTTACGCACATCAGTGACCGGAGCCTTGTCTCCCATATCAACTGATAATTTCTTTGAGAGTTCAGCATACGTAATTGGATCACTCATCTCTCCGCGCCGAATTTGAAATGCAACTTCTAAAACAACGTATCGGCCAGGGTGTGCCTTGAAATGAGAGTTGCGATATGAAAATTCGCACTCTGCATTCGTGAAAGTTCGAATCTCTTTCTTTTCACGATCATAAGTTCGGACACGCGTAATGAATTCACTTACCTCATGACCGTACGCTCCGATATTTTGAATCGGCGCAGCACCTACAGTTCCTGGAATTCCACTTAAAGTTTCAAGACCAGCAAATCCTCGGTTGATAGAAGTTGAAACTAGATGATCCCAATCTTCACCGGCACCGATAGTTAAAGTTGCCCCGCTGCATGCATCGACTTCAGCTTCCACAGAGTTATTTGCAATACGAATTACGGTTCCTTCAAAGCCAGAATCTGAAACTAAAACATTAGTTCCACCACCCAAAATTAAAATAGGTGAATCGCCTGCACCTTCGATTGCCTCAATTATTTCATCTTGAGTAGCAACCGTGATTATTTTTTGCGCCGGCCCACCTACGTGAAAGCTGGTGTAATTGGAAAGCTCGGTCATGGGTCAAGGCTACCGACGTGGAGACAAAATCGCTTCTTTACCTCTGTACTTATCCAGAATACGGTCAAAGGTCTTTTTAGATTGTGCGTCGCGATAATCAGGGTCAACATCGTGATACCCGTGATGGCGATCTTGAATTAACGGTAAATCAATCTGTAAGAGTTTGCCGCCGGCTTGTCTGATTTTGAGTGAAAATTCAATATCTGCATTTCGGTAATACACCGCACGAGGATTGAATCCACCCACCTGCGTCATAGCTTCGCGGTTAAAGGCCATGAAGTATGAAAACAGAACATCGACTTCTCCAACACCCTTGTCATCAACACTTCGCCACTCATCTTCCAAGTTAACTAACCCACCGCGCCAACCAACGGCAACGTATTCCCCTTTTTCTAATTCGGCAACAACTGGCGTAATCGCATCGCCAGTAAAACGGGTAGATGGATCCATAATAATTACGTACTTACTTGATAGTTTTTCCAAAAATACATTTGCACAATCTGCCCAGCTTGCACCGGGTCCAACGGAGATTAAGTAGGTTCGCTTGTCCATTTCTTCGAAGAGCGCCCCTGCGTCACCAATAGAAATAATTGCCACTGCGCAGTCACTATTGGCTTTAATTGCCTTAACGGTTTCAAGGGCATCGTCAGTAAATCCATCAACAATAATTCCAACGGTGGTTTGATTCTCAAGATCTATGGGGCGAATATCGCGTGGGTAAGCCAGAGTTATATATGGCTTCTTGGGTTTTAATTCATAGCCACCTGCAACATCGATGACTTCATATCCTGCATGTAATAGTTCATCGCGGTATTTATCGGCTAATTTAAAATCTTTGGCCGCACGGGCATCCATGCGTGCTTGCGCTAATTGGGTTACTGAATCTGGAATACTCATTTAACGACTACTGCTTTTGCCATTCCCAGGACTTTCACCCCGGCAGAAGTTGCGGAGATATCTAACTTAACTGTGTTTCCATCAACTTCGGTAACTGTTGCCACAACGGTTAAATCAACCTTTTCGCTCGCTGGAACTATCACTGGCTTAATAAATCGTGCTGAGAATTCACGTACTTGAGCACTTCCGCCCGCCCAATCGGAAACGTACTTACCGGCAAGGGCCATAGTTAACATGCCATGGGAAATAACATTAGGAAGACCGACAGAGATCGCAAATGCTTCATCTTGGTGAATCGGGTTTTGATCTCCACTTGCATCGGCGTAAGCCTTTAGTAAGGCGCGATCAATGTAAAAAACTTTCTCTGGCAAAGTTGTACCGATTTCAATCATCCGCGCACCACCAAAGTTGACCATGCTGTAACTACAAGCTCGGTGCCATTATGTAAATCTGATCGCACAGAAATTATTTCATTTCCAGCTGCTACTCGTAGTGTTTCAATTGTTGCCGAACAAGTAAAAACATCGCCTGCAACTATTGGGCGCAATATTTCAAACTTCTGGTCTCCATGAACTAAACGAGTCCAATCAACGCCAATTTCAGGCTGAGTCAGGATTGATTCATATTGCGACAAAGAGATACGAATTGAAAACGTTGGAGGAGCAACTTCTGTATTAGTTTCACCAATGACGGCAGAAAATGAATCAATTTGCGCTTGCGTGACCGTAACGTGTTCCACACCTTTGAAGGTGCGCCCGACCGAATCGGGATTGATCATTAGCGAGTTTCGCGGTGAAGAGTTGAAGACTTGCAACGTGGACAGAACTTCTTAAGTTCCATACGGTCAGGATCGTTGCGGCGGTTCTTCTTTGTGATGTAGTTGCGCTCTTTGCAATCAACGCATGCCATGGTGATTTTTGGACGTACGTCCGCGCTCTTGCTTGCCATGGTCTTACTCCTTCATCAGTTAACGAGTGGCTCAGGTTACCCGAGCCTTCTCGATGCGCGAAATTCACGCGTGTGGAACTAGTAGCGGAGGCGGGATTTGAACCCACGACACAGCGATTATGAGCCGCTTGCTCTACCAAGCTGAGCTACCCCGCCA
>WLQG01000066.1 GCA_009698445.1 Actinomycetota bacterium
AACGTGCAGTGAAAGTGGCATATGCGTAGGTTACCTGCGAACTCGTAAATACGTGGCAAAGGCGAGCGACCAGAACTTATTAATCGACTTCTCCCATTCGCCAACTAGTTGGCGGGCATAACCACCTGTGCCAACTTTGAATTGAATCAAGCCAACATGGGGATCATGTGGATCCAGGGTTGGAGTAATCCCACGTAAGTCATAACAATGTGCGCCACTGTCCATGGCATCTTTCATCATCGCCCATTGGATCGCATTACTTCCACGAGCATCACGACCAAAAGCAGATGATGCACCGTAGGAATACCAGTAATGATCTCCAACGTGAATTGCGATTGTCGATGCAATTACTTGTCCCTGCCATTTTGCTAAGAAAAGTTTGAGGTGTTCATCGTGACTATTTAATTCATTCCACATTCGTTGAAAATAACGAAGTGGCCGCGGCTTGAAATTATCACGGGCTGCCGTTTCTACGTAGACCTTATGAAAATCTGCAAGTTCTTCCTTGCCACCTCGAACAACTTCAACGCCTTCTTTTTCTGCTTTCTTAATATTTCTGCGCCACAGTTGATTAAAGCCTGCCGACAAGCTTTCTTCATTCTGATTGTGCAAGTCCAATTGAAAGACGAAGTTTGGTTGACCTTCGCTAAAACCGCTCTCAGAGACAACTTCTCGCCAACCTGCTTTATTCAAACTTTGAATCGCTAATCGACCATTTTCGTATTCGCTAGTCGATTGGGTGTGTAGCAAAGAACTGGCCTCATCTGATGCCAGAGCGGCCTTAATAACTTCACTTTCCCAATCACGAAAAGGAATTGCTGGTCCTATTCGAAGTAGGAAGATCTTTTCTTTCTTTGCCAAAACTTCAAGTGATTCAAGAACAGATTCGTTAAATGAAAAACTCGGCACAAACAGCGGACCCTCTGGAATGTACCCGAAAGATTTGCCTACAAAGGGAAGTGCGCGAGTTAGTAGAAGTGCTACGCCGACAAGTTCTGCGCCATCGAAAATACCGATGGATTTACTTTTCCAGTCGTTTTTAACTGCGCCCCATTCGGGAAGTTGCAAGAAAGATGCGCTTGATAATCGTGAAATGAAAGCCCGATGATCGTCTTGAGAGATAGATCGAATCTCTATTTTCGTTGATAAAGGTGATCCAGGCACTCACTAATTCTAATGGGGTTACGCAATAATCACACAGAAACGTGAGCTAATCAGGCTGTTCACTGCGCAATTTGCAGCAAGCCCAGCCACATTTAAGAAGATTTAAATGTTTGTTGATCGTAAATCAGCGAGTACAGGGATGTCACGTTTTTACCATCCTGAGTAGCTGGTTCAAATATTGAATCTTGAGGACCAGCAACGGCTAATACCATTGAATTTTCTTCAACAACTTTGCTGCCATATAAAGGTGGCTCGTTAGGGTTTTGAGCTTTTTCAAAATCAGCTTTTGCAAAATAGTAAACTCCAGCGAAACCATGTAGTGATCCGTCATCAGCTGTGTAATTTATCCGTACCTGGGCTATTGCCCCGGCTGCTTTTGCCTGAGCTGAAAACCCATTTGCTGTATCCGCAGCCATATTTTCAATTGATAGGTGCTTAGCAATTTCTGATGGCACTTGGATTGTGTAAGGAGCTGGCGCAAGGCTAATTGTTACCATCTCTTGAGAATTGCTAGAACAAGATGTAAGGGCTAGTAATAAGGTAGAAATCAGAGCAAACGTGATTGCGAATGTGCCACTTCTTTTTTGCGAAATCGACATATGCATTAGTGAGCTGCTCCCCCAAGATTCATGACAACTACGCCAACAATAATTATTGCCATGCCAATTATGTTCAATTTAGAAAGATGCTGATCGAAGAAGACAACACCGCCAATGGCAGCTCCCATAATTCCCACGCCAGACCAAACGGCATAGGTAATACCTACTTCAAGTTTCTTCAGTGAGATCGCCATAAGTGAGAAGGCGATTGCATAACCGACGGCAACTCCGAGTGAAGGCCATAGTTTGCTAAGTCCATCACTCGCTTTTAGGAACAGGGTTCCCATGATTTCAGCAACAATTGCAATTGAAAGTAGAAACCAGGCCATAGTGTGCAGACTACCTAGATATCCCGCTCGCGCCAAGCCATAACCATGGATGGCAGCGAGGCATAAGCAAAGAGTGTGGCAATCATGAGATAACTTCCATTATTGCCTTCTGCTTGAAACAATTTAACTTCAGGACCAAAAAATATTGCAAATAAGAGTCCTAGGACTACATAGCCCATCCCATAGTAGGCAAATCTGATTGAAGTATTTCGAACTTTAATTTGGCGCTCATCCAGCAGTTCATCTGGTGCATCTGCAATAGATCTCACGCTGATACGCAAGAGCGAATAGCCACCAAGAACAGCAAAGATCACAAATATCGCTGTCACGGAATAGACAACTACTGAAGTTCCATCAGGTAAATTCATATTCGTTTTCAAAGTTGGCCAGTAGCTTCCCAACGAGGTGAGAACTAGACCAAGTGCCATAAGAAGCACTAGAACTCTTCTGTTTCGCTGTGGACGAAGCCATCTAAAATCTGAGTCTTCATTGCTCAACCTAGCTTTGACGCCTTTTTCAGTAACACCTTCAAACCAATAAAACTTATTCTTCTTCGACATTTTTACTTTCCTTTCTTAAATGGGGTGAGCGAAAACAACTCTGAAACCTCTTGGTTGAGTGATTTAGCAATGCGGATAGCTAGAACAAGTGAGGGACTGTATTCCTCACGTTCTAGATAACCAATGGTTTGGTAGTGCACGCCAGCCTTGTCGGCTAGATCCTGCCTAGATAGTCCTAGGGCAACGCGTGCTTCTTCAATACGGTTATAGACCGGTTCTTCTGGATTGCGACTCATGATAGGTAGCATATATGCTATGTAGCATTAATGCAACATCTAGGAAAGGCGGGTCAAACTAGAAAATTTAAGACCCAGTCTCAATCTCAAAGGCCCACAGATCTAACTCATCTAGATCCATTGGATTAAAACCTTTTGCCTCCAATGCAGAAGCTAGCTGAGCCCTGTGCTCAGTTGCGTGATGTATCGCTTGTGAAAGGATGGTTGAGCGCCACCTTTTCACCATTTTGTATTCAACGTTTTTATATTCAATCTGAATGTCATCTAACTTCACGCACTCAAGAAGTGCTTTGTCCACTGTCGCTGCTTGCTCTTTAAGTCGTGCAAGATCTGCGATCACTTTCACAACATCAATGCAAGGGTCCCCCGGTTGAGTTAATGCCGGTATCCCGCTGATGCGAAAGGCGTAGTGATCAGCGGAATCAACTATGTGATAAATAATCTCTGCAGCATGCCATTCGGGATTGGTTGCAAATGCGGCAAGAGAGTCTTCAGGAAGTGTTTGAAGATGGGCAATAGTTTTCTGATTTGCCCAAGCCATATGAGCAAGCAGTCGATCAAGTGCAATGGTCATAGCCGAATCATAATTGGGGCAAGAAGAACCGCCCTATAAGCCGGAAGAATTGGAAAGGGTCTCGAAATCTCGAGACCCTCCCATGCATATCTGATTCAACTCTTTTGACCACTACCAATAGGTCGAGGCGAATCAGTTAAGACTGTGGTGGAGGCGACGGGATTTGAACCCGCTCCGACGATTTGGTAAACCAACAGGCTGCCAATTACAACACGCCCCCAACACGGGAGCGAAGGTACGGTTTAACTCATCGACAATTGCAAACGGAACCAAAAATTGTGGATAAGGAAACTTGGTGGAAAAGCAAAAGGGACCTGGCTATTAACCAAGTCCCAATTACTACCAAATCGTCGTGATGGAATTATGGCACAGAAAGAAGTTACGCAAAGTAACTAAATGCAAAGAAGAACTGCCCTATTAGCCAGACTTACTTAACTGCAGCCTCCAACTCGCTAACAATTAACTTAGACATTCCCATCATTGCTCTCATTGCGGCAGCAGCTTTTAGGGGATCTGGGTTTCCGAGACACTCACCTAGTTGCTTTGGGATGATCTGCCAAGAAAGTCCAAATTTATCCTTGAGCCAACCGCAATTTCCAGGGGTTCCGCCATCTGCAGTCAGTGCATCCCAGTACTTATCAACTTCAGCCTGGTCGTTACACCTGACAATTACTGAGAAAGCTTCAGTGAAAGA
>WLQG01000067.1 GCA_009698445.1 Actinomycetota bacterium
CGCAAGAAGGTCTCACTTGAAGACTTTATGGAACAGTCCAAGATTTCAACTCTTAACTTAATTCTTAAGGGTGACGTAAGTGGATCTGTTGAAGCGCTAGAAGAAGCACTTATGCAGCTAGATGTTGGCGCTGAAGTTGATCTTCGTGTAATCCACCGTGGTGTTGGTGCAATTACTAAGAGCGATATTACTTTGGCATCTGCATCAACTGCAGTTGTGATCGGCTTTAACGTTAAGCCTGAACCGCAAACTGCAGTCTTTGCTGATCAAGAAGGCGTTGAAGTTCGCTTCTACTCGGTTATCTATCAGGCTATCGATGAGATTGAACTTTCATTGAAGGGTCTGCTCAAGCCAATCTACGAAGAAGTTATCACTGGTAACGCTGAAGTTCGCGAGATCTTCAAATCTTCAAAGGCTGGAAATATTGCAGGTTCTGTTGTTAAGGACGGTGTCATCCGTCGTAACGCTAAGGCCCGTATCTTGCGTGGAGAAACACTCATCCTTGATGACCTCACAATCGATTCACTCAAGCGATTTAAAGATGATGCAACTGAAGTCAAAGAAGGCTTCGAGTGCGGTATCGGTCTTGGCAATATGAAGGATCTTCAAATTGGCGACACTATTCAAGTATTTGAGATGCGCGAGAAAAAGCGGGTATAGCAATGGCTCAATCACACCGCAGCCAAAAGGTTGCAGATCGCATTAAAGTAATTGTGGCGCAGTTACTTGAGACAAAGATTAAAGATCCGCGTCTTGGCTTCGTCACAGTTACCGATGCACGCGTTACTGGAGATCTTCAACAAGCATCGGTTTTTTATACGGTGCTTGGTGATCTGGATCAACGTGCTTCAACTAGTGCAGCTTTAGAGAGCGCACGTGGTGCAATCCGTTCAGCCCTTGGCCGCGAATTAGGTCTGCGCATCACGCCATCACTGGAGTTCTTTGAAGACGGTTTACCCGAGAGTGCTAAGGCACTTGATTCGCTACTTTCAAAAGTTCATGAATTAGATGCAGAAGTAGCGGCACTTCGCGCTAATGCCACATATGCAGGGGGAGAAGATCCATATAAAGCTCCTCGTGTCATTGACGGAGAATAATCATCGAGCACGGATTTCTGGTTGTAGATAAAGAACCAGGTATGACTAGCCATGATGTTGTGGCAATTGCACGACGGGCACTTGGTACACGCAAAGTAGGTCATGCTGGAACTCTTGATCCCATGGCAACAGGAATTCTGGTGTTAGGTTTTAACAACGGTACTCGCTTGCTTCAATACATCACACATGGCGATAAAACATATGAAGCGACCATGGTTTTGGGTGCGGCAACAGTTACCGATGATGTTGAAGGAGAAGTAATTTCACGCGGCGATGTATCTGCGATTACCGATGCCGATATAGAACGCGAATTAGCCAAAATGCGCGGAACAATCATGCAACGCCCAAGTTCGGTATCTGCAGTCAAAGTAGATGGTGAGCGGGCTTATGATCGAGTCAGATCCGGAGAAAAAGTAGAACTAGCTGCCCGTGAAATAACGATTTCACAGTTGGATATCAATCAGATTCGCCGAATCGAAAATGCAATCGAAGTCGATATTCAAGTTACATGCTCTGCCGGCACCTTTATCCGTGCAATTGCTCGAGATTGTGGTGATGGCCTTGGAGTAGGGGGTCACTTGAATGCCCTCCGTCGTACTCGAGTTGCTGGCTTTGATTTAAAAAGCTCTATCTCCCTTGCGCATTTAAAAGAAGGTGGATTTACAACGTTGGCACTTGCTGATGTAGCTAAAAGCGTTTTTAGTTCACGTGAACTTGCACTCGATGAAGTAAATGAACTTTCATTTGGCCGTCCGTTAAGCGCTAATCCAGATGATGCCATCTATGCAGCCACTTCGGGAGTAAACCTGATTGCTTTGCTGTGTAATAAGGATGGCCTGGCTAAACCAATCGCCGTATTCGCGGCAGCGAACTAGTTCTGAGACAATAGACATATGAGCGTCGTTGTCATTGGTGTTTTTGATGGTGTCCATAAGGGCCATCAAGAAGTACTCAACCAAGCCAAAAAGATAGCCGGTGATGAGAAGATAATCGCGCTCACTTTTGATCCTCACCCAACGAGCGTTTTTGCACCAGATCGTGCTCCAACTTTATTAACAATTTTGACTGATCGAATTGAGCTGCTCAAGATCCACAATGCAGACCAAGTCGCAGTGATGAAATTTACGCCAGAATTTGCGGCTATGACACCTGAAGATTTTGTTAAACGTGTTCTAGTTGATCAGCTTGGTGCCACAAAAGTAGTCGTCGGCCAAAATTTTACATATGGTTTTAAGGCTGCAGGAAACGTTGATTCACTTAAAGCTCATACTGAGTTTGAAACTATTGTTTTGGATCTAGAGCCGTTACAAGGAGATGTTGTTTCCTCTACTCGTGTCCGTAAATTAATTGTTGAAGGTGATGTTGAGCAAGCTCGTACATTATTAACTCGCCCACATCGCCTAGATGGAATTGTTGTTCATGGAGAAAAACGCGGACGCGAAATTGGTTATCCAACGGCCAATTTGGGAGATATTGAACAACAGACAATTCCAGCAGATGGTGTCTATGCGGGTTGGTTAACTGTTGGAATTGATCGCTGGCCTGCTGCAATTTCCATTGGAACGAATCCAACATTTGATGGAGTGCGTGGTCGCCAAGTTGAGGCTTATGCATTAGATCAAGTTGGACTCGATCTTTACACACAGCGCGCAACCATTGAATTTGGTTGGCGACTTCGAGATACATTGAAATTTGATGGGTTAGAGCCACTTCTTGATCAAATGGCTAAAGACTGTGCCAAAGCCCGTGAACTAACGGAGCTATAGGCTCACGATTTCTTAGTTTTTGGCTCCGCTGGTAACCTATGCATCCAACGAGAAAGCGATTTTCCGTGAGGCAAACCGGAAAACCCCGTGATCATCAGAAAATAGGAGCACTACGAAATGGCACTAACACCAGAAGTAAC
>WLQG01000007.1 GCA_009698445.1 Actinomycetota bacterium
CAAGGTCGCGTAACTATTCCTCAAGGACTTCGCACATATGCAGGACTTGAAAAAGATTGCGTTGTTATTGGTGCAAATACTCGCGTTGAAATTTGGGATGCAACTTCTTGGAATGAATATCTAGCAGATCGCGAAAAGGGATTTGCTGATGTTTCAGAGGAGGTATTCCCAGGTCTGTTTTAACTCTCTCATCTGTGGCCACCGCCGACCCTTCGAAAATATCGGCGCCCCTTCCCCGGCGCCGATATCACACAGATCCGTCGGCCGGCGGTGACCAGAGATGAGAGCACTGCACTAAAGAAGAAAGCACTATCGATGAGTTAGGGGGAGAAGATGAACGAAAGTATCGCTCACATATCTGTAATGCGCGATCGTTGTATCGATCTACTGACCCCTGCAATTGCAGCTAATGAACACCCAGTTGTTGTTGATGCAACTCTTGGCTTTGGTGGACACACATTTGCACTTCTTTCAAAGTTTCCACATTTAACAGTTATTGGAATCGATCGCGATACCGATGCGATTAATGCTGCAACACAACGTCTGGCACCCTTTGCAGATCGCCTACGCACTTCGCATGCAACATTTGATCAAATTGCAGAAGTAGTTGCTTCCCATGGATTTACAAAAATTGACGGGGCGTTATTTGATTTAGGTGTTTCATCAATGCAGCTAGATCAAAGCGAACGCGGTTTTTCTTATTCTCAAGATGCTCCACTTGATATGCGCATGGACCGCACACAGTCCTTGACTGCTTCTGAGATTGTTAATACGTATGAACCTGGGCAGCTAGTTAAAATTCTGCGCACATATGGAGAAGAAAAGTTTGCAACTCGTGTTGTAGAAAGAATCGTTAAAGCGCGCGCTATCGCCCCATTAAATTCAACTTCCCAGCTTGCCGATTTAATTAAAGAAGCTATTCCAGCGGCGACTCGTCGCACTGGTGGCAACCCAGCAAAACGCACCTTCCAAGCTCTTCGAATCGAAACAAATGATGAACTTGGTGCAATTACGCGCGCACTCCCAGCGGCCCTTGGTTTACTCAATATCGGGGCACGCCTAGTTGTTATGTCTTTTCAATCCCTTGAAGATCGCATCGTTAAAGAGTTATTTGTCGCTTCGACAACTTCTGGCACGCCACGCGATCTGCCATTTGACCTTCCCGAATTTGCTGCCAAATTTTCACTTGTAATCCGTGGGAGCGAAACTCCAAATGAAGCAGAGCTCAATGAAAATCCGCGCTCGGCATCAGTTCGTTTGCGTGCAATCGAAAGGGTGGCTGCGTAATGGCAATGACCGCATTTGCTCCGGCAATTACACGTTCTCGTGAAATCATCGCAACAAAGACTGCAGAAGTTGCGCTCAAACTCGTTCCTGATGTTTCAGAACAGAGCCAAGAAAATCGTAAGTACTTTGCCAAGTTTGTATCGGTTGTAGGCGCCTTTGCATTGATGTTCCTTCTCTTCATCAATACATTGTTAGCACAAGATGCATTCACTTTAAGTCACCTAAAGCTCGAAGCAAAAATGGTTAGCGATCAACGCGAAGCAATTGCACGTCAGATTGACTCTATGTCTTCCCCAGAAAATCTTGCCAAAGCTGCAACTGCGCTAGGCATGAAGCCATCGGAATCGCCAGTTTTCTTAATTTTAAATCCACCCACTACTACGCCAGATAGTGTAAATAATGGGTAATTTTTCATTAGCTCATAATCGAATTAGGGCGCTCATTTTTATTTTAGCTTTAGCAATGTTCCTATTTGGTTTGCGCTTAGTTCAGGTACAGGCAGTTCAAGCCGGGGACTACCGCAGCCGTGCAGTCAATGAAATGGAAAATACTAAATCGCTTCAAGCTCCACGTGGTGAAATTACTGATGTAAATGGCGTTGCATTTGCTCGAAGTGTTGCAGCTACGAGCATTGTTGTGGATCAAACTCAAATAATAAACCCAGGTAGAGTCGCAAATTTTATTGCACCAATCCTTGACCTTCCAGTTGCTCAAGTTCAAGCCAGCATTACTGGTAAGCGCAAATGGAACATGGTCTATCAAAATGCTAAACCCGCACTGTGGCAGAAATTAACTCAATCAATATCGCAATTCAATTCGCAGTACCCCGCAATGAGTCCAGATCGAATCATCGGCTTTTTCCCAGAGCGGGGATACGTTCGCGAATATCCATCTGGCTCACTTGTTGCCTCACTTATTGGCTTTGTAAACCATGCCGGCATTGGCGCTACAGGGCTTGAATCAAGTATGAATTCAACGATTTCAGGAATCGATGGCAAGTATTCATTTGCCAATGGTTATGGCGCAGAGATTCCAGGCTCTCAATCAGAAATTATCCCGGCGCAAACAGGAACAACTGTTCGCTTAACAATTGATCGTGATATTCAGTGGGTTGCATCGAAGGCAATTTCAGAGGTTGTTAAGTCAACTCATGCAATTAGCGGAACCGTAATTGTTATGGATCCAAAAACAGGTGAAATCCTGGCACATGCAACTGCGCCTACATTTAACCCCAATAACACTTCTAAGGTCTCACTTGTTGCTATGCGAAATCCTTCAGTAGAAGATGTCTATGAACCAGGTTCAACTGGCAAAATCATGACAATGGCTGCGGCCCTTGAAGAAAAGAAAGTAACTCCTGAAACTGTATTCACTGTGCCTTATGCTCTTAAACGTTCCGATAAAGTTTTCCATGATCATGAAAAGCATGCGACACAGCGTTTAACTACTACAGGCATTTTGGCGGTATCAAGTAACACTGGCGCCATTCAAGTTGAAGAACTTTTATCGCATAAAGTTTTCTATGAGTACTTAACTAAATTTGGTGTTGGCTCCAAAACTGGTTCAGGTTTGCCAGGTGAATCACGTGGAATCTTGCCAAAAATAGCTGATTGGTCGGGAACATCAGCTCCAACAATGGCCTTTGGCCAAGGGTATTCAGTGACAGCAATGCAAGCCACAAGTATTTTTGCAACGATAGCTAATGATGGTGTGCGAGTGTCACCAACAGTTATTGCAGGTACAAGTGATGCAAGCGGAAACTTTACGCCAGCAGCAGGTCGAACTAGTCAGCGCGTAGTCAGTTCAGAGACTGCACAGAAAGTGCGCTTAATGATGGAGAGTGTTGTTTCTGCAGGTGGAACTGCGCCGTCAGCGGCTATTGCGGGTTATCGCGTGGCGGGTAAAACTGCTACTGCACAACGCATCGATGACACGTGTGGTTGTTACCGTGGTTTTACGGCTTCCTTTATTGGTTTTGCACCAGCAGATAAACCTGCATATGTAATTAGCGTGACCATTCAAGATCCACAAGGCATGCACTGGGGTGGAGTCTTGGGTGGGCCAGTATTTAAGAAAGTTATGTCATTTGTTTTGCAAAGTCGCCATATTGCCCCTACGAATACAACATTTGCCCCAGTCCCACTTAGTGAAAAAGCTTTGGCTATAAAGAAGGTCCAGGATGCAACGACCTCTAACTAACCCCGGCAAAAAACTCTCTGCGCTGTGCGCAATAGTTGGAGCCGATTCCACAACTCAAGATTTAGAAAAAATAGAAGTCCGTGGAATTGCTCAAGCAAGTGATTTAGTTTTACCGGGAGATCTCTTTATCGCCTTGCCTGGAGAAAAATTTCATGGTGCCCAGTTTGCTGACGATGCAATTGCGCGTGGGGCAGTGGCGGTACTCACAGATGCTCAAGGCGCAAAAACAATTAAGGATGTTCCTGTACTGATTTCAGCAAATCCTAGACGAGCTGCTGGTATCGCAAGTGCTTGGTTTTATTCAGAACCAATGCGCGATCTCTATAGCATCGGTGTTACGGGCACTAATGGCAAAACAACAGTAACTACATTGCTGCATCAAATAATGATGGCTGCTGGCCGAGATAGTGGATTAATTGGAACGGTCGAAACACGTATCGGAGTTGAAAGCGTGGCTAGCAAGCGAACCACCCCTGAGAGCTCAGATTTACAGGCTTTATCGGCGGTTATGCGCGAGCGTCACATGCGAAACCTCATAATGGAAGTCTCAAGCCATGCCATCACATTTGAACGTATTCGTGGAAGTCATTTTGCAGTTGTAGGTTTCACAAATCTTTCCCAAGATCACTTAGATTTTCATAAGGACATGGAAGATTATTTTGCGGCAAAAGCAAAATTGTTCACTTTTGAGTATGCAGATTTAGCAGTAATTAATGTTGATGATGTTTATGGAAAGCGTTTGACCACACAAACTGAGTTACCTGTCGTTACTTTGTCTAGATCAGATAGCAGTGCAACTTGGCATTATGTTTCTATTTCTTCTGACTATGTTGGGGCATCACTTTCAATTCGCGGCAGTGGCGGAATCTTGATTGAAAGTAAAACTTCGCTCCATGGTGGCTTTAACTACGACAATCTATTGATGGCAATTGCAATTGCAGTTGAAAGCGGAGTTGATCCCATTGATATCGCGGCCATCCTGCCAACTCTCACCGGTGCAGTTGGTCGATTAGAAGCTGTGCGGCTCGGGCAAAATTTCACCGCCCTCGTTGATTACGCACATTCACCAGATGCCGTAAAACGTGTTTTAGAGACAGCTAGAGAGATTACTGACGGCAAAGTGATTGCTGTTCTTGGCTGTGGTGGCGATCGCGATAAAACTAAGCGAATTCAGATGGGCCAAGCGCTGCACGATGGTGCAGATATAGCCATTTATACAAGCGATAACCCGCGCTCTGAAAAACCTGCAGACATTCTTGTGCAAATGGTTTTAGATATAGATGTGGTTCCACCAAGTGAGGTCATTGTTGATAGAGCACAAGCGATCCGTGCCGCAGTTAATCTTGCCCAACCCGGTGATGTTGTGATGGTTCTTGGCAAAGGCCATGAAAAGGGGCAAGAGATCAATGGTGAAATTCTTGAGTTTGATGATCGCATCGAACTAGCTAAAGCAATTGAAGATAAAAAATGATCACGTTAACAGCTGGCGAGATCGCCCTTTTAGTCGGTGGAGAACTCTTCTGTGATAAAGACTTGCTCATTTCAAAAGCGCCAACCTTTGATTCTCGTCTAGCTACACCCGGCTCATTCTTTTTAGCGCTTAAAGGTGAAAACACTGATGGCCACGAGTTCGCCGCCGATGCTTACCGAAATGGTGCGATGTTTTCGTTGACATCACATCGCATTGATGGCCCGTGCATTGTTGTTGGCGATGTACTTGAAGCACTTTCGATATTGGCAGCGTTTGTTCGCAAACGTTTAGACAAACTCACGGTTATCGGAATCACAGGATCACAAGGAAAGACAAGTACAAAAGATTTGTTGACTCATATGTTGGGGGCAGTCGGTCCAACGGTGGCACCTGCTGGATCATTTAATAATGATTTAGGACTTCCAATTACTTTGCTTCAGTGTGATGATCGCACGCGTTTTTGTATTCTTGAAATGGGTGCCCGACATATGGGCGATATTGCGCGGTTATGTGAAATCGCTCAACCAAATATTGGCGTAGTGCTGACAGTTGGAACCGCCCACATTGGCGAGTTTGGCTCACAGGAAGCAATTGCTGCGACTAAGGGTGAACTTATTGAATCACTAGGTAAAGACGGCATAGCAATTCTTGGTACTTATGATGAATTCACACCAAAGATGTCCGCCCGACATCAAGGTCAAGTAATTCTCTTTGGTGAAAAGACTGATGTTCAAGTACGAGCTGCAGATGTTGAGATGCGAGAAGGTCGTCCACATTTTGATTTAGTCACACCAGCTGGACGAGATGCTGTTGGAATGCGCGCAGTGGGTGCGCATCAAGTATCAAACGCGCTTGCTGTCGCAGCTGTCGGTACCGCGCTTGCTCTTCCTCTTGAGCTCATTGCAAGCTCTTTATCTACTGCCGAAATATCAAGTAAGTGGCGCATGGAGTTACATGAAAGCGCAGATTTGTTGATCATTAACGATGCCTATAACGCCAATCCGGAATCAATGAGTGCGGCTTTACGCGCACTCGCGCTCTTTGCGCAAGAGCGAGGCGGTTCGGCATGGGCATTTGTCGGAAAGATGAATGAACTTGGCCAGACACAGGCATCACAGAGCGCTGCAATCGGGGCGCTTGCGGTTGAATTAGGAATTGATCATTTAGTTGAAATCGATGCTCCTGAATATGGAGCACCTGGTGGAGCTATGGTGATTCACCAACGTTCCACCATTGAATCAGCGATTGATTTAGTTGATTACTTCACTCCAGGAGATGTTGTTTTAGTGAAAGCGTCAAGGTCGCAGGGTTTTGAAGTTTTGGCAGATTCCCTAGAACGTGCATGGATAGAAAAGAGCGGAGCCGGTTTATGAGACAGATTCTTATCGCAGGTGCATTTGCTCTCGCCTTTGCTCTCTTTGGAACTAAAGTGTTAATTCGAATTCTTGCCGCACGTGGTTATGGTCAAATTATCCGAGACGATGGCCCATCAACACATAAAACAAAACATGGTACGCCAACTATGGGCGGCATTATTTTTATTCTAGCCGCAATTTTTGGTTATCTCATGGCACACCTTTTTACAGGAAATTCAGTTTCGGCTTCAGCTTTATTGGTAATTGGGTTAGTCGTAGGTTTAGGTTTTATTGGTTTTCTAGATGATTGGCTTAAGGTTTCACGCCAAAATTCGCGTGGCCTCAAGGGACGCTACAAGCTACTTGCTCAGGCGATATTGGCTGCAGTATTTGGTTATGCCGGGCTGCAGTTTGCTGATGATCGACAACTCACACCTATTTCGCATTACCTATCAACAGTAAAAGAGACATCGATTTATTTGGGTATTGGCTTAGTTATTGCCTTTGTGGTTTTGATGGTGATGTCGGCGAGTAACGGAGTGAACTTAACTGATGGCCTAGATGGCTTGGCAACCGGTGCAACAATTATGACTTTCTTAGCCTTTGTATTAATTGGTGTTTGGGAGTTTGGCCAGAGTTGCGCAATTGTTGGTGCCACAACTAGTAACTGTTACCAAGTCCGTGATCCACTTGATTTAGCGGCATTAGCTGCAGCCTTTGCGGGCGGTTGTACTGGGTTCCTCTGGTGGAATACGGCTCCAGCCAAAATTATTATGGGAGACACCGGTTCACTAGCACTTGGCGCAGCCATTGCCGGTTTTGCTACAACACTTCGTGTTGAACTCCTATTAATTCCGTTGGGCGGATTATTTGTAATCGTCACAATGTCAGTGGTTATTCAAACGCTATATTTCAAACTCAGTGGGGGCAAGCGAGTTTTTCGGATGGCACCGCTGCATCATCACTTTGAATTAAAAGGATGGGCTGAGATCACAGTTGTCATTCGATTCTGGATTATTGCGGGCTTGAGTGTTGCCGGCGGCTTAGGCCTGTTTTATGCGCAGTGGGTAGCTAAGTAGTACACATGCCACTCTCTTTTGATGGCCAGAAAATTCTGATCCTTGGCGCAGGTGTTACAGGAAATGCTGTTGCCCGTTCACTGACTAAAAGAGGCGCAGTAATCACCATTGCCGATGAAAATCAATCGGCTAAATCAGATTACAACATTGTTGATACCGAGAAAGTTTCAATCAAGGATTACGACTCAGTAGTTGTATCACCGGGTTGGCGGCAGGATCATCGGCTTATTGTGCACGCACAAAAATCTGGAATTGAACTGCTCAATGAAGTTGATTTAGCTTGGCACATTCGAAGTGACATTGCACCAAAACAAAAGTGGCTAGCTTTGACCGGAACAAATGGTAAAACTACAACTGTAGAAATGGTTGCGGCAATGTTGGTAAGTGGAGGGTTGAATGCGGCTGCTTGTGGAAATGTAGGCGATACAGTCATTGAAGCAGTTGACCGCGCAACCCCCTTTGACGTTTTAGTACTAGAACTCTCATCTTTTCAATTACATTGGTCTACACAAGCACAGTTTGTTTCTAGTGCAATTCTCAATATCGCTGATGACCATATTGATTGGCACGGCAGTTTTGAAGAATATGCAAAGGCGAAGCTCACGATTTTGGATCGAACTTCTACGGCAATCCTTAATGCTGATGATGGTGCAATCGTCCTACGAACAAATCATTGGCAAGGCAAAAAAGTTTTCTATAGTTTGGACACACCCGCCCCTGGTGAAATCGGTTTGGTTGAAGAACTCCTAGTTGATCGTGCCTTCGTCCAAGATCCACAGGAAGCTGAGATGTTCGCAGAGCTGAGCGATGTTAAGCCAGCTATTCCGCATAGCGTTTCTAATGCGTTAGCAGCAGCGGGATTAGCTAGATCAGTAGGTGTTTCCCACGCAGATATTCGTACAGCGATTCAAGGTTTTCGTCCTGGTCGCCATCGAATTGAAACCGTGCATGAAGCAGATTCAATTAGTTGGGTAGATGATTCAAAAGCAACTAATCCACATGCAGCCGCAGCATCACTGATGTCTCATCAATCAAATATCTGGATTGCAGGAGGGTTGGCTAAAGGCGCCTCAATGGATTCACTCGTTGAAAAATGTGCAAAACGGATAAAGGCTGCAATCTTGATTGGCACCGATCGTGGACTCATTGAAGCTGCGCTCATTAAATATTGTCCTGATGTCGTTCGAATACTTGTTGATGGCGATGATTCTCAATCGCTCATGAACAATGTAGTAGAGGCAGCCAGAAATCTTGCAACTACCGGAGACCGAGTGTTACTTGCTCCAGCATGTGCTTCCATGGACCAATTTATTTCCTATGCCGATCGAGGAGATCGCTTTGCAGCTGCTGTGAAGAAAGTAATTGCTCATGAAAACTGAAAAGCGCACCAATATATTTAATCGACCAATAAACCTTTATTACATGCTTGTTGGAAGCACGTTGGGGTTAAGTATTTTTGGTTTGATTATGGTTTTTTCAGCCTCATCGATTTATTCACTTGAAAATAAGGGATCCTCATGGGCGATTCTTTTGCGCCAATTTATTTTCTTAGTAATTTCGATTCCCATGGCATGGGTCTTATCTCGATTTTCCTTCACTCGATGGAAATTCATTGCTCGCTTTGGATTTATTATCTCAGTTGGGTTGCTCATCATCGTTCAGATACCTGGCGTTGGTAAAAGTGTTAATGGAAACCACAACTGGATCTCATTGGGATTTGTAGATGTGCAACCAAGTGAAGTTGCTAAGTTCCTAATGATTTTGTGGGCAGGCGCAATATTGGCCAAGCGTGAACGCGCTGGAGACATACAGGCAAACGTTCTAAAACTTATTGCACCGGTTTACCTGCTGTGTATTGGACTCGTTTTATTAGGAAGAGACTTAGGCACTGCCTCTGTTTTCGCATTTGTACTTGCAGGATTGCTGTGGGTTTCAGGTGTTCATCTCAAACTCTTTGCAGCGATTTCTGGTGTCGGCTTTTTAGGAATTGCCGCGCTCATACTTTCTGCGCCATATCGTGTCGCTCGTTTTTCAGTTTTTCTCAATCCATTTGCTGCAGACCAATACAAATCAGTGGGTTGGCAACCGGCACATAGTTTGCTTGGCCTTGCTAGTGGTGGGTTATTCGGAGTTGGTTTAGGTGCTAGCCGACAAAAATGGGGCAACCTTCCGGAAGCCCATACTGACTTTATCTTTTCAGTTATTGGAGAAGAGCTGGGGTTGTTTGGAACTCTGGCAGTCCTTCTCGCACTCTCGATTCTGATCTTTTCGATATTTAAGATTGCACTGAGAGCAAATGATCCAATGGTGCGTTATGTCTGTTCGGGTATCGGATGTTGGATTGGCGTTCAAACCATTCTGAACATCGGCTCGGCTATCAGCGTGCTTCCGGTAGTTGGTGTTACTTTGCCATTACTTTCTTACGGAGGTTCGGCGTTGATTGCAACATATATGGGAATCGCATTTGTAATTGGTGCAGCCCGTAGAGATCCTGCAATATATTCTGAGTTAGAAAAGGCAGGGTTCCCACAATGGCTTCGATAGTTTTTGCCGGAGGAGGTACCGCTGGCCATATTGAACCAGCACTGGCAGTTGCTCGAGTATGGAAACTTCATAATCCAAACGATGAAATTTCATTTCTTGGAACAAAGTTGGGTTTAGAAAATACATTAGTTCCGGCAGCAGGTTTTAAGGTAGTTAACATCCCAAAGGTATCAATTGCCCGAAAACCATCGCTGACGTGGTTACGAATTCCTTCGGATTTAGTCGGCTCGGTAAAGGCCTCCTATTCAATTTTGAAAAATAGTGATTTGCTTATTGGTTTTGGGGGATATGTCAGCGGACCTGCTTACATAGCAGCTCGAATTCTTGGAGTACCAACAGTTATTCATGAAGCAAATGCAAAGCCTGGTTGGGCTAATCGCTTAGGTGCGATGTTAACTCCGTATCTTGCCGTGGCTCATGGAGTTAATTCAGGTGTGTTTTCAGATGCTTTGATAGCCGGATTACCATTGCGAAGTGACGTCGCTAGCGCCTTGAAAGAATCGATGGGTAATTGGCAAAAAGCGCGCGACAACGCAAAAGCCCGATTAGGAATACCTGCCGGCAAATCACTTGTTTTCGTTATGGGAGGTTCACAAGGATCCATTGCAATCAACTCAGTGATTGCACAAGCCCTCCCTGGTCTATCTAATAAGCAGATTTTCGTAATGCACTCTGTTGGGCAAAAAAATGTACTTCCAACGGCAACAGATTTCTATAGACCAGTGTCATATGTTGAGGCGATGGCAGATGTCTATTTGGCCAGTGATTTAATCATTGCGCGAAGCGGAGCGGTGACTTGTAGCGAATTTCGAGCCCTGGGCCGATACGCTCTTTTCGTGCCACTACCAATTGGAAATGGAGAACAGTTCCATAATGCACGTGAATTAGTGGCAGACGGCCGTGCTGAGGTTATTGAACAAAAAAAATTCAACGCACAATTTTTAGAATCCACTATCGACTCACTACTTAAATCTGCACAACAATCGCCAATTGAAGGATCCACCCTTGATCTTGAATCTGCGCAAAAAATTGCCGCGCTTGGACAGCATGCATTGGAAATTCAGTAGTGAAGCCAACGCTGCGTTCTCTTATTAGTAAAAGAGTTCATTTCATCGGAATCGGTGGAGCGGGAATGAGCGGTTTGGCACGCATTTCGCTTTCACATGAAATTGTTGTTAGTGGTTCAGATGCTAAAGATTCATCTGTTGTAAAAGCTTTGCAGGCGTTGGGTGCAACAATTTCAACGTCTCATGATGCGCATAATGTTGATGGAGCAGATTTGGTTGTCTATTCAACGGCAATTTCCACAAATAACCCTGAACTTAAACGCGCAAAAGAGTTAGGGCTTGTAACGCTAACTCGAGCGGCGGCACTATCGATTTTGATGTCTGAATCAAAGAGCATTGCAGTTGCTGGGACTCATGGAAAAACAACAACGTCGTCAATGATGGCTGTTGCGCTGCAATCTTGCGGTGCTGATCCCTCTTTTGCAATAGGTGGAACTATCACAGCATCGGGATCTAACGCTCATCGCGGTACAGGAGAAATCTTTGTCGCTGAAGCCGATGAGTCCGATGGTTCATTTATTGAATACCACCCATTTGCGGCAATCATCACAAACATTGAGCATGATCATGTGGACTTTTTTGCCACTCTGCAGGACGTAGCACAGGCTTTCGTAGATTTTGCAGCAACGATTAAGAACGATGGTTTTCTCACATATTGCGCCGATGACGAAGGAACCAAAGCCTTAGCGGCAACGATTACCTCATGTGCACTCGTTTCCTACGGAACTGGCGCAGAATGCGATCTTCATTTAGATTCAATCGAACTCGAGGCTATGGGCTCTAGAGCGCGTGCAATTTGGCGCGGCAAAGTAGTTGGCTTTATTGAGTTACAAGTGCCAGGCCATCACAATCTGCTCAACGCAGCGGCAGTATTAGCAACTGGTTTAAACCTTGGCTTTGGAGCGGCAGAGTTGTTAACTGGATTAGCAACATTTCGGGGGACAGGTCGGCGTTTTGAAATTAAAGGCACAGTTCATGGAGTTCGGGTCATTGATGACTACGGACACCACCCAACTGAAATCGATGTAACGCTTCAAGCCGCACGCCGCTTTGCAGGAGATGGACGACTCATTGTTATTTTCCAGCCACATAGATATTCGCGAACCCAGGCGTTTTATAAAGAGTTCGCCAGAGTTCTTGATTTAGCTGATCGCACAATTGTTCTTGAAGTGTATGCAGCAAGTGAAAAACCTATTCCAGGAGTTACCTCACGTTTAATAACTGATGCAATGAACCATGGTGAGTACATACCTAACTTCATCGAAGTCACTGATTCGGTTATAGATAACGCACAGCCCCAAGATGTGATTATCACTCTTGGTGCGGGTGACGTGAGCTCGCTTGCTCCCATCATTGTCGATGGATTAAGCCGTCGTTTCGGTTAAATGAGAAACAAAAGGATCATCTCGCTCTTGGCGATCATTGTTTTAGCCGGTGCTTCATATGTATTGGGATGGTCAACTCTTTTCACAGTGAGCTCAGTGGAAATAAAAGGAACTAATGCATACTTGCCAATGACAGTACAGGTTGGCGAAAAACTGGCACGGGTTGAACCTCGGGCGGTCGCTGCTACTTATGAGAAGTTTGATTTTGTACAAGATGCAAAAACCTCACGTAATTGGATCACAGGAAAAGTAACAATCGAGATCACACCACGTACACCGATTGCGCTGTTCAACAATCAAGCAATTGACGACTCAGGAAAAGCCTTTACGCCAGTAGGCAAATCTTCCGCCGACCTTCCTAGGATTCAAGCGGTCAATGTTGAAGCGGCATTGGTTGCGGCCGATTTCTTCTCTACGCTACCCGATGAAATAAAATCAGCTTTGGTAACCCTGAAAGTTCGAAGCACTGGGGCCTATGTCTTGGATGTAAATGTTGCGGGCCGAAACGTTGAAATTCGTTGGGGTTTACCTACCGATAATGCTTTAAAAACTAAGGTTTATAAGGCTTTATTGGCACAACCCGAAAATGCACTTGTAAAAAGAATCGATCTATCGGCACCACATGCACCAATCGTTAAGTAGAAAACTTTTAACGACACAATAAATAAATCATGTCGGTATTTGATTAAGAGCCCGCGGCACTTTACGTTCGCCTTATCGAAAACGTTGAATTATAAGGCTCAAGTAGAGGTTTATGGTTCTCAAGGAGGATACACGTGGCTTCACCGCAGAATTATTTAGCAGTCATCAAAGTTGTTGGCATTGGTGGCGGTGGAGTAAATGCAATCAATCGCATGATTGATGTTGGACTCAAAGGTGTTGAGTTCATTGCAATTAACACAGATGCACAACATTTATTGATGAGTGATGCAGATGTGAAATTAGATATTGGTCGAAAGACAACACGTGGTCTTGGTGCAGGAATGGATCCTGAAAAAGGACGCGAAGCTGCGCTAGATCATGCAGATGATATTGAAGAAATTTTGCGCGGTGCGGACATGGTTTTTGTAACTGCAGGCGAAGGTGGCGGAACCGGAACTGGTGCAGCACCAATCGTTGCAAAGATTGCAAAAGATATTGGCGCACTGACGATTGGTGTCGTGACTCGTCCATTTTCTTTTGAAGCAAAGCTACGTTCTGCTCAAGCAGATGTTGGAATTGAAGCCCTACGTTCTGAAGTTGATACTTTAATTGTTATACCTAATGATCGCTTACTAGCGATTTCAGATCGCACAATTACTTTGGCCGATGCATTCAAGAGCGCTGATCAAGTTCTACTTTCTGGCGTGCAAGGCATAACTGAAATCATTACTCAGCCTGGATTGATTAACTTGGACTTTGCCGATGTTAAAGCGGTTATGTCTGGTGCGGGATCTGCATTAATGGGCATTGGATCTGCTCGCGGAGAAAACCGCGCATTGCGCGCCGCCGAACTTGCTATCTCCTCGCCGTTACTTGAGGCATCTATTGATGGTGCTATGGGCGTACTTCTTTCAATTTCTGGTGGCTCCGATCTTGGTCTGTTTGAAGTTAATGAAGCATGCGAATTAGTTCAATCAGCTGTTCACCCCAACGCTAAATTCATCTTCGGTACAACTATTGATGATGCACTTGGAGATGAAGTACGTATAACAGTCGTTGCAGCTGGCTTTGAAGGCGGAGAACCGCGCAAAGTTGTCACTCCAGTTATTGATGCAGCCACTCTTGGTGGGGTATCCAATCCAATTCCAAGCAATGATCCAATCTCTGTTGCATTGGAGCTAGATACAGAACCAACTCCTCGACGTCGCGTAACTTTTGAAGAACTCGTATCTGAAGACGAGATCGACGTTCCAGACTTCATGAAGTAAAGGCAATTGCCTAGCGTTTTTACTTCTAGGCGCAACGGCGCAAGCCTTGCGCCATATGAGTCTTTTAATCTTGCACACCATGTTGGCGATGATGCTCAACACGTGGCTTTGAATCGCGATTTGCTTGCCAAGTCCACGGGTGCATTGCAATTCATGAATCAAGTGCATGGAGATAATGTTGTGGAAATATCGCAGGTTATCTCAGAACCAACATGTGATGCTCTTGTTACAACAGTTCCTGGAATCGCACTTGCGGTCATGGTCGCAGATTGCATTCCGTTATTGCTGAGCTCTGCAAGTGTTGTAGGCGCAGTACATGTTGGTAGACGTGGTTTAGTAAATTCCATTGCACTCAAAACAATTGCACGAATGCGGAATTTAGGTGCAGGAGAAATTCATGCACAGTTAGGTCCATCAATTTGTGGGCGTTGTTATGAGGTTCCACAAGATTTAGCCGATGAAGTTTGCGTGCTACACCCGGCGGCGCAGTCCCTTACATCACAACTTACGCCTTCATTGGATCTGCCTAAGGCTCTCATCGCATCCTTAGTTGCAGAGGGAGTCACTTATGAGGCTTCTACAATTTGTACGTTAGAAGACCACGGGTATTTTTCCTATCGACGTCACAACATCACCGGAAGAACTGCTGGGGTTATTTGGTTATGAACCGGCACGATGAAATCGCAACAAATTTAGCAGTGGTCCAGGAACGTATTTCTAAGGCTGCATCCCTTGCTGGGCGAAACCCGGATGACATCACTTTGATTGCAGTGACCAAGACATTTCCAGCAAATGATGTAGAAATACTTTCTCAGCTCGGGGTAACAAATTTTGGTGAAAATCGGGATTCAGACGCTGCGCCTAAAGCAGCCAGCGTTGCCGGTACGTGGCATTTCCAAGGCCAGATTCAGAGCAACAAATTGAAATCAATTACTTCCTGGAGCAATGTGATTCATTCATTAGATGAAATCAAGCATTTTGAAATAATAGAAAAAGTAGCTCCCCATCCCTTAGAGATTTTCTGCCAAGTTTCACTCGATGGTTCGAGCGGTCGAGGGGGAGTTAGTAGCGAAAAGCTCCATGAATTGGCTACCGCGATTGAGGAATCATCTCGGCATCGTCTACTCGGTCTAATGGCGGTGGCACCGTTAGGGGCGCAACCGTTGGAAGCTTTTTCTCAATTATCAGTAATTCATAAGGCTTTCATGATCGATTTTCCGAAGGCAAATAAATTATCCGCCGGCATGAGTGGGGACTTTGAAGAGGCCATCGCCCACGGAGCGACACATATTCGAATTGGTAGCTCAATCCTGGGTTCACGCTAGGCCTGCGAGTATCTTTTAGGTATGGCTAATGCACTCAAGCGCGTCGCAAACTACTTAGGTTTGATGGACGACCCAGAATTCGATACTCCTGTTGCATCAACTCCTGCAGTGATGGCATCAAGTGAAGTGCGAATCAAAACTCGTGTCCCTCGTCCAGTCTCTTCAGTGATAACTTCGACATCAGCAGAATCAGCGCCTCAACTTGATCTACCAGTTCTTGATCGCATTGTTACTTTGCACCCACGTTTTTATAACGAGGCTCGCACTATCGGAGAGCATTATCGTTTAGGTAATCCAGTCATCATTAACCTAACTGACATGGATGAATCAGAACATAAGCGCCTAGTTGATTTTGCAAGCGGTCTTGCATTTGGTTTACACGGAACAATTGAACGAGTTACGAAGAAAGTATTTCTTTTATCACCTGCAAATGTCTCAATCGATACCGAAGACAAATCCGCGGCTGCGCAAGCAAGTTTCTTTAACCAAGGTTAATTTTAGGTGCGCATCGGAACGTTGCTAGCTGACGTCCTTCAACTATTTCTTTTTGCTCTACTTGCGCGCCTGATTCTGGATTATGTGCGAATGTTTGCACGCAATTGGCGTCCTAAAGGTATTGCACTTTTACTCGTTGAACTTGTGTACAGCATTACCGATAAGCCGATGAGATTTGTTGGACGTTTCATTCCACCACTTCGTTTAGGTGCAGTCAGTCTAGACCTCAGTTTTATTGTTCTCTTTTTCGGAGTCCAACTTCTAATGGGATTTGTTAGCCAGCTTTAGTAAGTTCGACCGCGATTCCGAGGTCATTATCTTCAATTGCTAGTGAAGAGCTCAAAACCATAGATAGCGCAAGTACTTCATCCTTAATATGTGCTTCATCTCCAGCGATTGCTGCTGCAATTTCAGGAGATGCGTTCCACACAATGTTGATGCGATCTGAAATTTCAAAGCCATCGCTCTTTCTGCGTTCTTGAATAAAGCGAATCACCTCGCGGACGTGACCGGCCGAAATTAAAGCTGGGGTGAGCTCTAAATCAAGGGCCACGCTTTCACCCTCGTGAGATGCAACCATCCAGCCAGACTTTGGAACCTCAGTTACAACAAGATCATCTAAGGCGATTTCCCATGTTCCTAAAGTGGTGGTGCCCGAAGCGCGTAAAGTTTTAACGAGAGAAGTGGCATCAGTTGCCGCAATTGCCTTAGCAATATCCTGAACTGCGCCTCCAAATTTCGCACCGAGGCTTTTGAAGTTAGCTTTGATTGAGATATCTACTAAATCCCCGTCTGCGTTGGCAATATCTTGCAAATCAATCACGTTGAGTTCATCTGCAATTTGCTCACGCATCTGTTCTGGCAGTGAAGCCCAGCCACTGGCAGCAATGAGCGCGCGACCTAAAGGCTGGCGAATCTTGATTCCAGATTCGGCGCGTGAAGCGCGTCCAAGTTCAACGATGCGTCGGGTCAATGCAACTTGGCTGCCAAGTTCACGATCGATAACTGCTGCATTTGCAACTGGGAAATCTGAAAGATGGACTGACGCAACTGCTGATGAATCTGCAGGAATAACTAATTCTTGCCAGACTTGTTCAGTAATAAACGGAACCATCGGAGATAGTAGCTGAGTCAGGGTTACTAAACATTCATGGAGTGTAGAAAGTGCACTGACATCGCCATCCCAGAACCTGCGACGCGAACGGCGCACGTACCAGTTTGAAAGATCATCGATAAATCGAGCAAGTGCGCGCCCTGCAACCTGTGAGTCAAAATCAGTGAGCGCAGCGTCAACTTCTTCAATCAATAGATTGAGTTCAGAAATAATCCAGCGATCCATGAGTGGTCGATCAGCGACCTTAGTTCGCATACTCAAATCAAAATTTGAGGCATTGGCATAGAGCGCGTGAAAAGAAACGGTATTCCAGTAAGTTAATAAGGTTTTACGAATAACTTCATTAATTGCTTCATGTCCGACTCGGCGTGCGGCCCATGGTGAACCAGCTGCCAACATGTACCAACGGACAGCATCAGCGCCATGTTGGTCCATTAACGCCATTGGCTCTAGAACATTGCCGACGTGCTTACTCATCTTGCGTCCGTCTTTATCTAAAATATGACCTAGGCATAGAACAGTTTTATATGAAGACTTATCAAAAACTAAAGTTCCAATTGTCATCAATGTGTAGAACCAACCACGCGTTTGATCAATAGCTTCGCAAATAAAGTCAGCAGGGTAGGACTCCTTGAACTTTTCGACTGAGCCCTCTTTATGCGGGTATCCCCATTGAGCAAAAGGCATTGCACCCGAGTCATACCAACAGTCGATAACTTCGGGCACGCGAACCATTGTCGAATCACATTCGGCGCAACCAAAAGTAATGTCATCAACAAATGGGCGATGTGGATCCAAATTTGATAGTTCTTGTCCAGCTAACGCACCGAGTTCAGCTAACGAATCCACGCACACTTCATGCTTATTTTCACAGCGCCAAATTGGCAGAGGCGTACCCCAATATCGATTACGCGATAGGGCCCAGTCAATATTGTTATTGAGCCAATCACCGTAACGGCCTTCTTTAATAGTTTCTGGATGCCAATCGGTTGCCGCATTTTCGCGGAGTAATGCATCCTTAATTGAAGTTGTACGGATGTACCACGATGGCTGTGCGTAATACATAAGAGCTGTATGACAACGCCAGCAGTGTGGGTATGTGTGCTCGTATGGTTGGTGCTTATATAAAACACCACGGGCCTTTAATTCTTTTACTAGAACTTTGTCAGAATCTTTAAAGAACATTCCACCAACAACAGGTACTTCCTTTAAGAAATGACCATCTGGCGCAATTGGATTAATGACAGGTAGACCGTATGCCCGGCAGACTGCCAAGTCATCGGCACCAAAAGCAGGGGACTGGTGAACTAAACCTGTTCCATCTTCGGTGGTCACGTATGTGGCTAAAACTACAAAGTGTGAGTCTGGGATTTCTACAAAATCAAATGGACGCTTGTATGTCGTGCGCTCTAAATCCTTACCAAGCATCTTCTTCAGGATTTTCTTCTCACCTTTAACGCTATCGAGAAGGGCTTCGGCGACGATTAAAACTTCACTTACCTCATCAACGCTAACTTCAACAGCTACGTAATCGACCTCTGGATGAACTGCGATTGCAGTATTTGAAACTAAAGTCCAAGGCGTGGTTGTCCAAACAAGGAAACTAGCGTTGAGTTTTACTAATTCACCAGAAGTAACTGGGAATCGAACGAATACTGACGGATCAACGACAGTCTCATACCCTTGCGCTAATTCGTGATCAGAGAGTCCAGTTCCACAACGCGGGCAATATGGTGCAACACGATGGTCTTGAACGAGTAAACCTTTTTTCCAAATTTCCTTGAGTGACCACCACACACTTTCAACATATTCAGGTGACATAGTCCAGTAGGCCTCATCGAAATCAACCCAAAAGCCCATGCGGTGCGTCATGTCGGTAAAGGCACCAACATGGCGCTGTACTGATTCACGGCACTTGTCATTAAAGGCAGCTATTCCATATTTTTCAATGTCGCCTTTGCCAGCAAAGCCCAGTTCTTTTTCAACTGCAATTTCAACCGGTAAACCATGGCAATCCCATCCTGCTTTACGGATTACATGTTTGCCTTTCATTGTGTGAAAACGCGGGAAGACATCTTTAAATACACGCGCTTCAATGTGGTGAGTGCCTGGCATTCCATTGGCAGTTGGTGGGCCTTCATAAAACATCCAGGCCGGTGCGCCTTCGCGGGCCGAAACAGTTTTTTCGAAAATAGCGTTATCGCGCCAGAACTTTAAAATCTCATGTTCTACGGCAGGCAGATCAACAGCTGCAGGGATTGCGCGAAACGACATAAAAAAGCCTCCACGAGTTAAGAACTCTGGAGGGACGTGACCTGCTGGCGCAGATCTCGCGGTACCACCCGCCTTGCGTGAAATTCACGCCACTTTGCTTATCTATCCGCGGCTAGGTCTAGATGGCTTTCACCATTTCTTCTAGCAAACTCGTGAGGTGATGGCCCCGTCAATGCTCGTCTGCGGTAGTGCGCTAATACTAGCGTGCATAAGGGGGGATTTAACCTCGTGGCTAATTGGTAAGCGCCCCCGAAGAGGATTAAGGTTCGCGACATGCCTAAGAAGCCAGTAAAGAAAGCCGCGGCAAAGAAAGCCGTAGCGAAGAAGGCTCCTGCAACAAAGGCTCCTGCAAAAAAGGCTCCAGCAAAAAAGGCTGCTGCCAAGAAGGCTCCCATCAAAAAAGCTGTTGCCAAGAAGGCTCCCGCTAAGAAAGCTCCAGCAAAAAAGGCTGTAGCAAAAAAAGCGGCGGTAAAAAGCATTCCAGTTAAAAAGGCTCCAGGTAAACCATTTCCCTCTAAAACAACTCTGACAGTTGATGAGAAATCACAAACAGTTTCAGTATCAACAATTACTGCACCAGTTGCAGCCCCTGTCATTGAAGAGCGACGTTTAGTTATGCCACCCCCACCTCGTCCAACTAAATCGGGCAAAAAAATTGCGCCCTTAAAGCCAATCAAATCTGCGCCAACACCCATTGTAGTAAGCGAGAGTGAATCTCCTTGGACTGCGGCAGAACTCAAAAGTATTCGAAGTGAGATTGCTAAGGAACTTGCTCGCCTGCGAGTAGAGCTGGCCAAGGTTGAAGATGAGATGGATTCTCTCATTCAAGAATCTGGCGAAGGTGCTGGCGATGATCAGGCTGATGCCGGAACCAAGACTTTTGAACGTGAGCATGAGATGTCATTAGTTATCAATGCCCGCGACATGGTTTTGCAAACTGAACGCGCATTAGAGCGAATCGATTCAAAGTCTTATGGAAATTGCGAAGAATGTGGAAGTGCAATCGGTAAAGCTCGTTTACAAGTATTCCCACGGGCAACTTTGTGCATGCTCTGCAAGCAGAAAGAAGAACGGCGTTAATTGTGCGCGTCTGGCGCACACTCTTAAGTGTTGCCTGGTTCTTCTGGATTGCTGATTTAGCTACCAAGATCTGGGCAGTTAACTCTTTGTCCCACCGTGGCAGTATCAAAATTCTGGGTTCATTCTTTCAACTTAATTTCGTCAGAAACTCTGGTGCCGCTTTTTCATTTGCACCAGGTTCGACCTTGCTGCTCTCATTTTTTGGAATTGCAGTTTTAATCTCAATTTCGTATTACGCACCGCGACTTACCTCTAAAGGTTGGGCCGTTGTATTAGGCCTAGTGATGGGCGGCGTTCTGGGAAATCTGACGGATCGAATTTTCCGTGAGCCTGGATTACTTCGAGGCCATGTTATCGATTGGATGCAACTGCCTCATTGGCCTATATTCAATATTGCAGACTCTGCAATCGTAATTGCTGCATTCCTTTCGGTTGTTTTAACTGCACGCAATATCCCGCCAATTAAAAAAGAAGAGTTGATATGAGCAGAGAACATCGCACCTTGTCAGTGCCAGAAGGCGTTGCAGGCGAGCGAATTGATAGCGCTCTGACTCGAGTTCTTGGTCTTTCACGCACAGCCGTTGTTAAATTGCTAGAAGATGGCGACATCACAACCTCCGGTAAGGCAATGGGAAAGTCAGATCGAGTAGCTGCTAATCAAGTAATTGAAGTTTTGATGCCAGCGCCAATTAATCAAGATCCGATTCCGCTGACTCCACTTGAAGGTTTAACAATTGTTTATGATGACGACGCAATTGTTGTTATAGATAAGCCTGTTGGATGCGCGGCGCATCCCAGCCCTGGCTGGATGGGGCCAACGGTTGTTGGTGCACTCATGGCTGCCGGGTATTCAATATCAACTAGTGGGGCCGCAGAGCGCCAAGGAATTGTTCATCGATTAGATGTGGGTACTAGTGGTCTCATGATTGTTGCAAAAAGTGATCGAGCATTTACAGTATTAAAGGACGCCTTTAGAAATCGCACCGTCGACAAGATTTATCACGCACTTATTCAGGGACATATGGATCCAACTACCGGCACCATCGATGCACCAATTGATCGCCATCCAAAAGAAGATCATCGATTTGCAGTAGTTGCAACTGGAAAAGATTCGATAACCCATTATGAAGTTATTGAATTTTATCGCGGGGTATCACTAGTAAAAGTCGAACTTGAAACCGGACGGACTCACCAAATTCGTGTTCATTTTTCTGCCCTCAACCATCCACTCGTTGGTGACACGACATACGGAGCAGACCCAGTCTTGGCAAAGTCTCTAGAGATGAGACGCCCATGGCTTCATGCCAAGGAACTCACTTTTGACCACCCCATTACTGGCGAGCATTTAAGTTTTAGTGCGCCATACCCAGCCGATCTCACACGCTCATTGGCGTTGCTATCTGATGCTGTTCTTCCTTAAGTAATAATCTACGTCCACCATGACCTCTGAAAACTTCGTACATCTGCACGTCCATACCGAGTACTCAATGCTCGATGGAGCTGCCCGTGTTCCAGATTTAATGGCCGAAGTTGCACGTCAAGGTATGCCAGCAATTGCAATGACTGATCATGGAAATGTTTTTGGTGCATATGAGTTTTATAAGCAGGCAAAAAAAGTTGGTGTAAAACCGATTATTGGAATTGAAGCCTACGTTGCCCCAGAATCTCGCTTTGATAAAAAGCGCGTGCAATGGGCCAGTGGTGGTGAAGATGATGTGTCAGGTGGCGGCGCGTACACACACATGACAATCCTGGCCGAAAACAATGTTGGGCTTGGCAATCTCTTTCGCTTGTCTTCACTTGCCTCCCTTGAAGGCTATTACTACAAACCCCGCATGGACCGTGAGCTCTTATCAAAATACTCAAAGGGTCTTATTGCAACAACAGGTTGTCCTGGTGGCGAAATTCAAACTCGCCTACGCATGGGTGCCTATAAGGAAGCGATAAAGGCAGCCAGTGATTACCGCGATATCTTTGGAGCAGAAAACTTCTACTTAGAAGTCATGGACCATGGAATTGATATTGAAAGCCGCGTTAAAGCTGATCTATTAAAGCTCGGGAAAGAATTAGGCCTTCCCCTTCTTGCTACTAATGATCTGCATTACACATTACAAGCTGATTCAAATGCACACGAGGCGCTTTTGTGCGTCCAGTCAGGATCTACGCTGGCCGATCCTAAGAGATTTAAATTTGATAATGATTCTTTCTATGTAAAAACCCCTGCCCAAATGCGTGAGCTTTTTAAGGATATTCCTGAGAGCTGCGATAACACCTTACTTATTGCTCAGCGTTGTGAAGTAACTATGCGTGAAGGTGAAAACTTACTGCCACAGTTCACCGTGCCCCAGGGTGAAACCGAAGATTCATGGCTGAAAAAAGAATCAATCCGTGGAATGAAAGAACGGTTAGGCACAAAGTTAACTCCGGCCCACGAAGCCCGACTTGATTATGAACTTGGCGTGATGGAAAAAATGGGATTTCCTGGCTACTTCCTTGTTGTTGCAGATTTAGTAGGTCATGCAAAGCAAGTTGGAATTCGAGTAGGACCAGGACGTGGTTCTGCAGCTGGCTCACTTGTTGCATATTCATTAGGTATCACTGGACTTGATCCTTTGGAACACGGACTTTTGTTTGAGCGATTCCTTAATCCTGAACGTATTTCGATGCCAGATATTGATCTGGATTTTGATGAACGCAGACGCAGCGAAATGATTCGATATGCCACTAATAAATATGGTGAAGATCGAGTAGCTCAAATAATTACTTACGGCACAATTAAATCTAAGCAAGCAATTAAGGATTCAACTCGCGTGCTTGGTTACCCGTATGTAATTGGTGAAAAACTCACTAAAGCCCTGCCACCTACTGTGATGGGTAAAGATATTTCACTAGGTGGAGTCTTTGATCCTAAAGATGATCGATATGGCGAAGCTGGAGAATTTCGCGCCCTCTATGAGTCAGATCCAGATTCCAAACGCGTTGTAGATACAGCACGCGGTCTTGAAGGTTTAAAGCGCCAGTGGGGTGTTCACGCTGCCGGCGTCATTCTCTCGCGTGAGCCACTACTTGATGTCATACCTATTCATCGCCGTGAAGCCGATGGCGCAATCATTACTCAATTTGATATGGGTGCCTGCGAATCAATCGGTTTGCTAAAAATGGACTTTTTGGGTTTACGTAACCTTTCAGTTCTAGATGATGCGTTAATCAATATCAAAGAAAACCAAGGGATCGAAGTAGTACTAGAAGATTTAACTTTGGATGATAAAAAAACTTACGAACTTCTCTCTCGTGGTGACACATTAGGTGTATTCCAGCTTGACGGTGGGCCAATGCGTGCCCTCCTTAAATCTATGTCACCAGATTCATTTGAAGATATTTCTGCGGTTATTGCGCTTTATCGCCCAGGACCAATGGGTGAAAATGCACATAACAACTATGCCGATCGCAAAAATAAACGTAAGCCAGTCGAGCCAATCCACCCTGAACTTTCAGAACCATTACAAGAAATTTTGGGAGATACATACGGCCTAATTGTGTATCAAGAACAAGTAATGGCAATTGCACAAAAGGTGGCGGGTTTCTCTCTGGGACGTGCAGATCTTTTGCGTAAGGCAATGGGTAAGAAAAATAAGGAGATTTTGGATAAGGAATACGTCCCATTTGAAGCTGGCATGAAAGCTAATGGTTTTTCAAATGCGGCCATTAAGCGCCTGTGGGATGTTTTGATTCCCTTTTCAGATTATGCATTTAACCGCGCACACTCGGCTGGTTACGGTGTCGTCTCATATTGGACTGCATACTTAAAAGCTAACTATCCAACTGAATACATGGCCGCCCTTTTGACAAGTGTTCGCGATGACAAGGACAAGTCAGCTTTGTATTTGAGCGAGTGCCGGCGAATGGGAATCAATGTGTTGCCACCAGATGTCAATGAATCTAACGGTGAGTACACACCGCGAACAAAAGATATTCGCTTTGGGCTTGCAGCTATTCGAAATGTTGGAGAAGGCGTAGTTGCTTCTATTAAGAGCGCGCGTGAAAGCAAAGGACGTTTCACATCATTTGGAGATTTCTTAGCAAAAGTTGACGCACAGGTCTGCAATAAAAAAACTATTGAATCTTTGATTAAGGCTGGAGCCTTTGGTTCACTAGGCGCAACACGTAAAGGCCTCATTGCTATTCACCTCGAAGCCATTGATTCAGTAATCGAAAGTAAGCGCGCAGAGGCAATCGGTCAATTTGATTTATTTGGCGGAGAAGCCATAACTGAAATTTCAGGTTTGGATATTGAAATTCCAACAGGTGAATGGGATAAAGCCATGTTGCTTAGCTATGAGCGCGAGATGTTAGGCCTTTATGTTTCAGATCATCCCTTGCTTGGCGTAGAGCATGTACTGCGCTCAAATACCGACATGTCCATCAGCGAACTAGTTGATGAAGGTGCACAGCATGAGTCGATAGTGACTATTGGTGGATTAATTACAAGTGTTTCCCGAAAAGTATCGCGCCAAGGTGCTTCATGGGCAGTGGTAACAGTTGAAGATCTTGAGGGCTCGCTCGAAGTTTTGTTTTTCTCAAATACTTACAATCAATATTCAATGTCATTAACTGAAGATCGAATAGTCACAGTTCGTGGTCGAGTCGATCGTCGTGATGAAAAACTTAGATTTACGGCTCTTGAAATGTCGATGCCTGATATTTCTGCGGGACCAACTGGACCACTTGTCATTTCAATCCCAATGTCTCAATGCACTCCGCCGGTCGTTGATCGAATCAAAGAGATTTTGCGTTCTCACCCAGGTAAGCGAGAGGTGCATCTGTCATTGAGTGAGAATGGCAGCAACACAGTGATGACAATTGATGCATCGGTCACAGCTTCTCCATCCTTGAGCGCAGATCTCAAATCAATACTTGGCCCTAACTGCCTGGTTTAAATTCAATCCCGCCCCTCACGGCGCAGCCCTTACAATTGGCAAATGATTCGCACCGTTGACCTCCGTGGAAAAGCCTTAAGTAAGGCGCAATACAACGCCGAACTGCCACGCGCCGTGCTCGATGTCGCCGAAGCGATGCGATTGATTGAACCAATCTTGCATCGAGTTAAAACAGGTGGCGAAGAAGAGCTTCGCAAATTGGCACATGAATTTGATGGAGTTATTCCACCTTCAATTCGCGTTCCTCAAAAAGCCTTAGATGATGCGTTATCAGCACTTGATCCTGCTATTCGTGTTGCACTAGAACTTTCTATAGAGCGAGTCCGTGCAGTACATATGGATCAGATTCGAAATGAAAAAACTACGTCGGTCGTTGATGGTGGGACGGTAACTGAGAAGTGGATTCCCGTAGATCGAGTTGGGCTCTATGTCCCAGGTGGTCGTGCGGTTTATCCAAGTAGTGTCGTTATGAATGTTATTCCAGCACAGATTGCCAAAGTTTCATCAATTGCCGTTGCCTCACCTCCGCAAAACGATTGTGGTGGTTTACCGCATCCGACTATTTTGGCAGCCTGTGCACTTTTAGGAGTAACAGAAGTATTTGCGGTTGGGGGAGCACAAGCAATCGCCATGTTTGCTTATGGCATTGATGGTCTGTGCCAGAAAGCAGATTTAGTTACTGGACCAGGCAATATCTATGTGGCTGCAGCTAAGCGCGCACTTAGGGGCTTAATTGGAATTGATTCAGAAGCTGGCCCTACTGAGATCATGATTCTTGCGGATTCAAGTGCACTTGCTGCTGATGTTGCCGCAGATCTCATTAGCCAAGCCGAACATGATGTGATTGCAGCTGCGATATTGGTGACTGATTCACCAGAATTAGTTGTGGCCGTTGAGGCAGAACTTAAGATTCGAGTTGCAGCAACTAAGCACGCGGATCGAATCACAAGTGCATTAACTGGAATTCAATCCGCAATTGTTCTAGTTGATAACACCGCGCAAAGTATTGATGTAGCCAATGCTTATGCCGCCGAACACTTAGAAATTCAGACTAAGAATGCACGCAATGACAGTAAGAGTATTAGAAATGCTGGCGCAGTTTTTATCGGGCGATTTTCTCCAGTATCACTTGGAGATTATTCCGCTGGCTCAAATCACGTTTTGCCAACGGGTGGCTGCGCATGCCATTCCAGTGGATTATCAGTCCAAAGCTTTTTGCGTGGAATCCATTTCATTGAATATGGCCAAAAAGCCTTCACTGATTTAGTCCCAACGGTAGTCACGCTAGCCAATTCAGAAGATTTGCCAGCACACGGTGAAGCGATGACAGCGCGCATGGAAAATCAATAAATGAACTGGCCTACATGGCTGCCACTGCGCAGCGAGTTGTCGCCACTTACTCCTTATGGCGCTCCTCAACTGCCAGCACAAGCCTCACTGAACACTAACGAGAATCCGTATGCGCCATCTCCTTCACTTCAAAAAGCTATTGCTGAGGCAGTCTTAAAAGTTTCGGCAGATTTAAATCGCTATCCTGACCGTGATGCAAATCAACTTCGAACCAAATTAGCTAACTACATAAACTCTGCAAGTGGCACAGATTTTTCATTGAATAACATCTGGGCTGCAAATGGCAGTAACGAGATCATCCAATCGATTTTCTTAGCGTTTGGCGAAGGTACGGCACTTGGCTTTAATCCTTCCTATTCCATGCACCCACTCATAGCCAAGGTATGCCGGACCAACTGGGTAGATGGAAAACGCAATGCAGATTTTTCCCTCAATATTGACCACGCAATTGCTGAGATTGCTTCTGTAAAGCCCCTGATTACTTTCATTACTACACCTAATAACCCTACAGGCGGATCAATTTCAATTTCAGAAATTCAAAATCTAGCCGATGCAAGCGCACAAGTTGGTGGATTGCTTATCGTCGATGAAGCCTACGCAGAGTTCTCGTCGCAGAAATCTGCGGTAACTCTGATTGAGAAGAATCCGCATGTCTTAGTAATTCGCACAATGAGTAAGGCATTTGCTTTTGCAGGTGCTCGTGTAGGTTATTTAGTTTGTGACAGCGCTGTTAAAGATGCCATGATGCTGGTTCGTCTGCCGTATCACTTAAGTGCAATCACTCAAGCAGCAGCGTGCGTGGCTATAGATTTCAAAGATGAACTGTTGGGTTATGTCGCAACTCTTATTTCGGCCAGAGAATCATTAGTGCAGGCCCTTCATAATCTGGGCTTGCAAACCATTCCGACTAGCGCAAATTTCATTTTGTTTACAGGATTTAAGGCGGATGCCACTAAACTTTGGAGTGAACTTCTAGGCAAAGGTGTCCTTATTAGAGATGTCGGCCTTCCAGGTTATTTGCGCGTAAGCGTTGGCAACGAAGCCGAAAACACTCTATTTATTTCTGCATTACAAGAACTCATTTAAGGAGAGGCCACCATGAGAACTGCACGCGTTGAAAGAGAAACCAAAGAGTCACATGTATTAGTCCAACTCAATTTGGATGGCCAAGGTGTTATCGATGTTTCGACTGGGGTTCCGTTTTTTGATCACATGATGTCGCAATTAGGCAAACACTCTGGCTTTGACCTCACAGTTAAAACAAAAGGCGACGTTGATGTTGATTCACACCATAGTGTTGAAGATACTTCTCTGGCCTTTGGCCAAGCACTTCGCGAAGCATTGGGGGATAAAGCCGGTATTCGCCGCTTCGGTGATGCGATGGTTCCCTTGGATGAAGTATTAGTTCAAGCAGCCGTTGATTTATCTGGTCGACCATATTTAGTACATCGCCAACCTGAAATCGTTGAACTCATAGGAACTTTCGACACAACATTGGGGAAGCACATTTGGGAATCAATTGTCGCAGAGGCCCACATTGCTTTGCATATTCGCGTCCTTGAAGGCAGAAATGCGCACCACGTTTTTGAAGCGCAGTTCAAAGCTGTTGCTCGAGCATTGCGTGATGCAGTTTCACTTGATGGCAGAGTTGCTGGAATTCCATCTACAAAAGGCTCTCTTTGATCGCAATACTTGATTACGGATCTGGCAACTTACGTTCTGCCGAGAGAGCATTTGCAACTTCGGGTTTAGATGTAGTTGTTACATCTGATCGCGAAGTAGCACTTAATGCTAAGGGTTTGGTAGTCCCAGGCGTAGGAGCATTTGCGGCTTGCATGCAGGGATTGAATGCAGTTGGTGGTCCAGAAATTATTCGTGAAAGAATTGTTAATGAGCGACCAGTTCTAGGTATTTGTATTGGAATGCAGATTCTCTTTAGTCGTGGCACTGAACATAGCAAAAATGGCTCTCATGCTGGTGTTGGAATTTGGGATGGTGAAGTTTCACTACTTGAGGCCCCAATCCTTCCTCACATGGGTTGGAATAGCGTTGAAAGTGATGCACAAACTGTTTTGTTTCAGGGATTAGAAAACGAATCATTTTATTTCGTGCATTCTTATGCAGCCAAGAAAGCGGTAGGCAAGGCGCAAAGTTGGACTACTCATGGTGAAAAATTTGTATCAGCTGTTGAAGATGGCTATGTATCGGCAACTCAGTTTCATCCAGAAAAATCTGGAGATGCTGGATTGGCCTTTATTAAGAATTGGACGAAATCCATATGAGTTATTTAGAACTTTTACCGGCCGTTGATGTAAAAGATGGGCGTGCAGTACGTCTGGTTCAAGGCGAGCTTTCACAAGAAAGTATTTATGGTGCGCCCCTTGACGTTGCCCTTGAATTTCAGGCTGCGGGAGCCGAGTGGTTACATCTCGTTGATCTTGATGCCGCGTTCGGTCGTGGCGATAACGCCGAACTTTTAGCGCAGGTTGTTGGAGCACTGGATATTAAAGTTGAACTCTCTGGTGGAATTCGCGATGACGAATCTTTACGCCGCGCACTTGCAACAGGTTGTCACAGAGTGAATTTAGGTACAGCTGCACTTGAAGATCCAGAATGGACTGCCCGTGTAATTGGCGAATTCGGTGATCGCATCGCAGTTGGTCTAGATGTTCGTGGCCATGTTCTAGCCGCGCGTGGTTGGACCAAAGAGGGCGGGGATCTATTTGAGACCCTTTCACGTTTAGAAAAAGATGGCTGCGCTAGATATGTAGTAACCGATGTTACAAAAGATGGAACGCTGGCTGGTCCAAATCTAGAGTTACTTCAATCAGTGTGTGCTGCAACAAAGAAACCAGTTGTAGCAAGTGGTGGAATCTCATCACTTGCAGACATTGCTGCCTTATGTGCATTGAATGAAACTGGAGTAGAAGGTGCGATAGTTGGAAAAGCTTTATATGCCGGGGCATTTACTTTGCAAGAAGCGCTAAAGGTTACTGGACGATGACTTTGTCAGTTCGAATCATCGCCTGCCTTGATGTCACTGATGGACGTGTAGTTAAGGGAGTTAACTTCACAAATCTGGTTGATGCAGGTGATCCAGTTGAAATGGCCGCACTTTATGGCAGCGAAGGTGTCGACGAGCTAACGTTTCTAGATATCTCAGCAAGTATTATTGGGCGCGAGACAACGCTGGATGTTGTACGACGAACTGCGGAACAAGTATTTATTCCATTGACTGTTGGTGGGGGAATTAGAAGCGTAGAAGATGTTGATCGGTTACTTCGAGCAGGCGCAGACAAGGTGTCAATGAATACTGCCGCAATAGAACGACCAGAATTAATCGCCGAAATTGCAGATAAATTTGGTTCACAAGTTTTAGTTCTATCAGTTGATGCCCGCCGCGCACGAACCGAGTCAGGTTTTGAAGTCACTACACATGGTGGCCGTGAAGGTACAGGAATAGATGCCCTAGCCTGGACCGAAAAAGCGTGCGCACTTGGTGCGGGTGAAATTTTACTTAACTCTATGGATGCTGATGGCACTCGCGCTGGTTATGACATAGGAATGATTACCGCAATCAGATCAGTAACTAAAACTCCACTGATTGCTAGCGGTGGAGCCGGAGCTCTTGAGGATTTTGCGGCAGCAATCGATGCAGGCGCTGATGCGCTACTTGCAGCAAGCGTGTTTCACTTTGGTATTCATCGAATTGGTGATGTGAAGTCCTATCTCAATACGCATAATTATCCGGTTCGCATGCAGGCTGCCCGATAAGGCAGAATTAGGCCATGAGCGCCCTTGATCCTGCAATTGTGAATCTACTCAAAGATTCTTCGGCGCTTATTCCTGCCGTGGTTCAAGATGTCGTCTCCAAGGAAGTTTTGATGCTTGCATACATGAGCACCGAATCTTTGGCTCTCACATTAAAGACAGGAAAAGCCACGTACTTCTCACGCTCTCGCAACGAGATTTGGGTGAAGGGTGCAACATCTGGCCATTTTCAAGAAGTTCAATCAGTATCACTTGATTGCGATGGAGATGCGTTGCTAATTCACGTTAAGCAAACTGGGGTCGCTTGTCACACTGGCGAAAAAACCTGTTTCCATAAACCGATAGCGATGGGTTGATTCAATGAACCTGGAAGAGTTTCGCGCCTATGCAAAAGTTTCAAACGTTATTCCGGTTTCGCGCCGCTTACTTGCAGATGGCGAAACTCCGTTAGGTGTTTACAGAAAATTAGCTAAGGATGCTCCAAATACATTTCTCCTTGAATCAGCCGAACATGGTGGGGCGTGGTCACGGTATTCATTTATCGGTGTTCGAAGTGAAGCAACGCTGAGTGAAAAAGATGGAAAGGCTTATTGGCAAGGTAGCGCCCCAGCTGGTGCACCCACTGGAATTGATCCGCTAGAGGCTTTGCGCTTATCTGCCGCACACCTGAAATCACCAAAGATTGCTGGGCTTCCGCCATTAACTGGGGGATTAGTCGGATTTATGGGCTATGACGTAGTTCGCCGCCTTGAAAAACTTCCTAACCTTTCAGTAAAAGATTTGCCACTTCCTGAACTCAGTTTTATGTTGACCAGTGATTTAGCAGTACTCGACCATAGTGACGGAACGATTACTTTGATTGCTAATGCAATCAACTGGGATGGAAGCGATGATCGCATCGATGAAGCATTCGCATCATGTAACGCACGCCTTGATCGGATGCAAAAGGATTTGGCAACATCATTGCCGGGGGACATTGCACAAATTGATTCTCACGCCGCACCTATTTTCAATGCAAATATGTCTGGTGATGAATTCAAGTCAAAAATTGCACGTGCCAAAGAAGAAATTCTTGCAGGTGAAGCTTTTCAAATAGTGCTCTCACAGCGATTCTCAATGCCGTGCACCGCCGATGCAATTGACGTATATCGAATGTTGCGCCTAAATAACCCAAGTCCCTATATGTACCTCTTTCGTTTCAGCGAAGGTGTCACAATCGTGGGATCTAGTCCTGAAGCGTTAGTCAAAGTTAATGATCGCGAAGTGATGATTCATCCAATTGCTGGAACTCGTAGAAGGTCATCATCACCTGAAGAAGATCACCGATTGGGCGAAGAACTACTGGCTGATCCCAAAGAACGTGCAGAGCATTTGATGCTCGTTGATTTAGGGCGCAATGATTTAGGGCGTGTGTGTGCTCCAGGAAGCGTTGAAGTTATTGATTTCATGCACATTGAACGCTACTCACATGTGATGCATATTGTTTCTACTGTGACTGGAAAACTGGCAGATCATTCCACGCCAGTAGATGCTCTCTTCTCAGTATTTCCTGCGGGAACATTATCTGGTGCACCAAAACCACGCGCGATGGAGATCATTGAAGAACTCGAGCCAACTAGGCGCGGTGTGTATGGCGGCATCGTTGGATACATAGATTTCACGGGAAACATTGATACATGCATCGCTATTAGAACCGCACTTATTCACGATGGTGTTGCATATGTTCAGGCTGGCGCCGGAATTGTTGCCGACTCAGATCCCGAATCTGAAAATCAAGAATGTCGTAACAAGGCAGCAGCGGTCCTGATGGCCATTGACGCTGCAAATAGATTGCGTAAGAGCTAATGAATCAATCAATGGCAATAATTATAAGTATTTTTGTAGTTTTTGCGGCAGTAACCCTCATTGGTAAAAAATTTAATCTTTCATCGCGCTATGAGAGAAAGCCTCGGGTTCTCAATTCATGGAACGCCTTAGATAAAGGCATTGATCCGACAGATGAGAACAAAGCATGAGCGTTCTTGATTCAATCATCGAAGGTGTTCGTGAAGATTTAGCTGCACGCCGAAAACCTTTGGCGCAGTTACAAGAGGCGATGGACCAAGCAGAAGCGGTACGAGACCCATTGTCTAGGTTGTTGAGTTCAGATATGTCAGTTATTGCCGAAGTAAAACGATCTTCTCCTAGCAAAGGCGCCCTTGCTGCAATTAATGATCCAGCAGGATTAGCCGAACAATATGAAAGCGCTGGGGCAACAATCATCAGTGTTTTGACTGAACAACGCCGATTTGGTGGCTCACTTACCGATCTTGATGCAGTTCGCTCGCGCGTTAATATTCCAATTCTTCGCAAAGATTTTATGGTCGACGAATATCAATTCTTTGAAGCACGCGCCCATGGTGCAGATCTTGTTTTACTTATCGTTGCTGCTTTGAGCCAATCTCAACTTAATGATTTTCATCAGCTCTCAGAAGGTTTGGGGATGCGCGCACTTGTTGAGGTTCACACTAATGATGAATTGGAACGAGCCCTTGAAATTTCACCCTCAATTATTGGCGTTAATTCACGCAACTTGAAAACCCTGGACGTAGATGCACAAAGCTTTGCCGAACTTATTCCACGTATCCCTCGTGATGTAGTGAGGGTTGCTGAATCCGGAATCTCAACGCGCAAAGATGTGGAATTTGCGCAATCTAATGGGGCAACTGCGATTTTGGTGGGTGAGGCCTTAGTGCGTGCGGGTGATCCTGCTTTAGCGATGCGAGAACTTCTGGGTCTAGATAGGCTTGGGCAATGAGTATTCAAACTAGTGAGGTACTTGGGCACTTTGGCCAGTACGGTGGGCGTTTTGTTCCTGAAGCTCTCATCGCAGCGCTAGATGAGTTAGAAGCCGCGCATAACGCAGCGAAATCCGATCCAATTTTCCAAGCAGAACTTGCCGAACTTCATCGCACGTATACCGGTCGTCCAAGCATCATCACTGAAGCTAAAAGATTTGCTGAACATGCTGGTGGTGCGAGAATATTATTAAAGCGCGAAGATCTCAACCACACGGGTAGTCATAAAATTAATAATGTTTTAGGTCAAGCCCTGCTTACTAAAAAGATGGGAAAGAAGCGCATCATTGCTGAAACTGGAGCTGGGCAACACGGCGTTGCCGCAGCAACAGCAGCGGCATTATTAGGACTTGAATGTGTTGTTTATATGGGTGAGGAAGATACTCGCCGACAATCTCTCAACGTGGCACGTATGAAGTTATTGGGGGCAGAAGTTGTTCCTGTCACTTCTGGCTCACGCACATTAAAAGATGCCATCAATGAAGCGATGCGCGACTGGGTCACTAACGTTGCAACTACGCATTACATGTTAGGCACAGTAGCGGGTCCACATCCATTCCCAACTATGGTCCGCGATTTTCATAAAATTATTGGTGAAGAAGCGCGTGAACAAGTAATTGCTTTAACAGGGAAACTACCTGATGCTGTTCTTGCATGTATCGGTGGTGGTTCTAACGCCATCGGTATTTTCCATGCATTTATTCCTGATGCTGGTGTCCGGTTAATTGGATTAGAAGCTGGTGGTGATGGAGTTGAAACTGGTCGCCATGCCGCAACGATCACTGGTGGTTCAGCTGGGGTATTGCACGGAACTCGCTCATATGTTTTACAAGATGCCAATGGTCAGACAGTTGAGTCCCATTCGATTTCTGCCGGATTGGATTATCCAGGTGTTGGTCCTGAACATGCCTATTTACATGACATAGGCCGAGCTGAATATCGCGCAGTCAATGATGATGCAGCAATGGCGGCATTTGCATTGTTGTGTCGAACCGAAGGAATTATTCCAGCGATTGAAACTGCACATGCGCTTGCTGGAGCTCTAGTAATTGGTAATGAATTAGGGCCAGATGCCACGCTGCTTATAAATCTTTCTGGCCGTGGAGATAAAGATGTACAAACAGCAGCGCAATACTTTGGAATTCCTCTGTGAGCACACCGCTTGATGCAGTATTTCAAAAGGTCCGAAGCGAGAATCGCGCCGCACTGATTGCTTATATCCCAGCAGGATTTCCAAGCCAGTCAGGTTGCGCAAAGGCCATTACCGCATTAGCTGCGGCAGGTGTTGATGCTATCGAAATTGGTTACCCGTATAGCGATCCCGTTATGGATGGACCAACGATTCAAGAGGCTGCCGAAATTTCAATTAAGGGTGGAACAAATGCCGCCGATGTTTTTTCTGCGCTAAAGACTGCAACTAATGCTGGTGTAGCTGCAGTAGTTATGACGTATTGGAACCCCATAGAAAAATATGGCCTGGATGCATTTGCCAAATCAATTGTGGAAAATGGTGGTTCAGGAGTTATTACTCCAGATTTAACAATCGAAGAATCTGACCGATGGCTTGAAGCAACAACTAAACATGGTATTAATCCAATCTATGTAGTTGCACCAAGTACTGCAGATGCTCGACTTGCGCAGGTCGTCGCAAAAACTGGGGGCTTTGTTTATGCCGCCTCCGTTATGGGCGTAACCGGTGCGCGCACTGATATTCCAGTCGATGCCAGCGCTTTGGTCGCTCGCGTAAAAAATGCGACCGAACTTCCGGTTTCTGTTGGCTTAGGTGTCTCGACTCGAGAACAAGCAAAGCATGTAGCTGCATATGCTGATGGTGTCATTGTTGGTTCTGCATTTATTAAATTGCTGCTCAACTCAAAAAGTGAGCAAGAAGGCCTTGATGCAATCACGGCTTTAGCCAAAGAATTAGCATTAGGTGTGCGCGAGGGACGATGAGAAAGTTTAATAATAGATTTCAGCCAGTCATTACTCTGGTTTCACGTTTGCTACTTGGTGGAGTGTTACTAGTTGCTGGCGGGTTAAAGGCTTTCAAACCAGATGAATCTGCAGGCGCGGTTGCAGCGTACAAAATTCTTCCAACAAATATCGCCCATCTCATGGGCTATGCATTGCCATGGTTAGAAATTGCAATTGGTGTGCTGTTAATTATTGGTCTCTCTGCACGATTGGCTGCAGTGATTGGTGCAGCAGTGATGCTGATTTTTGTGGCCGCAATTATTTCAGTCTGGGTCCGTGGAATACTCATTGATTGTGGTTGCTTTGGCGGCGGGGGAGCCGTAGATCCAAGCAAAGCTGCCCAAGTGCACCGGGCTTATCTATTGGAAATTATGCGCGATTTAGGGTTGGCAATGACGGGCATATATCTATACTTTTTCCCATATGGACTATTAAGTGTTGAGAAACCACTTCAGAAAATCGAGGAGCAGTAATGGCAAAGCAGGTTAAGGCAACTAAAGCATCTGGCGGAGACAATTTCACTCGATGGTTAGTAATCGGCATGGTCACTCTTGTTGTTGCAACAGGCGCTATTTTTAGCGTTGTAGGTCAAAAGACCAAAGCTAATGAATCTTTTGCTGCCTTAAATAATTTTAAAGTAGGCGCTCCGGTTTCTGCAAGCGTTGATGTAGCTAATGGTTCTGGAATTACGATTAACACTGGCGCCGCCAAAACTATCGATTTATGGGAAGACCCACAGTGCCCAATCTGTAATACATTTGAAGGCGCGAATGGTGCATACATTGATGATTTAGTCCGCACAAAGAAAGCTAATGTTGTTTACCACGTACTTTCATTTCTCGGCAATGAATCAGTTACTGCGGCAAATGCCGCATATTGTGCGGCCGATGAGGGGCACTATTTAGATTTCCACAAAGCCATGTACATGGTTCAACCTGCACTTGAAAACTCTGGTTTTTATACACCCAAGAATTTAGTAAAAATCGGCGGGTATGTTGGGCTTACGTCTAATAAGTTTGTCGACTGTGTTACTAAAGGTTCAAAGCTAGATCAAGTTAAAGCAGCTTATGACTCAATGGCGAAATACAACGTTAAGGGAACTCCAACTGTATTTTTCAATGGGAAGTTGTGGGAGCGCAAGAACAGCGGCTTTGTACTTGACGAGTTCTCCGCAGCGTTCGAGGCAAGTTAAACCTTGATTCGGGCAATCCCATCACCAACTATTTCGACGTTGGAGTTGGGTCCATTCACATTTCATCATTACGCCTTATGCATAATCGCCGGAATTGCAATTGCCATTTGGCTTGGTGATAAACGCTTTTGTGCTCGCGCAATCAATGGCAAATCTGTGGTTTCAGAAGTTGCAATCACAGCCGTTCCATTTGGAATTCTTGGTGGTCGCATCTATCACGTAATCACATCGCCTGATGCGTATTTTGGTGCAGGCGGACACCCTTTAGATGCCTTCAAAATTTGGCAAGGTGGGCTTGGAATTTGGGGTGCAATTTCGTTAGGCGCAGCAGCAGCATGGTTTCGCTACGGTCAGTTACTGAAAAAGATTGAACTTCCACCCTTTGCTATTTTTCTAGATTCTCTTGTACCAGGTGTTTTATTTGCTCAAGCCATAGGCAGATTTGGAAATTGGTTTAACATCGAACTCTTTGGTAGACCCTTACAAGCACCTTGGGCGTTGGAAGTTCCTTTACGTTTTCGCCCGTCGGGATATTCAGCAGTTGAAACTTTCCATCCAACGTTTCTATACGAATCAATATGGTGCACGTTATTAGCCTTCGTACTCATTAAATATGCGCATCGATTAAAGCCGGGTCAGACTTTCACACTGTATGCCTTGGGTTATTCGATTGGTCGCCTTGTGATCGAATCGATTCGTATTGATACTGCTCACACAATTGCCGGGTTGCGCTTAAATATCTGGGTCAGCTTGCTTGTAATTGTCGGTGCGGCGCTAACTTTTGCCAGACAATCAAAGAAAGTGCAATAGCTTTCGGGTAGGCTAATTTCCATGGCCCTAGAAGATGTTTATCAACGCAATCTGCACCACCGTACTCATCGTGCGGGTTGGTTGCGTGCGGCAGTTTTAGGTGCAAACGATGGATTAGTTTCAACTGCATCTCTCATGATTGGTGTTGCAGCTGCTGGTAAAAATGATTTCCTTATTACTGCAGGACTTGCAGGAATCTCCGCAGGCGCTATGTCTATGGCTGTAGGTGAGTATGTTTCAGTTCGTTCGCAAAATGATGTCGAAGAATCAGATCGATTATTAGAGATTGAACATTTAGCTGCAGACCCCGAGGGCGAACTCATCGAGTTACAACATATCTATATTGAACGAGGCCTTTCACCAGAGCTTGCAATGACTGTCGCACAAGAGATGCACAAAAAAGATCCCCTTGCTGCGCATTTGCGTGATGAACTTGGTCAACACCCACATACAAAAGCCAAGCCAGTCCAAGCAGCGATTGCCTCTGCATTAAGTTTTACGGTCGGTGGCTTTGTTCCTTTTGTTGGTGCCTTTGCTCCAACGTTAGGCGCTAAGGCGTGGAGCATTGTCATTTTCACGGTAGCCGGCCTTGTGCTTACTGGAATTGTGAGCGCTCGTACTGCTGGTTCAAAAGTTCTCATACCAACCATTCGCGTGATCATTGGTGGATGCCTTGGCATGCTCATCACCGCGGCCATTGGTCAGATTGCCCACGTTTCAGGGATTTAAATTCTTTTAGAGTCAGAGCTTTTGTTGCTACTCTTTGCCAGCAGTCCAGGGCCAAGGTTGTCCCGCAATTCACTTACGACAACAGGAGCTCTACGCCGTGGCTTTGTCTTCCAATTACCCGCAACCGCAAGGTCTTTATAACCCTGCGCAAGAACATGACGCTTGCGGTGTCGCAATGGTGGCAACGCTCAACAAAACTGCGACACATGAGATCGTAGAAAAAGCTTTAACTGCATTGCGTAACCTTGAACATCGCGGTGCATCAGGTGCTGAACCAGATAGCGGTGATGGAGCTGGAATACTTATTCGAATTCCCGATAAGTTTTTTCAAGAAGTTACTGAATTTGAATTGCCAGCCGTAGGTACTTATGCCACTGGAATCGCATTTGTAGAAAAAGGTGCAGAGGTAAAAGGCGCAATTGAAAAGCTTGCAACAGAAGAAGGTTTAAAGATTTTAGGTTGGCGCGAACTTCCTATTAACTCCACTTCACTTGGCAAAACTGCGCTTTCTGTTATGCCAAATTTTCAGCAGTTATTTATATCAGGAGTAAATGGTGAATCTGGGTTAGCTCTTGATCGTCTAGCATTCTGTTTACGCAAACGCGCCGAACATGGGCTCAAACTGTATTTCCCTTCCCTTTCTTCTCAGACAATTGTTTACAAGGGAATGCTTACAACTGGGCAGCTAGAAGAGTTTTTTCTAGATTTATCAGATGTACGAGTTGAATCTCCGCTGGCATTAGTTCACTCACGCTTTTCAACAAATACTTTCCCATCATGGCCACTTGCCCATCCATATCGTTTCATTGCACATAATGGTGAAATTAATACAGTTAAGGGAAACCGAAACTGGATGCGTGCGCGCGAATCCTTGCTTGAAAGTGATGTGATTCCAGGAGATCTTAAGCGTTTATTTCCTATTGTTGAAATGTCGGGTAGTGACTCTGCATCATTTGATGAAGTCCTAGAATTACTTTATTTAGGTGGACGCTCGTTGCCACACGCAGTTTTGATGATGATTCCCGAGGCTTGGGAAAATCACGAAACCATGCCGCAAAATCGCCGTGACTTCTATGCATTCCACGCGTCGTTAATGGAACCTTGGGATGGACCTGCATGTGTGACATTTACTGATGGGCACCAAGTTGGCGCAGTACTTGATCGCAACGGATTGCGTCCATCACGTTTTTGGGTAACTAACGATGGCCTTGTAGTTCTTGCTTCTGAGGTTGGCGTTTTAGATATTCCTGCAGAAAATATTGCCCGCAAGGGTCGATTGCAACCAGGCAAGATGTTCTTAGTTGATATTGAGGCTGGGCGCATTATTGAAGATGGTGAAATTAAGGATGAATTAGCTGCAGCGGCTCCTTATAGCGACTGGTTACATGCAGGGATGGTTAAGTTAAGTGATCTCCCATCACGCGAGCACATTGTTTATCCGCACTCATCAGTGTTGCGCCGTCAACGCGCATTTGGTTACACAGAAGAAGAAGTTCGAATCCTTATTACACCTATGGCTAAAAATGGTTTAGAGGCTTTGGGTTCGATGGGAACAGATACTCCCATTGCAGCTCTATCCGATAAGCCACGTTTGATTTTTGATTATTTCTCACAACTATTTGCTCAAGTTACTAATCCACCTCTTGATGCGATTCGAGAAGAGCTAGTCACAAGCCTTGGAACTTCAATGGGTCCAGAGCACAACTTGTTAGACCCAGGCCCGAGTAGCTGTCGCCAAATTTCTTTAGCTTTTCCGGTGATTGATAATGATGAGCTCGCAAAAATTATTCACGTTAACGCTGATGGTGATTATCCTGGCTTGAGCGCACACGTTATTCGCGGGCTATTTTTTGTGGCCGATGGGGGAGATTCATTACGTGAACGTTTAGAAGAAATTAAAGCCGAAGTATCACAAGCAATCAGTGAAGGTGCTCGCATTATTGTTCTTTCAGATCGAGATGCTGACGCTGAAGAAGCACCGATTCCATCGCTACTTCTCACTTCTGCAGTTCATCATCATTTGATCCGCGAGAAAACACGCACCAAAGTTGGCCTAGTTATCGAAGCCGGTGATGTTCGCGAAGTTCATCACGTGGCATTGTTGATTGGGTATGGTGCTGCAGCCGTTAATCCGTACCTAGCTATGGAAACTGCTGAAGATTTAGTGTTGCAAGGTGTCATTACTGGAATTACTCCGGAAAAGGCTGTGCGCAATTTAATTAAGAGCTTAGGCAAAGGCGTCCTCAAGGTGATGTCCAAAATGGGTATTAGCACAATCGCTTCCTACACAGGTGCTCAAGTTTTTGAAGCAATTGGATTGAGCAAAGAAGTTGTTGATGAGTACTTCGTCGGCACGACATCGCGTTTGGGTGGCGTCAGTCTGGATGTAATTGCACAAGAAACTATTGCGCGTCACCACATTGCATATCCACCTGGGGGAGCAATACCAGGAACAAAGCGACTTCCAATCGGCGGGGAATACCAATGGCGTCGCGAAGGTGAACCGCACCTCTTTGACCCAGAGACTGTCTTTACTTTGCAGCACTCAACTCGCAATAAGCGCTATGACATATTTAAGCGTTACACCAACCGCGTTAATGATCAAAGTGCACGTTTAATGACGTTACGTGGGTTATTTGAATTTAATGATCATGTGCGTCCATCAATCTCAATTGATGAAGTGGAATCCGTGTCAGAAATTGTTAAGCGTTTTTCAACTGGCGCAATGTCATATGGGTCAGTTTCACAAGAAGTTCATGAAACTTTAGCCATTGCAATGAATCGTATTGGCGGAAAATCCAATACTGGTGAAGGTGGGGAAGATCCAGAACGTTACTTGCCGATGGCTAATGGGGATTCAAAGCGCTCAGCTATCAAGCAAGTTGCTTCGGGCCGATTTGGTGTTACTAGTGATTACCTTGTTAACTCGGATGATATTCAAATCAAAATTGCACAAGGAGCCAAGCCCGGTGAAGGTGGACAGTTGCCTGGTAACAAGGTTTATCCATGGGTTGCAAAAGTACGTTATTCAACCCCCGGCGTTGGGCTAATCTCTCCGCCGCCGCATCATGATATTTATTCCATTGAAGATTTAGCCCAACTCATTCATGATTTAAAGAATGCAAATAAGAATGCACGTGTACACGTCAAACTTGTTGCAGAAGTTGGCGTCGGAACCGTTGCTGCTGGAGTAAGTAAGGCTCACGCAGATGTTGTTCTTATTTCTGGTCATGATGGTGGAACCGGAGCTTCTCCGTTGACATCCCTGAAGCATGCTGGGGCGCCATGGGAACTTGGGTTAGCTGAAACTCAGCAAACCCTTTTGCTTAATAATCTTCGCGATCGCATTGTTGTTCAAACTGATGGCCAACTAAAAACTGGTCGTGATGTTGTTATTGCCGCCCTTCTTGGAGCAGAAGAGTTTGGATTTGCAACTGCGCCACTAGTTGTTTCAGGGTGCATCATGATGCGTGTGTGTCATCTTGATACCTGCCCTGTGGGTGTTGCGACACAAAACCCAGAGCTTCGTAAGCGCTTTAGTGGCAAGCCAGAGTTCGTTGAAACTTTCTTTGAGTACATAGCCGAAGAAGTCCGCGAAATTTTGGCAAGCTTGGGCTTTAAGACTTTGCTAGAAGCAGTTGGTCATGTCGAGTATCTCAATACCAAGGCAGCGGTTGAACATTGGAAGGCCAGTGGCTTAGATCTTGCACCACTCCTTCTACGCCCAGATGTTGTAAGTCCGTTGCACAACACGACTAAGCAAGACCACGGTCTAGATGCAGCCCTGGATAACACGTTGATTAAATTGTCTGAAGCAGCATTAGCGCGAAAAGAATTAGTGCGCATTGATCTTCCAGTACGAAATGTAAATCGCACGGTCGGAACTATGCTGGGCGCAGAAATTACTCGTCTGCATGGTGGATCAGGACTTCCCGATGACACAATCGATGTAACTCTGCACGGTTCAGCTGGACAGTCTCTGGGTGCTTTTATTCCACGCGGTCTGACAATTCGCTTATTTGGAGATTCAAATGATTATGTTGGAAAGGGAATCTCAGGCGGTCGAGTGATTGTTCGACCGGATGAAAAGTCAGCATTTAAATCTTCCGAAAATGTTATTGCTGGAAATGTCATCGGTTACGGTGCAACTTCAGGACAGATAATGATTCGAGGAGTTGTCGGAGAACGTTTCTGTGTCCGTAACTCTGGGGCCACTGCAATTGTTGAAGGAATTGGTGATCACGGGTGTGAATACATGACTGGTGGAACCGTTGTTGTTCTTGGTCGCACCGGCCGAAATTTTGCTGCAGGTATGTCCGGGGGGCGTGCATTTGTATTGGATCTTGATCCGATGAATGTAAATGCAGATATGGTCGATATCCTGGCAGTTCCTGTAGATCAGAAAGAGAGCCTGCGCGCACTCATTAGTGCATTTGCTGATGAAACTAGTTCGGCAGTCGCTCTTGAACTATTGAAAGATTGGGAAAGCGCGCTCAATCGAATCTCACTAGTAATGCCTCGCGACTATGCGCGAGTTTTAGAAGCAATGGCGCGAGCTACCCGCGAAGGTTTACCAGTTGATGCATTAGTGATGGAGGTTGCAGCAAATGGCTGATCCAAAGGGATTTATGACTACAGCGCGCGAAGTTCCAACTCGGCGACCAGTTGATGTGCGAATTCAGGATTGGCGCGAAGTCTATGAACCACAGAGCTTTGAACATCTGCAGAAACAAGCAGGCCGATGCATGGACTGTGGAATTCCTTTTTGCCATTCCGGATGCCCGCTTGGCAATTTAATCCCCGAATGGAACGACTTGATTTGGCGCGGTGACAAGGTTGAAGCAATTAACCGCTTACATGCCACAAATAATTTTCCTGAGTTCACTGGTCGTTTATGTCCGGCACCGTGTGAAACTGCCTGTGTTGTTGCAATCAATCGTGATGCGGTAACTATTAAGCAAGTTGAGCTCCGAACAATTGAAGAAGCTTTTGATGCTGGGCAGGTAATTCCCCTTGCACCGGATCGCATCACTGGAAAGACAGTTGCAGTTGTTGGTTCTGGCCCAGCTGGCTTAGCGGCAGCTCAACAGCTTACGCGCGCAGGTCATACCGTAGCCGTGTTCGAGCGCGCAGATAAAATTGGTGGATTGCTTCGCTATGGAATTCCAGAATTTAAAATGGAAAAACACATTCTTGATCGCCGTTTGTCGCAAATGGAAAAAGAGGGAACACGCTTTCGCGCCGGCGTAGATGTTGGTACTGAAGTAACTGGCGCAGACCTTCGCAAAAAATATGATGCGATTGTCTTGGCCGTTGGCGCAACCAAATGGCGAGACTTACCAGTTCCTGGTCGCGAATTAAAAGGAATTTACCAAGCCATGGAGTTCTTGCCCTGGGGTAATAGGCAAGCGTTGGGTGAAATTGATGTCTCACCAATAAATGTTGCAGGCAAGCACGTAGTTATTCTTGGTGGCGGCGACACTGGTGCCGATTGCTTGGGTACTTCTATCCGCCAGGGCGCTGCCAGTATCACCCAACTTGAAATTATGCCGCGTCCAAGTGACGAGCGACCAGATTCACAACCATGGCCGACCTACCCAATGATTTATCGGGTATCAAGTGCGCACGAAGAAGATGACAACCGTATGTTTTCTGTCAGCACAGAAGAATTTCTAGGTGATGCCGATGGAAACCTACGTGCGATTCGCGTTGTTGAAACTAAGTTTGAAAATGGAAAATTCGAACCAGTAGCGAACTCACAAAAGGAAATACCAGCTGATTTTGTATTTCTTGCAATGGGCTTCACCGGTCCTGAGCAATCTGATCTCATTAAGCAATTAGAAGTAAAATTGGATGATCGCGGAAACATCGCACGTAACTCTGATTTTGAAACGAGTGAAGAAGGAATCTTCGTTGCAGGAGATGCTGGGCGCGGGCAATCACTTATCGTTTGGGCAATTGCAGAAGGAAGAAGTGCAGCAGCATCTGTTGATAGATATCTCACTGGAGAGACGCAGCTGCCGTCACCGATTGAGCCCACAACACGCCAACTAATGGTTTAAGGTAGGAACATGCGTAGAGCAAAGATTGTGTGCACGATGGGTCCAGCAGTTGAATCTCCTGAAAAAGTTAAGGAGCTCATTGATGCTGGCATGAATATGGCTCGACTTAATCTTTCTCACGGTTCATACGAAGAACATCAAGGTCGCCTTGATCGCGTGCGTGCTGCAGCAAAAGCTGCGGGTCGGCCAGTGGCAATCCTTGTGGATTTACAGGGACCAAAGATTCGCCTTGCTCGCTTTAAAGCGGGTCCTCATGATTTAGCGCGTGGAGATATTTTCACAATTACAACTGACGATGTCGAAGGAACAAAAGAGCGCGTTGGAACGACATACAAGGGGTTACCGGGGGATTGCAAAGCCGGAGATCGTATTCTTATCGACGATGGAAAAGTTACAGTCGAAGTTGTCGAAGTAAAAGGAAATGACGTTGTAACTAAGGTCATTGAGCCAGGTGCAGTTAGCAATAACAAAGGAATCAACTTGCCAGGTGTAGCTGTATCGGTTCCAGCCCTGTCAACAAAAGATATTGATGATCTTCGCTGGGGGCTGCGAGCAGGTGCAGATTTTATTGCGCTCTCATTCGTGCGAAGTGCCGAAGATATAAAAGATGTCCATAAGATTATGGACGAAGAAGGAATTCGTGTTCCAGTAATTGCCAAAATTGAAAAGCCGCAGGCAGTTGAAAATCTTGTAGGAATCGTTGAAGCTTTCGATGGCATCATGGTGGCTCGCGGAGATCTCGGCGTAGAGCTCCCAATTGAAGACGTTCCGTTGGTACAAAAGATGTGTGTTGAACTTGCCCGCGATATGGCCAAACCAGTAATCGTTGCTACACAGATGCTTGATTCCATGATTACAAACTCACGTCCAACACGCGCCGAAGCCACAGATTGTGCAAATGCTGTCCTTGATGGCGCAGATGCGTTGATGCTTTCTGGCGAAACAAGTGTGGGCGAATTTGCAATTGAGGCCGTTGAAACAATGGCCCGCATTATTCAAAAGACTGAAGAAGGTGGACTAGACCGAATCCGCCCAATCAAAACTCCACCTCGCACTAAGGGTGGCGCAATAACAAAAGCCGCTACAGAAGTTGGCGCAATTGTTGGTGCTAAGTATTTAGTTGCCTTTACACAAAGTGGCGATTCAGCCCGCCGAATGTCACGTCTGCGTTCCCCTATTCCAATTCTTGCAATGACGCCAGATTCGGGTACGTACAACCGATTAGCACTTTCGTGGGGCGTTGAATCTATGTTGACGCCCGTTGTTGGTGCAACCGATGAGATGGTTAAGTTAGTCGATAGCGTTTTGATCGATTCTGGTCGTGCGAGTAAAGGTGACGAAGTAATGATTGTTGCTGGATCACCTCCTGGAATTCCAGGCTCAACGAACGCGATGCGCGTTCACCGCGTAGGAGATGCAGTTGGTGGAGTGGCTGCGGCTTACCGCTAAGATTGCCTCCGTTGACATATCGCTAAAGGCCTCGGTACTCCAACGGTAGAGAGGGCAGTCTCAAACACTGCACAGTGTCGGTTCAAATCCGACTCGGGGCACGATATTTAGTAAGTCATCTGCGAAAGGTTAAATGAGAAATGAACGTTCGTATTCTCGTCGCAGAAGATGAGGCACTTATCCGTATGGATCTTGTAGAAATGTTGCAAGGTGCCGGTTATGAAGTTGTTGCTCAAGCTACTAATGGTCAAGAAGCAATAGATTTGACTAACAAACATAAACCAGATTTAGCAATCCTCGATGTCAAGATGCCCATCCTCGATGGAATATCTGCAGCTGAAAAAATTATTGATTTAGCTCCAGTTTTAATGTTGACCGCATTTTCTCAAAAAGAACTGATTGAACGAGCTCGCGATGCTGGCGTCATGGCATACGTTGTTAAACCATTTACTATTGGTGATTTAGTTCCTGCAATTGAAATAGCAATTAGCCGTCACACACAAATGAAATCATTGGCTGCAGAAGTTGCCGATTTACACGATCGACTTGAAACTCGTAAAATCATTGACCGAGCTAAAGGTATTTTAATGAAGGCGCTTAATCTCTCAGAACCTGACGCATTTTCCTGGATTCAAAGGGCGGCCATGGACCGCAGATTGTCGATGAAGCAGGTGGCGCAGGCAGTAATTAGCCCGGATGCGGTGCCAGAGGGCTAATCGTTTGCAAGTACATGAAAACGTTACATAACCGCAACTAAACCTGCCTCTTATATGCTCAATTGGGCTTGTGATTAGCCCGCCCCTGCCGTTACCCTAAGCGCCTCCCTGTCCCGGGACACAAGAACAGGAAAGGCACTACATGAACAAGAAGATCAAGGGTTCACTTGCCATTGTTACTGCTGCAGCCGTTGCTTTTGGCGTAGCTTCAGTACCAACAGCTAGTGCAGCCGTAAAGACTTACACAATTGCATACCAAGGTCCACTTTCAGGTGGAGAAGCATCAAC
>WLQG01000008.1 GCA_009698445.1 Actinomycetota bacterium
AAAACTGCACTTCGTTATGAGGAAGCTTTTTATCGTTTAACTGGCAGCACGTTCTAATCAAGGGAGAATATGACAATGGCAAAGATCGTGGTTGATGTGATGTTAAAACCAGAGATTCTTGATCCGCAAGGCAATGCTGTGGCATCTGCGCTGCCTCGACTTGGATTCTCCTTTGCCAAATCAGTCCGACAAGGCAAGCGCTTTGAAATCGAAGTGGAAGGCGAGCCAACTGCTGATCAGTTAGCACAAGTTGAAAAAGCAGCCGAAGTTTTGCTTTCTAATCCAGTTATCGAAAACTTTGTTGTGAGAGTGGAAAAGTAATGCGCGTTGGTGTCATAACTTTTCCTGGAACTCTAGATGATCGTGATGCCGCGCGTGCAGTTGTTGCCGGTGGATCAGAGGCAGTATCGCTGTGGCATGCCGATGCCGATCTCAAAAATGTAGATGCTGTTATTTTGCCCGGTGGATTTTCCTATGGGGATTATCTTCGCTGTGGAGCAATTTCTCGCTTTGCTCCAGTGATGAGTTTAGTAATTGAAGCTGCAGGCAAAGGAATGCCAGTCTTAGGAATCTGCAATGGTTTTCAAGTTTTGTGCGAATCACATTTATTACCTGGGGCCCTTACTCGTAACTCTGATCTCCACTTCTTATGTCGAGATCAAGAGATTGAAATAGTAAATAACACAACTGCCTGGACTTCTTCATATAAAAGCGGAGAAAAGATTGTAATTCCACTAAAAAATGGCGAAGGTTCTTTTCAATGCGATGACAACACCCTTGCCCAACTTGAAGGTGAAGGACGTGTCATCGCTCGATATGTTGGCCAAAACCCCAATGGATCAAGGAATTTGATCGCTGGAATAACTAATGCGCGCGGCAATGTTGTTGGTCTGATGCCACACCCTGAGCATGCGATTAATGAACTTACTGGCCCATCTGCACAAGGCCTTGGCTTCTTTACATCGATATTAAATGCGATGGTGAAATAATGTCACTTGATACCGTTTCAATTGCGCAATCAACTCCAGATAACGTACAGCCCTTTGCAGAACTCGGCCTAAAGCCCGATGAGTATGCACGCATTAAGGAAATCTTAGGTCGACGCCCAACTTCATCGGAATTAGCAATGTATTCAGTGATGTGGTCTGAACACTGTTCATATAAATCATCAAAGGTACATTTAAAGCAGTTCGGCGACAAAGCTCCAAAATCTGATGCATTGCTAGTCGGTATTGGTGAAAATGCAGGAGTTGTAGATGTTGGTCAAGGTTATGCCGTAACTTTTAAAATTGAATCACACAACCACCCATCTTTCATCGAGCCGTATCAAGGCGCAGCTACAGGTGTTGGCGGAATCGTGCGCGATATTTTGACGATGGGTGCACGACCAATAGCAGTCATGAATCCTTTGCGATTTGGGCCGGCCGATGCAGCAGATACAAGGCGCGTACTTCCGGGAATTGTTGCTGGAGTTGGCGGATATGGAAACTGCCTTGGTTTACCAAATATCGGTGGCGAAGTTGTTTTTGATGAAACTTATATTGGCAATCCATTAGTAAATGCTTTATGCGTTGGCGTAATGAAGCACGGCGATATTAAGTTAGCTAAAGCTGCAGGTGCTGGAAATCTTGTAGTTTTATACGGTGCTAAAACCGGTGGTGATGGAATCGGTGGTGTATCAGTTCTAGCTTCTGAAACATTTGGTTCTGGCGGATCTACAAAGCGTCCAAGTGTTCAAGTAGGAGATCCATTTGTTGAAAAGGTTTTGATCGAATGTTCGCTAGAAATTTTTGCGGAAGATCTCGTTGTGGGAATTCAAGACCTTGGCGGGGCTGGCTTATCGTGTGCAACAAGCGAGCTTGCCTCTGGTGGTAGCGGCGGTATGCAGGTAGCCCTGGATAAAGTCCCGCTTCGCGATCCATCGCTTTCGCCTGAAGAAATCTTGATGTCAGAATCGCAAGAGCGTATGTGCGCAATTGTTGAACCGAGCAAGATTGGCCGCTTTTTAGAAATCTGCAAGAAGTGGGATGTCACAGTAACTGTTATCGGTGAAGTCACTGATGGCGATCGACTTGAAATTACATGGAACGGCGAAGTTATTGTCAATGTGCCACCACGCACTGTGGCCCATGAAGGACCGGTCTATAACCGCCCCATGGCACAACCCGCATATATTGATGAAGTTAATTCCCAAAAAGTAAATGTTCCAATGCCCAATAGTGCAGCTGAAATTAAAGCGGCAGTATTAAAACTTGCTGGAGCTCCAAACTTGGCCGATAAATCGTGGGTCACGGCTCAATACGATAAATATGTTCAGGGAAATACTATTCAAGCTCAACCTGATGATTCTGGAATGGTTCGCCTAGATGAGACAACTAACTTGGGCGTTGCAATTTCAACTGATGCAAATGCTAACTGGTCATATTTAAATCCTTATCAAGGTGCAAAGTTGGCATTAGCTGAAGCTGCTCGAAATATTGCAACTGCTGGTGCTAGACCACTTGCAGTAACAAATTGCCTTAACTTCGGTTCTCCCGAAGATCCAGGAGTAATGTGGCAGTTTGCCGAATCTGTTCGTGGATTAGCTGATGGTTGTTTAGAAATGGGCCTTCCTGTAACAGGTGGCAATGTTTCTTTTTATAATCAAACTGGCTCAGTAGCAATCTTGCCAACACCAGTCATTGGTGTACTTGGCGTCATTCAAGATGTACGAACCCGTACACCTATGAGTTTTACATCTGCAGGGCTTGAGCTTTATTTGCTTGGTCAAACACAGGAAGATCTTGCGGGCAGCGAATGGGCTTTCTTACATGGCCAACGCGTTGGTCAATCGCCAACAGCTGATTTAGCCCGTGAAATGCGGCTTATCGAGCTACTACTAGAAGGAAACGCTTTCTTTAACGCCGCCCATGATTTGAGCCAGGGAGGATTATCTGCAGGCTTAACTGAAATGGTGTTGCGTCATAACGTTGGCGCAGTCATTTCGCTTAGTAATCCGGCAGTAGATCTATTAAGTGAAACCCCAGGCCGCGTCATTGTTGCTATCGAATCAAACAAAACTTCTCAGTTGCAGGCTTTAGCAACTAAATACTCCATCGAAATTTCAAAGCTTGGAACCACCGGGGGAGATTCACTTACTATTAATGAGTCCATCATTTCCCTAAGTGAACTTCGTGAAGTTCACACATCAACATTCCCACGGTTGTTTGGATAATAGCAATGCGCGATCAAGAGGTCCTAGAGGAAGTGAAACGCACGCTTGCGCTTTTAACTGCTAAAGCTCCTGGCCGTGCAATTGAAGTCCGGATTCCACCGTATGCCGCAGTGCAATGCGGTGACGGGCCAACACATACTCGCGGGACTCCTGCAAATGTAATTGAGATGAACGCAGCGACTTGGTTGGCATTAGCCAGCGGTGAAATCATTTGGATAGATGCATTAAATAACGGCGACATAATCGCTTCAGGGGTTCGCGCCGATCTTTCAGAGTATTTACCAATTAGGATTCAAGCATGAGACGCCCCGACGGCTTACTTAATCACAACGTCTTAGGTGAAGACAAAGGCCCTCAAGATGCTTGTGGAGTTTTTGGTGTGTGGGCCCCGGGCGAAGAAGTCGCAAAGTTAACTTTTTATGGGCTGTATGCATTACAACATCGCGGAACTGAATCAGCAGGAATTGCTACTAGTGATGGCAGCAGAATTCTTGTTTATAAAGATATGGGTTTAGTTTCACAAGTCTTTACTGAAAGTGATTTAGCTACTTTGCCTGGAAATCTAGCGATTGGTCATTGCCGATACAGCACCACAGGGTCAAGCACGTGGGTTAACGCCCAGCCAACTTTGCGCCCAACCAAGTACGGAACACTGGCTTTGGCGCACAATGGCAACCTCACAAATACTGGCGACTTAGCTGAACTAGTTCAAAAACTAGAGCCAAGTACTGGGCGTGAAGGTGGAGCTACGACTGATACTGAAATCATGACTGCTCTCATCTCATTGCAAAATGAAAAAAATGTTGAAGCCAGCGCAATGACAGTATTGCCACAACTTGAAGGTGCGTTCTCTCTTGTCTTCATGGATGAAAATACTTTATATGCAACCCGCGATCGCCATGGTGTTCGACCATTAGTTTTAGGAAAGCTAGAAAACGGATGGGTAGTTGCATCAGAGTCAGCTGCGTTAGATATCGTTGGTGCAGCATTTGTGCGCGAAATAGAACCTGGAGAATTTGTTGCCATCGACGCCAATGGAGTTCGCTCTAATCGTTGGGCAGTTGCAGAACCCAAGGGCTGTCTTTTTGAATATGTTTATTTGGCACGACCAGATACAACAATTGCTGGCCAAGGAATTCATGCAACACGTGTTCGTATTGGTGAGAGATTGGCTAAGGAAGCACCAGTTGAAGCAGATCTCGTTATCCCAGTACCAGAATCTGGAACCCCTGCCGCGATTGGTTATGCAAAAGGCTCAGGTATCCCATTTGGGATGGGATTAGTTAAAAACTCATACGTTGGTCGAACATTTATTCAACCGTCCCAAACAATTCGCCAACTAGGTATTCGTTTAAAGCTCAATCCACTTCGTGAAATAATTGAAGGTAAGCGGATTGTGGTTGTTGATGACTCAATAGTTCGAGGAAACACACAACGCGCGATAGTTCGAATGTTGCGTGAGGCTGGAGCTCGAGAGATTCATGTGCGTATTTCATCACCACCAGTTAAGTGGCCATGTTTTTATGGAATCGACTTTGCAACACGTGCCGAACTAGTTGCAAGCGGATTAGAAGTTGAAGAGATTCGCCGTTCTATTGGTGCCGATTCCTTGGGATATGTATCTCTTGAAGGTTTAATTGAATCAACCCAAGTTGATGAAAATAAGCTATGCGGGGCTTGCTTTACTGGAACGTATCCCATTCGAATCCCAGCTGATATGTCTGAGGGCAAGATGCGTCTTGAAATCACCGAAGTTCATGGTCACTAAATGAGTACGTATAAAGCCGCTGGCGTAGATATCGATGCAGGAGATCGCGCAGTTGAATTAATGAAAGCTTCAATTACTAAGGCGTCACGTCCAGAAGTAATGGGTGGAATTGGTGGGTTTGCTGGACTGTTCGACGCAAGCGCCTTAAAGAATATGAAAAAACCTTTGCTAGCAACATCAACCGATGGTGTTGGAACTAAAACCGAGATTGCTCGTGCCCTTGGTAAATACGACACTATCGGCGAAGATTTAGTAGCAATGGTTGTAGATGATTTAGTTGTATGTGGAGCAGAACCATTATTTATGACGGATTACATTGCCGTCGGAAAAGTTATTCCAGAACGTATTGCCGAAATTGTGGCAGGAATTGCACGCGGTTGTGAAAAAGCAGGGACTGCTTTAATTGGCGGAGAAACTGCAGAACACCCAGGTTTGTTGGAAGATGATGAGTTTGATGTTGCAGGTGCAGCAACTGGCGTTGTTGATGCTCATTTGCAGCTAGGTGCACATCTTGTTCAAGAAGGTGATGTGTTAATTGCAATGCCCTCAAGCGGTTTTCATGCTAATGGTTTTTCATTAGTTCGCCACATTATAAAAACTGCCAAACTTTCACTTGATGCCTACGTGAGCGAATACGGGAAAACTTCCGGTGAAGTATTTTTAACACCAACTGAAATTTATGCCTTGGATTGCTTGGCGTTAATTAAATCAATGCAAGGAAAGCTGCGTGGTTTTTCACATATTACTGGCGGCGGAATTGCAGAAAATACTGCGCGCGTTATTCCTGAACATTTAACTGCTATTTATGATCGCGCCACATGGTCGCTACCAATTGAGATGGAGTATTTGTCTACAGTTGGTGCAGTGCCGCAGGCCGATATGGAGCGCACCTGGAACTGCGGCATCGGGATGACGGCGATCATCTCGGCTGATTCTGCCGATTTAGCCCTTCGATCTCTGGCTGCCCGGGGAATGAAAGCGTGGGTCGCAGGCGTTGTAGAGGCTAGGAAGGCCTCCGATTCACGCTCAACTTTGGAAGGCACCTACAGAGCGCGATAACCTTCGCCTCTGACGAACACGCAAAAAGTTAAGGAGCTCGCATATGGGTCGCGGCCGAGCCAAAGCAAAACAGACCAAAGTTGCTCGTGATTTGAAATATAACTCACAAGATATGGATTTAGATCGTCTTGCGAAAGAACTTCACGGCGATGTTGAACCTTCACGCAATCGGGATGACGATGATCCTTTTGCCGAAGGCAATTTCATTCCACGTGCGTGAGACCTACACCGTACGTCGCTTCACTGAGAGTGTACGAACCACTTTCAGCATTTGATCCTGCTGATCGTTTACGTTGGCAATCTCTTGACATTAGTGATCAGAGTTATTTAAAAGAAGAATCCTTTGCGTTGCAACGTACCGTTGTCCCCGAACCTCCTGCTGGGCGTCCTGACGGTGTGCATATTTTAGATATCGACGGTGAACGCTATGTTGCACCATGGTCAACAGCTACACGTTGTTGGGCAGCGTTAGATAATTTTAAGGATTCATTGCCAAGTAGCGTTGTTCCATATTTTGTTTCACCTGCAATGGAAGAAGTCATAACAGCAGGTGTTGATTTACTTGAAGATAAAGTTCCACATATTTTAAATGAAACGTGGGTAATTCCTCCACGTTGGTTCCTGCTTTTTATGCCTGAAGAACGCACACGCGGTGAAAATATAAACGGACTGTTCACTAAAGCACAGGCAACAATTGCAAATGCCAAAGCCCGAGCAGAAGTTGCTCACCAAACTGTTGTAAGCGCATTTGGTGAAGGTCCAGTAGAACAAGATCTAGAAAACTTAATTGGATGGCTAGAAATGTTTCATCCAAAGTCATATGTTGAATTAGATTACGGCGGCCTTGCGCTGTATTTAGATAAAGCGTTGCGCGATAACGATGAAGATGGCTTACCAGCGGATACTTCAATAGAAGACGTTTTGCATTCACTCTCTGGTCTTGCCGCCGCCGACGGACTTATGGCTGGCCAGGGTTATGAACGGCTCATGTCACGTTGGCGCAGGGTTCAAGCCCTGGAATCAGCTAATTAATTCACCACATTCATATTGCATATAGGCCTTTTAGTCGCGATACTTCACCACAATACGGAGCAATTCGGACACCGTTAAGCTTTGATGGAAGGGGAAGAGATGACGCGCTTGCCTGATGCTGAAAACCTACTTACCCCTAAAGAGGTCGCTGCACGTTTTCATGTGAACCCTAAAACAGTTACTCGATGGGCAAAAGCAGGCAAGCTCACCGCGATTCGCACCTTAGGTGGCCATCGTCGATATCGTGAATCTGAAGTTTTAGAGCGCTTGCGTGAGTACAAAGAGAGTTCAAGTTAACTAGTAAGGTTCTCTCATGGCCGATAAGAATGATGACATGAAAGCAAGAATGCTTGCTGCCCTTGAAGCAAAGAAAAATAAACCAGGCGCTCCAGGTACACAGTCACATGCCGAATCTGGATCAAAGATTCGCGGCGGACAACGCAGTGGAGGAGCTCCACAAGTTCAGCGCAAGGCCGGGCCATCAGGTTCTGGCTCTGCTGGCTAGAACTAAAGCAAACCGCGACGCTTCAACAGCGGCTCGATCTTTGAATCACGCCCACGGAAATTGCGGAACATCTGCATTGAATCAATTGATCCACCGCGTCCAAGCAGTGTGTTTCTAAAGTGTTCACCGTTCTTACGAGTTAAACCACCGTTTTCTTTGAACCAATCAACAGTGTCAGCATCTAAGACTTCAGACCAGACATAACCGTAATAACCAGCAGAGTAACCGCCGGCAAAGATGTGCGAGAAGTATGTAGATCTGTAGCGGGTTGGGACTGGCGCAAACTCAAGTCCGTAGTCCTTTATTGCTTGGGCTTCAAAGGCTTCTACATCAGTAACTTTTGCCGCCTCTTGGGTATTCAATGAGTGCCACGCTAAATCAAGAATTGCTGCAGCTAAGTAACTAGTCGTCGCATGACCTTCATTAAATGTTGACGCAGCTTTCAAGTTATCAATCCACTCTTGTGGCAATTTCTCGCCAGTTTCATAATGGCGCGCATAATTTTCAACTACTTCTGGCCATAAGATCCACATCTCATTGACCTGTGATGGGAATTCAACAAAGTCGCGCTGAACGCTTGTGCCGGATACACGAGGATATTTAACTTGCGAAAGCAATCCATGGAGTGCATGACCAAACTCATGGAACAACGTCGTTGTTTCATCGAATGTCAGCAAAGTTGGTTTACCTGCTGGAGGTTTAGGAATATTAAGGTTATTTACAACCACCGGGAGTTGATTAAAGAGGAAGTTTTGATCGACCAGATTATTCATCCATGCACCACCACGCTTTGAATCGCGTGTGTAGAAATCCCCAATGAATAGGCCAAGCTTTGAGCCGTCTTCATTGCTGACTTCAAAAGCACGTGCTTCTGGATGGTAGGTAACCAAATCAGGACGTTCTTTGAAAGTAATCCCAAAAAGTTTATTGGCAGCAAAAAAGATTCCATTAACTAAAACGGATTCCAGTTCAAAATAAGGGCGCATCTTGCTGGTATCGATGTTGTATTTTTCAAGACGAACTTGTTCGGTATAAAAGCCCCAATCCCAACTTTGGATATCAGTTCCAGCTGATTTCTTGAGATCTTCGGCTTCAGCTTTGGCGTTACGAACAGCAGCAGGTGCAATTTTACGAAGCATTGCATGCACATTGTCTGGATGTTCGGCAGTCTGCACCGCAATAACGTGCTCGGCATGAGTGTTCTTGCCAAATAATTTAGCCCGCTCAGCACGCAACTTAACTACCTGCAGCAATACCGGCTTGTTGTCATTGTCATTCGTGCGGTTAGCTTTAAGTAGTGATTGCTGCATTATTTTTTGGCGCAGCTCGCGATTAGTCAAGGAATTCAATACTGGATTACCTGAAAAATTCACCATACCGATAAGCCATTTACCGTCATGGCCACGATCGTTGGCCGCAGAAGCCGCAGAAGCAATCTCATTTTCACTCAAGCCATCGAGCTCTTCAATAGTTTCAACTAAAACAGCTAAATCATTTGTATCGGCTAAAACATTTTTTGAAAACTGAGTTTCCAATTTTGAAAGCTCTTCATTGAGTTGCTTAAGACGATTGCGCTCAGATTCTGTCAGGTGGGCTCCAGCATGAATTAAATCTTTGTAGTAGCGCTCCAGCAACCAGGCATCCTCGCTATTGAGACCAATTGACTCGCGGTTATCGTAGAGATTCTTAATGCGCGCAAAGAGAACAGGATTGAGATTGATGGCATCTTGGTGGGCAGCAAGTTTTGGTGCCATTTCTTCTTCGATTGCATCTAATGAATCGCTGGTATCGCTTGAAGATTTATTAAAAAAGACCAACAAAGTGCGCATCAACATCTGTCCACTTTTTTCTAAAGCAACAATTGTATTTTCAAATGTTGCGGCACCTGGCGCATCAAGAATCGCCTTGACTTCAGCTAACTGTTGTTTGCATCCTTCATAAAAGGCAGGCAGATAGTGCTCCTCTTTAATGAGGGCAAAAGGTGGCAACTCAAACTCAAGCTCACTTCGTGTGGCAAATGGATTCGCAATAGTCATAGAGCAAACCCTATCGAGAACTCTTACTTAACGAGGGCGGCGGCGACGCTGACTTGAGTTAGGACGAGGGCGCTTATTGCCGCCACTTCGTACTGATTTTTCAACGATTGGTTGAATGTATGGAACACCTGATGGCTCTTGTGCGCCAGTGATCTTCATAAGTTCGGTGCTTAATGGTGTGACACCAACAAATTTTGGAGTAACACCAGCACGTGAAGTCAGGCTACCAATTGATTTCTGCTGCTTAGTTGTAGCGATTGTTACAACAGTTCCAGCTTCACCAGCACGAGCGGTACGGCCTGCGCGGTGTAGATAATCTTTGTGATCAGTTGGTGCATCAACGTGCACAACTAATGAGATTCCATCAACGTGAATACCGCGAGCCGCAACATCTGTTGCAACCAATGCAGCGTTAGCTGAATCCTTGAAGAGTGCAAGAGTACGAGTACGAACTGCCTGTGACTTTCCACCGTGAAGTGCTCCAACAGCAACACCTGCGTGAGCAAGTTTGTCAGCTAAGCGATCAGCACCACGTTGAGTCTTAACGAACATAATGGTTTTACCGTTACGTGCAGCAATTTGATTTGTAATGTCATCTTTATCGCCCGGATTCATCACAAGAACGAAGTGCTCCATTGTTGAAACAGATGCACGGTCATTTTGAAGTGAGTGAGTCTTTGGGTTCTTCAAGTACTGACGAACCAAAGAATCAACACCGCGGTCAAGAGTTGCTGAGAACAACAGACGTTGTCCATCGAGCTTTGCTTGATCCAAAATCTCTTTAACTACTGGCAAGAAGCCCATGTCAGCCATTTGATCGGCTTCATCAAGAACTGTGATTTGCAAGTGATCGAGTTGAACTTCACCCTTATTTAATAGATCAATAAGGCGACCAGGTGTTGCAACCAAAATTGCTGTTCCGCGGCGCATTGCAGTGATCTGCTTTGCATAAGACATTCCACCGGCAACGACAACTGATTCGTGACCAATTGATCGTGCAAGTGGCATCAAAACTTCATCAATCTGTTGAGCAAGTTCGCGCGTTGGAGTTAATACCAATGCCAGTGGCTTATGTGGCTTTGCAACCTTGCCATTGAGGTTATTAAGAAGCGCTAAACCAAATGCAAGAGTCTTACCTGAACCTGTTTGCCCTCGGCCCAAAATGTCATGACCAGCTAATGCATCTGGCAATGTTGCAATCTGGATTGGGAATGGAAGCATGATTCCTTGTTTTGCAAGGGCGTTAACTAGGGGAGCTGCAATACCGAGATCACTGAAAGTAGTTGTAATTTCAGTAAGTGGAGTTGCATCAACCAAGTTGGCATCAGCTAAATTTGTTGAAATGTAATTATCATCTGCGCCGAAATCGACTGCAGCATTTGTATGAGTCTTTGATGAATGCTTGAAATCATCACGTGCATATGCAGGTGAATCATTACGGCGGTCGCGAACTGGACGTTCTGCGCGAAAGTTAGCTGCACGTGTATCAGGTGCTTCGCTGCGCTTCTTTGGACGAGTTGGATCAAACTTTTCTACCTTGCGTGGAACAAAGTTTGGACGGCCATCATCAATACGTGAGACCTTAGCTTTTGCAGCATCACGGCGATTAGTTGGACGAGTATCTGAGGTTTTGTAATCAGGCTTTTTGAACTCTGGCTTTTTGTATTCAGATTTCTTGTTCTCTGGCTTTACAAACTCTTTCTTCTTATCAAATGCGCGCTTAGTGCGATCATCACGTTGTGCAACAAACTTCTTTGCGCGGCTTTCTGGGCGCTGTGATTGTTCGATACGTGCAGCACGTTCTTCAGGAGCCTCAATCGGACGTGGCTTTGACGCTGTCTTTTCCTGGAAGCGCTTAGCGCGAAGCTTTGAGCGATCAGTTAGACGTGTTTCCTTTTTTGATTGAGTTGATGAATCTACATCGGAGTAACGACGTGTAGATGCGGGCTTTCCAGATTTAGGAGCCACGTTTTCGCCCTTGCGTGCATTCTTTTGCGCAGTTGTGTGACGAGCTTTTGGGTCAGCAGCTTTAAAAGCAGCTTTCTTAGTTCGCTTAGGCTTTCCAACTGATGCTGCACGGCGGGCTTTTCCGGGCGCTGAAGTACGAGGTGTTAATGACATAGAAATAGATACCAATCGAGACGACAAGCGCGTCTCGGGTGTGATCGGCGCTTAGTGGCCGTCAGGGTCGTGATAAGACTCGCAAGTAGCGCTGCATGAGCAGCACTTGGGGGAAGTTCTTTGATGCGGTTGCATCAACATGGGCAATTCTACCCTGAATTATTGCTTCTCTTTACCATCGGCTTCATCGGCCAAAGCCTGCAAATCTGGCCGTGGAATTCGTGGAATATCGCCTTTAGTGAGTCGTCGCCACAAATAAAAAGAAACACCAGCAAAAAACGGCCATTCAAATGTGTAAACCCATGCACGCCAGTTGCCACTTTGTGCGCGGCCAAATTCAAACCATCCAGCCCACAAACAAAAAGGGACAACAATAAATAATGAAATATTTAATATCCGCTTTTGCTTCGTGGTTATTGGTGGAGTTTGCGAATCATTTCTTACCCAGTCAGGGGCTTCAAAACCATCGCGGTCAGGCATTCTCAGCTGCTATCTCTGCATCGATTTCTTGAGATTTCTTTTCTTCAGATTTAATCCAGTGATAAACCGCCAGCGACATCCATATGGCATCAATAATCATCGAGCCCGCCCACATAAAAGATCCACCTTGGCGCTGATCGCTCAGCGAATACATGTTGTCGTATAAAGAACCAGGGGCGGTATAGATAAAGAAGCCAGTCAAAGTTTCTGGAACCATCATCAGAAATAATGCAATAACGGCAATTGCTGGAGTAACCCGACGGCCCTCTAAATTTCGATCAAGTAAGTTGAAGTAGAAAAAATATGGAAGCAATAAATAGAGTCCAACTTCTAGATAAGTGTGTGCCCAAGGGTTATCCATGATGAATTTATGTGGGATAGGAAGGTGAACGCCAATCATTAGTGCGGCGTAAGCGAACCAGCTGAAAAATGGATTAGTTGCGGCGCTAAAAAATTTGTTGGTGGGATGAAAACCTTTAGGAGTTCCCAACACCAAGAGAGGTCCAGTGATCATCATCAAGGTAATGTGCTGAATCATGTGTAGCGAGAAATAATCCATAGCTCGAGCACCAATAGGTGTCACGATTACTGCAAGAGCGCTAAAGATGCCTGCGTAGAAGAAGCCTTGCTGCCTAGGGGTAACTTCACCTTTGGATTGGCGTGCATATAGATATGTAACAAATAAAAGCGGAAGCAGAATTTCTGGGGCCAACTGCCAGGAAGCCCAGATCCCTACGCCATGATGGTGCATCTGCATGGGCGAAAACCTAACACCATGGCTTCATATGAAGCAGAAAATCACCCCTAAGTGCTGGCACTCATGATGCATGGTGGTGATTGGCAAAAAGGGGCGCTTGCCGTACCCTGCTATGAACTGATTCACAGTTTTTCTGTGAATTTTCTTAAATTCCCTATCGGGAGGGGCATTGATGAATAAGCGGGTATTTGGCGCGCTTGGAACGGTGATCTTAGGCGTGGCAGTTATTGCCGGTGTCGGGTCATATGTTGCTAACGCTAAAAACGATTCAAGAGTTTTAGCGGCGACACCAGCGGGAACGATGGATACACCGCAGGGAACTTTGCCTCATGCAACTTTAGATATTTCTGTTTACCCAGACAGTATGGCGGGTAGCCACGGAAAAGATGGTGGTGCACACCCTGGTTATGTTACATATGGACCAGTAACTAACTATGAAGTCCCAGCACATTCAGTAATCACGATGACTGTTACCAACTATGACGGTGGTGAAAGTTTAAATAACGATTACTTCGCACATGTTCGCGGAACCATTGATGGCTCAGCACTTCTTAATGGAGAGCGTATGACTCAGATTTCTCCCGATGCAGTTGGTCATACTTTTACTATTCACGGCCTAGCTGTTGGTCAAGATGAATTTTTTGTAAGCGTTCCGATGAAAGCAGTTGCTGAAGAAGATATGCCAGAAGAAGGATATTCTTCAAAGCCAAGCGTCACAGTCTTTACATTTATTACTGGTGGACCTGGCGAATATATTTGGAACTGCGAATACCCATGTGGCGACGGAACGATTGCCAAGTTTGGCGCAGCGATGTCAACAATGGGTTATATGTCCGGTCACTTTACGGTGAAGGGATAACGCGCTATGACTGATCTAATGACGCCAAAAACTCCACAATGGTGGAAGAAGTCAGATGTTAAGAAAACATTTATCCTCTGGATAATCTGCACAGCAGTTATTGGTTATGTCGGTGTGGAATTCCATGTTCGCAACATGGTTGACCCAGCTTCAGAAACTATGTCTAGTGTTATTTCTTTGATGCGTATATTTACTTGGGCTGCAGCACCTGTTGCAGGACTTGTAAGCGCAATGAGCCTTACGGTGCTTACTTCAAAGCGCCATTATGGAGATAACCCACCGGCCGAAGCCGACCATGAAATTCGCAACTCGCCAAAGACAGCTGCAGTTTGGGTAGTTGTTTCTGGGCTTTTGTGCTTATTTGCACTTGTTGGTGGATTGGTTGTTCTCCAGCATGACAATGAAGCCATTCTGGATTCAAAGGCTATTCAAGTAAATGTAACTGGCCAGCAATGGGTCTGGAACTTTGATTATGCAAATGGTGCTCGAAGTGAAGATCTGTATCTTCCAGTAGATAAGCCAGTTGTATTCCACATTACTAGCGTGGATGTTAAGCATTCATTCTGGGTGGTTCAAATGGGAATCAAAATGGATGCAAATCCGGGTTACATAACCGAGACTGCGGTAACTCCAAACAAGATTGGTGTATTTGATGTTCGATGCGCTGAGCTGTGCGGGCTACTACATGCATATATGCAAACAAAAGTTCACGTAGTAAGTCAGGCAGATTATGACGCATGGCTAAATGCTCATGCAGCAATGGAGGCAGGCGCATAATGACAACTCTTACTCAACACACATCAACTGCACCTGGTAAATCAATCATTGAGAAACTCAATGTCTTTACAGCACTTGCACTAGGAGTAATTAGCGCAGTTGTTGTTTGGCGATTGTCGCTTGCATTTTTGCCACAAGACGGTGAAGAGGTTCGTCTATTTTCACGTGAAGATAAAATCACATTGCTTTCAATGTGTGCATGGTTCGTTGGATTTATGACTGGTATTGGCGCTCTTGTTGGGCCAATGCGTTGGGTTATGGGTAAAGATTTAGCTCATGATGAAAACATGTTTTTGGCCGGAGAAAATATGGGGCCAAAGAGATATTTCCGATATACAACTGATCACAAAGTTGTAGGTATTCAATACCTCTTCATCACAATTTTAATTTTCTTCTTGGGTGGTGGTTTAGCGATGTTAATTCGCACAAACCTTGGAACCCCCGAGGGTGGCTGGTTACATGCGCAGGCATATAACTCAATCGTTGGAACACATGGAATTTTGATGATCGTAGGAACAATCATCATGGTTACTGGACCTTTCGGTAACTTCATCATGCCAATCATGATTGGCGCTAGAGATATGGCTTTCCCACGCCTTAATGCTTTGAGTTTCTGGCTCATTGTTGCGGCAGCTGTTCCACTTATCTGGGGACAGTTCATTGGTGGAATTACGACTGGTTGGTCTGCGTATAACCCGTTGGCTGGTCAAGCACCGTTAGGTATGGATGGGTACATCATGTACATCTGTATCTTTGCAATTTCCACTATGGTCGCCGGTGCAAATATCACCACAACTGTTGTGAAAATGCGTGCAAAGGGAATGACGTGGAATCGCACACCAATCTTTATTTACGGAACTGTGGCATCAGTTGCACTTGCGCTGCCAGCATTTCCAGTCTTCTTCTTGTCACAAGTTCTTTCAGCATTCGACCGCGCTTTAGATACTTCTTTCTATAACACCGCAGGTGGTGGCAGTGGATGGTTGTATGAAAACTTATTCTGGATTATGGGCCACCCTGAGGTCTATGTAATTTTGATCCCTGCAGTTGCAGCGTTAATGGAAATGGCGCCGGTATTTACACGCCGTCCACTATTTTCATTCAATATTGCAGTTCTTGGTATCGCTGGCATCTCAGGTCTATCAGTTTTGGTATGGGCACACCACATGTACATCTCAGGATGGGCGCCATTACTTAATGCACCATTTATGTTGACGACCGAATTGATTTCAATACCAACTGGAATGTTGTTCTTGGTATTAATCGGAACGTTATGGCGTGGTCGGATTTGGATGACAATGCCATTGATGTCAATTTTCGCATTGTTATGGAACTTCATGATCGGTGGAGTCACAGGAATTTATCTCTCAGATGTTCCTGCTGATGCTTTCTTGCACGGTTCAATGTATGTAACCGCGCACTTCCACTACACATTGATGGGCGCTGGTTTAACTGGTGCACTTGCATCACTTGTCTACTGGTTCCCAAAGATGACCGGTCGCATGTTTGATAAGACTCTGAGCTGGATTGCTTTCTGGATGGTTCAGATCGGCTTCAACGTAGCCTTTATTGGTATGTTTATGGTTGGCCTTGCTGGTCAACCTCGACGCGTCGAGTCATATGCGCCAACATTTAATACTGCCAACTTAGTAACAACAATTGGTGCTTACACAATCATGATCGGAATGTTAGTTCTGCTCCATGGTGTGATTTCATCAGCTCGCAATGGTGTTAAAGCTCCTAAAAACCCATGGCAAGCCAAGACATTGGAATGGACTGTTGATTATCCAATTCCACTCGAGAACTTCGATGTTCTACCTGTAGTTACAACAGATCCATACGGTTATGGAAAGGCAAAGTCATGAGCGTAGAGACACACGCACACCACGAACATCCAGATGTAGTTGGAAGTCGTAATCGCCTTGGCGTTATCTTGCTTCTTGTTGCAGATATTGCATTTGCACTCAGCATGGTCTTCGTCTACTTCTACTTACGTGGCCAAAATGTAAACAACATGTGGCTGCCTGCAGCAACTGCCGATCATCCAGCTATCGAACCATTATCAGCTGGTCCAGGTTGGACAGTCACTGCAATTGCAGCGTTTGGATTACTTGCGCACATGTATGGATTAAAGGGTGCGCGTTCACAGAATCAGACACAGTTGAAGTTAGGTTCTTTGGTTGCCCTTGTTGCTTCAGTTATTGCAATTGGTTATCAATACAACACAATTTCATCTGCGCCATTTACATTCTCAGATGGTGCCTATGTTTCATGCTTCTATATGTTTGCATTTCTCAACATGGTGCACTTACTTCTCACCCTATTCATCTCATTTGGAAACTGGAACCGTGCTCGCTTGGGCTTGTACGTCGAAAATTTCTGGCACGTCGATATCGTGAGAATATGGTGGATCTGGATGGTTGTGTCATCATTACTCGGTGCATTCAGCCTCAGTTATCCATAAAAAACCTTCTAACTGGATCAGCCTCTACATCGCCTTAGGCGTTGTCTGGGGCTGTTCCTTTATCTTCATAAAGTTAGGGCTGGAGTTCTTAACCCCCATAGGGGTGGCTTTTGGCCGTGTTTCATTAGGCGCGCTCACTTTGGTTTTTTGGGCGCGCTATAAAGGAATTGAACTTCCGAAGGATAAAAAACTGTGGCTACATCTGTGGGTTGTGGCTTTGTTGTTAAATGTAATTCCAGGATTTCTTTTTGCTTTTGCTGAAACAAAAGTTACATCGATTTTGGCTGGAATTATTAATGCCGTAACTCCACTGATGACTTTGCTAGCAATCATGATTGCTTTTCGTGAAGAAAAGCCCAAGAACTACCAAGTTGTTGGATTAGTCCTTGGTTTTCTTGGGGTATTAACTGTCCTTGGCGCTTGGGAAGGCCTTGGCGCGAATCCAGTTGGTGCAGTTCTAGCGTTACTACTCGCAGTGTCTTGCTATGGAATCTCATTTCCATATTCACGCAAATTTGTTTTGCCCCATAAATTAAAACCCGAAGCAATTGCTGCCGGGCAAGTTTCAGCAGGTGCTCTCACGCTGTTACCTTTCTATCTCATTGATGGGATAGCAAAGGATGAATATCGACCAGGACCAGTCCTTGCAATGATTGCACTTGGCGTCTTTGGTAGTGGCTTTGCATATATTTGGAACTTTAAGATCATGGAAGCTGCAGGAAGTGCTATTGCCAGTACGGTTACGTACGTGACACCGGTGGTGGCCGTTATTGTTGGAATTATCTTTTTAGGCGAATCTATTGTTTGGAATGAACCAGTTGGTGCCTTGATTGTCTTGCTTGGTGCAGCTATCGGCCAACACCGCATAAAAATATTTAATCGATCTTAAATCCATCTTTGATTGGACCTAAATCAATACCAGCTGCGGCATGGTCACTTTGTTCACCGCGCGCTAATTGAGCTGCGTGGGCTTTGTTATGCCAGCGCTCTTCAATTTTGCCGTATTTCCACAGCACTAATGCCACGGTCCACACCACAACAAAAGCACCGACAATGAAGTACCCAGCACTGTTTAAATTAAAAGCTAAGGCGTAATCCCAGAAACCACCTGTCAGATTTAACTGACGTGCAAAGACTTGGCAGAGTTCTAAGCCACCAACAAAGAGTGCAACGGCCACTGAAAGTCCAGTAATGATTATGTTGTAGTAAACCTTACGTACTGGCTTTGAAAAAGCCCAACCGTATGCAAAGTTCATAAATGAGCCATCGATCGTATCTAGCAAGCTCATTCCGCCAGCAAAAAATAACGGCAGAGAAATAATTGCCCACCAAGGCAGACCTGCAATAACTGATGATCCAGCAAGTACTAGTAAACCAATTTCAGTTGCAGTATCAAAACCTAATCCAAAGAGAATACCGAGGGGATACATCTTCCATGATGCATCAATTCGACGCGCAATTGGGCCAAAGAATCGCATAAGCAAGCCACGTGAATTCAAATGCTTTTCTAACTCTTCTTCGTTATATGTACCTTTACGCATTTGAATAAATACACCAACAATTGAAACCAAAATCATTAAATTCAGAATTGCGATTAACATTAAGAAGGTTCCACTGATAGTTGTGCCGACAAGACCTGTGTAGTGGTGAAGTTGCGAATTATCATCTTTGAGCTGCGATCCAAGTGCCTTAATTCCAAAGTTAAGCAAAATCGCAAGAAAAGCGACAACTGAAGAGTGACCTAATGAGAAAAAGAAACCAACTGCGAGAGGTCGCTTGCCTTCTGACATTAATTTACGAGTTGTGTTATCGATAGCGCTAATGTGGTCAGCATCAAATGCGTGGCGCATGCCTAGCGTGTAGGCAAGAGCTGCAGTTCCCCAACCGAAAAGTGATCCATCACTTAATTCATATTTACCAGTGGTTGCTTTCCACATTAAAAGCGCGCCAGCTACGTGAAGGAAAAGGATGAAGCCAAACATTGCCCCCATGCGGCGCCATTCATCGCGAGTAAGCATCTGGCGAAGCGGCGTGCGCTCAACCTGCTGCACTACAACGTTCATGGTGGCTCCCTAGATGCGAATGGTTTGCAAGAACGTAAGCGTAAATGACCCTCGCAGGGCTGTCTATTTGAAACGAGTTTAAGGTTTGCAGATGAAGCTCGCGCTGGTCTGTGCCCTCGTTATTGGGGGGATGACACCTATATCTGCCCCTGCGGCCCAGTGCGCGTGGCAAACGGGTTGGGTTAAGGCCGAGAATGCAAAGGTTGGAAAAAAAGGTTGGGATAGTGATGTCCCATTGCGATTTAGTGCAGATTTTTCACGGCGCAAAAATGCCCAACGCATCGAAGGCTATTTTGATCAGACAAGTATTGGTTGTGGGCAAAGCGCATCGTTAAAAATAGTTGGAGCAAAATCAGCAGATATTACGTTGTATCGAATTGGTTACTACCACGGTGCTGGCGCTCGCCTGGTTCAAACAATTAAATCAGCAACAAAAATTACTGCCACACAATCAACTCCGCCGGGTCAATATTTAGTGAAATTAAAATCTCCGGGAAGAGTCTCAACTTTTGCTCCGCTGCTAATTAGAGGATCATCAAAGAGTGAGATTACTTTTGTTTCCTCAGTCCTAACATGGCAGGCATATAACCAGTGGGGTGGGGCTTCACTCTATAAAGGCGCTGATGGAATGCGTGAGACTAAAGCCAATTCTGTTTCATTTGATCGACCTTTTGATGGTGATGGTGCGGGGCAATTTCGTTACATGGAACAACCACTTATACAAATGATTGAACAGTTGGGATTAGATGTTAATTATTTAACAGATACAGATTTAGACAAAGCCCCGGAGATTGATTCAGCATCAATTGTTCTTGGAGGCCATAGTGAATTCTGGACTCAATCAATGCGTGACGTAATTGAAAAAGAAATCAACCAGGGCACGAATCTTTTAATCTTTGGTGGCAATACGGCCTATGCCAAGACTGAAATTGATGGCAGAGTTATGAATAACAGAATTCCGTATCGCGATATTAATCAACCAGAATCAAACTTCATAGGATCCCAATTCTTTGCGCTAGGAATTAAAAAAGATTTAGAAGTTCAAGCTGATAGCAGATGGCCTTTCAGTGTTCTGGGCAAAGCAGCGGTCATTACAGGCATATATGGCTATGAAGCCGATACTGCGATGGGCACGAAAGGCCCAGGTGTAGAGATTTTGGCACGAGCCAGCATCAGTCCAACCGAGAAGGGCTTTGTAGCCATGAGTACGTACTACACAGCCCCCGGTGGCGCTGGTGTGCTCAATCTAGGAACAAATGCATGGGTCTGTGCGATGGCTAATCGCTGTCCTTGGGGCCATACATTTGATGCACAAAGTATGAAACAAATCCGACTTGTAACTGCCGCCATTGTGAAGCAGGCAGGGCGAAAAAAGATAGGTAATTGGCGCCCCGCGTTCATCGATATTCCCACTCGAAATTAACTCCTTACATATAGAGTCTGGCTCGTGAGTGAAGATGACGACATGGAAGAAATCATCACCGAAGAGATGCTTTGGGATCGTATTCCTGAAGTTGATGGCGAAGAGCGTGCCAGCACATATTACGAATTAAGTGCCAGAATCTATGCGCGGGGACAATACGACGAAGCATTAGCGCTAGCTGAAACTGCACGTGATATTTATTCAACCCTTGGTGAGAGTGCGCCAAGTGAAGGTCTGGCACAGGCGTACTCAGCAATTGGTTATAACTTAAATCAATTAAAGCGCATGGATGAAGCTGCAACCGCGATGAGCAAAGCAGTTGAAATCTTGCGTGAGAACAAATCACCGATTGCTCTTGAACTTGCGTGCACACTTGGCGAGTGGTGGTACACATCAAAGCAATACGACAAAGTTGTTAGCACCATGAATGAATGCGCACAAGAGCACTTAGTAGATGGAAATGAAATTGGTGCAGCAAATGATCTGCACTTAATTGGTTGTGCTGAACGAGAATTAAAAAACTATCAAAAGGCAATTGATTCTTTTAAAGAAGCGCGTGCTTTATTTAAGCGAAATAAAGAAGTCATTCATGTTGCACGTTGTGACCAAAAAATTGCTTCATGCTTGATTGAACTTGGCGAAGGCGAATTAGCCTTAGAAACTGCGCGCAAAGCCATGGATGTCTTCGAAACTGGCCACGATCACCGCCGCGAAACCTTTGCCCAATTTGAATATGGGAAAGCCCAGATTTTGCTAGAAAAATTCGATGATGCTCTTGGCACACTGGAGCAAGTTCTTTCTATTGTCAGTGAAGATGAACCCAAAGATTTTGAATTTATTGTTGATGTTGAAACCCGAATCGCAAAGATAATTCGTATGCAAGGTCGAAATGATGAAGCTGATGAGATTGAACGCCGTTTAAAAGCTGTTCAAGATGCTTTAGAGGAAGAATCTGAAGCGTAAGTAACAAGCAAGACAAGAGCTCCAACTAAGGCACCGCCCGCAGCAATAATGAGTGGCCACTGAGTAGCGCCTTTACTCCACATTGCACCGCCCCAAATTCCGGCACCGAGCACTGCAAAGTTCATAGACGCTTGGTACACGCCTTGTGCGCGTCCACGGTGGTCCGCTTGGCTTATTCCGGCGATCCACGCTTTACCAACACCATCGGTTAATGCAGGAAATAATCCATAGAGAGCTAGAGCAATTAAAGCAACTGTGTGATTTTGAGTCGATCCTAATGTTGCATACGCGGCGGCAAATGCAACTAAACCAGCGGCGTAAACAATGCGCGGTGAAAACTTATCCGCAATTGCTCCGCCCGGAAAGGCAGCTAAAACAGTCACTCCACTAAAAAGCATGTATGAAAGAACAACGCCATTAGTTGAAAATCCAATGTCATGTAAGCGAAGGAGCAAGAGAACATCAGGGATATTTGTTAGTTGGATGAGAACTAAGACCATAATTGCTTTCTTTAGTGGAGCAGGTAATGGTGTCGTATCCTTTTTAACTTTTACTTCTGGCTTTGTAGGCTTTATAAAATTTTCTTTGACAAATAAAGTTAGAAACCCAGAAATAATTGCTGGAATCAATGCCCACTTAGCAACTGCGCGAACATCACCATTAAGAATCGCTAAACCAATAAGTGCAATTCCGGGTCCTATAACCGCTCCGATATTGTCACCAGTTCGGTGGAAACCAAAAGCCTTACCCAAGTGCGCTTTATCGACAGAATCAGAGATTAAAGCATCGCGTGGTGCCCCACGCATTCCTTTACCGATTCGATCAGTTACTCGACCCAAGAAAACTAATGGCCATGATGTTGCAACTACAACTAAAGCTTTACCAACACCGGCAAGTGAATAACCAGAGATAACAAAAGGTTTGCGCCCCAAACGATCACTTGACTTACCACTAATTAACTTCGTAAATCCTGCGGCAGCTTCGGCGCAACCTTCAATAAGTCCAAGGGCAAGCGGTGCTGCGCCAATAACACCAGTCAATAAAATTGGCAGCAAAGGATAAAGAAGTTCACTTGCCGCATCTTGGGCTAATGAAACGAGAGTGAGAAGAATTAAATTGCGCGTTAACCAAGTTTTCATCATCGGGGCAAGTGCTGCAAAGCCCAGTGGTACATGGCAATTGCTCCAGCAGCTGAAGCGTTCATAGAACGCGTTGAGCCGTATTGATTGATTTCATATAACACTTCGCACACCGCAATTCCCTCATCCGACATTCCCGCGCCTTCTTGTCCAAATAAGAGTACGCATTTTTCAGGCAATTGTGCGCTTTCTAACTGCTTAGAATCCGGCACGTTATCTATTCCGATAATTGGCAATTCGTTTTCTTTACACCAAACAGCAAAATCCTCAACGGTTGGGTGATGATGAACGGTGAGGTATCTGTCGGTCACCATTGCTCCGCGCTTGTTCCAATCACGTTTTCCGACAATGTGAACGCCAGAAACGTTAAAAGCGTTGGCGGTTCTAACAATTGAACCAATATTTAAATCATGTTGCCAATTTTCAATTGCAATCTGCAGCTTGTGTCGTTTTGAATCTAAATCCGCCACGATGGCTTCAACGCTCCAGTAACGGTAATGATCTAGGACATTTCTGCGGTCACCGTTCAGCAATAGTTCAGTTTCATATTGAGGACCTTCTGGCCAAGGCTTTTCATGCGGGCCAACACCAACAACTGGGAAAAATTCACCCGGTCCAATAGAGGCTGGGGTTGTTGGAGAAGACATAGAGGCACTCTAAACTGAATGCATGTCATCAATCAACAGCGTTCTACTTGTCATCCATATTCTCTGCGTAGTAGGGATCCTTGCTCTTTTATTACTCCAGTGGAATAAAAGCCCAAGAAAATTTAACCCAGGAATCCTGCATGCAGGTTTAACTGCCCTCATTGCAGGAGTAGCGATGGTGGGAATGTTTTCTACTGTTCATCCAGATGAAACGCTTAACCATACAAAATACGGAATCAAACTATTAGTTCTTATAGCGATTTTGGTAATTGGTTATAAAAATGTGAAAAAAGCAGAGTTAGCCAAGAATACCTGGATGTTACTTATTGGGCTGACAGTTACAAATATTCTCATCGCCTCTATGTGGAAGTAGCATCTTGAAGCACACGCGTATTTTTATATTTGTTCTTGCACTCATTACTTTAGTTTCTTTAGCACCAGCAAATGCGGTGCTTTCTCCTGCTTCAATCCCAGCAGTTTTTGAAGAATTCTTACACACCCCAGCCCTGGCTAATCCAGCAGTTATTTTGATTGATGAAACAACGGGCGAAGTTGTTTATGGGAAGAACGCGTTTTCACCTCGTAGACCCGCATCGGTAATGAAACTCTTTTCCGGAGCTGTAGCTATTAAATACCTTGACCTGCAATCACGACTGGCAACCACTGTTTCTTTAGGCACTAATGAAAAAACCTTGGTTATTCAAGGTAGCTATGATCCGTGGATAAGTTTGAACGATAACGTCGCAAATAAAATGGATCGTACTTCATTGCCCTATTTGGGTTTTAACGCTTTAAATGCTGCGAAAAAGATGAATCATGGCTCCTTAAAAGGTTTCACAGTTATGTATTCAAATTTGTATTCCCAAGATGTCGCAAACTTTAAGGCTTTTTGGGCACAACGTGGCTTTAATCCAATTTTTAAGCCAATAGGTAATGAAGAGTCCACGCTAAATGCTGGTGAATTTGTCGTTGGCGATCAGTCACCCCAGATTTCTGAGATATTGAAATACACACTTCTGTGGAGTGAAAACAATTTGGCAGAGAGATTGGGCCGACTATCTGCGCGGGCTGCGGGATATTCATTCGATGATAAAGGCACTGCTCAAATTTTTACAGAACTACTTGAAGAACATGGAATTGATTCCAGCAAATTAGTTGCCATAGATGCAAGTGGGTTATCACGAGAGAATCGAATTACAGCCACCATGATGGGCCAACTTCTTTATCAACTTCACAAAGATCCCAAATATGCATTTCTATATGAGGCGTTGCCAGTTGGTGGAGTCTCTGGAACTTTACGCACACGGTTTGTAAAAACAGCACCCAATGCAATTGGTTTGGTGCGTGCAAAAACTGGGTCACTTAATGGAACCATTACTTTGGCAGGTTATGTTCAATCGACTGGACGCGAGTACGTTTTTGTAACTTTGGCAGATGAGATTTCTCGAGGAGTTGCAGCGGGAAAAAAAGCCCGTGCAGCTATTGATAGATTGTTAGGAAGAGTTGCCGCACCAAATATTCCTGCAGAGATATCAGCGGCAACGCTCTAATTAGTCGTCTTCACCTTCGTTATCATCATCCCCGCCTTCGTGCTCATTACCTTGGTGTTCATTACCTTCATGTTCACCACCAGTTGGCTTTTTCCCAAGTGGATTAGAAACTCCGGGTGTTGACGTTGCCTTAGGTGCTACTGGTGAATTTGTAACTGCTGGTGTGGGAGCAACAGATTCATTGTCCTGAGATCCTTTAGCTGGGGTTAACGAACTTAGCGATCCAGCTGAATCTTTTGTTTCTATAACTTCTGTTGATGGTGCAGTTGTTTCTGACGGTGCTGAACTTTGATTTGAATTAACTGCAGGAGCAACAGTTTCAGTTGCATTAGCCGGAGCTTCATCCTGTGTTTGTGCAACGATTGTTCCGACACCAATAATTGCGGCAAAAGCAAGGATCGCCATGATTGGCAGGCCTTTAGAGATCTTGCGAGTTGATGCTGCGTTATCTGCATCTGCAATTTGGAACCATTCAGGCTTCTGGTCTGGTGACATTGGGTGTTCCTTTCGTTGAGCAAAAAGTAACCCCTATGGCTGAGAACGGCCTGAGTTAAAATTGAGAATAATGCCTGAATTGTTGAGTAATCTTACCGGGTGAGCACAACTATGCGGGGCTATCTAGATCTAATGAAGCTTCGGGTAGTAGAACTCCTTTTGATCTCGACCCTACCGGCGATGGTTTTAGCGGCTAAGGGCCTTCCTTCATTTTCACTGGTAGCTGCAACAATTTTTGCTGGAACCTTATCTGCTGGAAGTGCTAACGCTTTTAATATGGTTATCGAAAGCGATATCGATAAATTAATGGCCCGCACATCAAAACGGCCAATTGTCACTGGAGTTATTAGTAAGACAAATGCTGCACTTTTTGCAACAGTAATTGGCGCTATCTCTTTAGTTATGTTTTGGGTTTTCACAACACCACTTGCAACGTTATTAGCTTTAATTGCGATTGCTTTCTATGTTCTTATTTATACGATGGCTTTAAAGCGCAGAACATCACAGAATATAGTTTGGGGCGGTGCAGCTGGTTGTATGCCTGTGCTGATCGGCTGGGCAGCGGTAACAAATTCACTTTCATTAACTGCTGTGGCATTTTTTATGGTTATCTTCTTTTGGACGCCACCGCATTTCTGGGCGTTAGCAATTAAGTACAAAGATGATTATTCAGCAGCTGGAATCCCGATGTTGCCAGTAGTTGCAACCCAAGCCCGCGTTCATAAAGAGATGTGGTTTCACACAATCATGATGATTGGGTGTTCAATCTGGTTAATAAGCTCAGCTGGATTACCGCTGTGGTCAATGGTTGTAACAGTTCTACTGGGACTTGTGTTTGCTCGAGAACTAGTTGCGCTAAAAGAAGGTTCGGATACTTATAGTAAAACTGCCGCAAAGATATTTCAGTGGTCTATTACTTATTTAAGTTTGTTTTCCGTAGTGCTTGTTGCGGCTCAGCTCAGCGCTTGATGTAAATCTTTAATCAAATCACTTGAATGTTCTAAACCAACAGATAATCGCAGTACTGATTCTGTAATCCCCATCTCGGCCTGAACCTCTGGAGCTAGACGGCGGTGTGTAGTCGAAGCTGGGTGAGTAATAAGTGATTTGCTATCACCCAAATTATTAGAAATATCAATGACTTTGAGCTTGTTCATGAAGTTAAAAACAGTTTTTTGATTTCCCACAAACTCAATACCTATAGTGCTTCCACCACCGGTCATCTGTTTTTTAGCAAGCTCGTATCCTGGGTGAGATTTAAGACCAGGAAAGCGAACTGTTTTGATTTCCTTACGGCCTTCAAGAAATTCCGCAATGGCTTGGGCATTCTCGGTCATACGCAGAACGCGCATTTCCATGGTTTCTAATGACTTAACTAGAACCCAAGCGTTAAAGGCACTAAGCGCTGGTCCCGTGTGGCGCACAAAAGGAAGTAGCTTTTCAAAAATATATTCGCGTGAACCAAGTAACGCGCCGGCTAAGACACGGCCTTGGCCATCAATGTGCTTTGTAGCTGAATACATAACAACATCTGCACCAAGTTGTAATGGTTTCTGCAAGATAGGAGATGCCATTACGTTATCAACAATTACTGTTGCACCAACTTTGTGTGCAAGATCGCTGACCATTTGAATATCTACAATTTCAAGTAGGGGATTACTTGGTGTTTCAATGAAGACTGCTTTCGTTGGCTTACTTAAAGCTTTGGCCCATACTTCTGGGTCATTTCCTTTAACTAGCTCAAAAGTCACGCCCCACTTTGGCAAGAATTCGGTAATAACAACATGGCAAGAAGAAAACATTGCAGCTGATGCAACAACGTGGTCACCTTGCTCAACTATGCAGGCAAGGGAAGCAAACATTGCAGACATTCCAGAACCAGTTGCTACACAGAAATCAGCGCCTTCGATTGCCGCAAGGCGCTGTTCGAACATCGCAATTGTTGGATTGTGAAAACGGCTATAAAGAAAATGATCTGTTTCTTCAGCAAAAGATGAGAAAGCTTCGTCGGCAGAGGAATAAGTAAAACCACTATTTAAGTAGAGCGCTTCAGAAGTTTCACCAAAACCTGAGCGAGCTAGACCTGCGCGTACTGAATGAGTTTGTGGGTGAAGTTCCCACTGCGGTTCTTCGCGCTCATTAAGCGGGCGGTGGCCCCATGGTCGTTTACTCATGGCTCAATTGTGGCAGAGTTACACCCATGTCCACTACTGCAATATCGGTTACAGATTTAAGCAAGAAATATGGGGATCAAGTTGCGGTCTCACACGCCACCTTTGAAGTCCCGCTGGGAACTATTTGTGGCTTTGTTGGACCTAATGGATCGGGTAAAACCACAACAATGCGAATGTTGTTAGGACTTATCTCTCCGACCGGTGGCACTGGTGAAATCTTGGGTGAATCCATTAAGCACCCAGAGAAGTATCTGCCACGCGTAGGCGCAATGATTGAAGGCCCAGCTTTTTATCCGGCCCTGAGCGGTAAAGAAAACCTTAATGTTTTGGCAACGCTAGGTGGATTTTCTACTGACCGAGTGCAAGGTTTATTAGAACAAGTTGGCCTAGGCGATCGCGGAAAATCAAAGTTTAAAACTTACTCACTTGGAATGAAGCAGCGCTTAGGTATTGCCGCAGCCTTGCTGCCAAATCCAAAATTGTTAATGTTAGATGAGCCAACAAATGGATTAGATCCAGAAGGTATCCAAGAAGTTCGAGCATTACTTAGGTCGCTAGCAAATGAAGGCACTTCAGTTTTTGTTTCTTCACACTTACTTTCTGAACTCGAATTAATTAGCGATTATTTAGTAATGCTTCGTAAAGGTGAAGTTGTGTTCACTGGGAAAATGACTGACTTAATGTTGGCGCAACAGCCAGTAATTATTGCTAAAAGTATTAATGAGAGCGAGTTAATCAAACTACTCGCAATTGCAGAACAGGCTGGCCACCACGGTGTTATTCGAGATGGGGCTGTTCATGTCCAAGGTCCAGCGGATTGGGCAGTTGAATTTAATCGTGCAGCCTTTGATGCAGGAATTACCTTGTCCCAGTTGACTCCACAGCTACCCAACCTTGAAGAAACCTTCTTTGAAATGACAGGTGACAAATAATGTGGAATGTAGCATTTGCCGAAATTCGCAAACTTCGCCGTCCAACTTTGTTTTTCGGAACAATGGGAGCCGTTGTTTTCTTTAGCGCTCTTTTTTCTTCTCTACTTTTCTTGCTCATTGATTCTCCGCAAGGTAATTCAGATCGCGGCCGCATGGTTGGCCGTGAAGTTCTCGGTCTTGCAACTGGCGGAGTTCAAGGATTCAGCAGTGTGGGTGGGTTCTTAGGAATAATCGCGCTTTGTGTGTTTGCTGCACAAACAGCGCAGGAATATACCTATGGAACCCTTCGCAATTTATTAGTTCGTCAACCTGGGCGCTTAAGAATATTGCTCGGAAAATTCATTGCAATGAAGTTATTTGCATTAGTAATGATTGTGCTCTCTGCAGTCGTAAGTATTGGTGCTTCAGTCATCCTTGCACCAGGTGCCAAAGTCACTACTGATCTTTGGTTTGGTAGCGATGGCCGCCATGCAATATTTACTACCTTTATCAACGTCGTTATCTCAGTTATTGGTTTTGGAACCATCGGAATGGTTCTTGGCCTGTTACTTCGTTCTCCAATCAGCGCTATTTCATTAGGTGTTCTATGGCTACTAATTGTTGAGAATCTATTAATTGCAGTAAAAAACTCATGGGAACAATGGTTGCCTGGCGCCCAACTCACTGCGATCGCTTCTGGTGGAAGTGCAACTGGACGTTCGGCTGGAATTGATTATTCGCATGCACTTCTTGTCGGTGGAATTTATGTTGCCGTAGGAGCAGCGATAGCTTCATTCCTATTTGTTCGCCGTGATGTAGCTAATTAGAGACACCAGCAGTTAAACCCATAGTTTTCTAAGGATTGCCATTTATTCTTAAGACCTTCCCCCGGAGGTCTTAACTTGAAAAAATACCGAGCGATTTCACTCGCTCTAGCTCTTGGTCTGACGCTTACAACAGCGCCGGCTCTGGCAAAGACCCCAAAACCAACTCTTGCAGAAATTGAAGCCGCAAAAAAAGTTGAGACGGCAAAGAAAAAAGCTGCAGATGCGCAAGCGGCAAAGTTGGCTGCAGCCAATCAAACTCTGCGAACCCTAACTGCAAAAGCAAATGCGGCAACTGCCCTTTATGTAAAAGCTCAAAAAGAGTTAGCGGTTGCAGTTGCTGCAGCAAAAGCCGCAGCTAAATATGCAGCCGAAACTGCTGCCGCGGTTCTTGAAGCGCGTCGTGTTATTGGTCGCCTTGCTGCAAATGCTTACATCATGGGTGGAAGCATGAGTGATATTGAACCGTTACTAAGTGCGAATGGTCCACAAGACATGATTGATCAACTCAGCACTTTGAGTACGTTAGGAACCAAAAACTCAATTGCACTTGAGCGATTTAAAGCTGCAGAAGTTGTCGCACGTGCAGCAAAAAAAGCGGCCGATGAAGCAAAAATTGCACAGCAAAAAGCTACAGAAAAAGTTGCCGCTGCTAAGAAGGTTGCAGATGATGCAAAAATTGAACAAGCTAAAGAAGTAGCAAAACTACAAAAAGTTCAAGATGCATTAATGAAAGAGTTAATGAATGCTAGAAAAGTTCGTACAACTCTAGAACAACAACGACAACTGGCTTTGCTCGAAGAGTCTCAAGCTAATCAAGCTGATATAACTCCGGGCCAAAAAAATGTATGGCCAGATATTGGTTTCAAGGGCCGCTCAACCGTAAGGACAACACAAGCACAGCGCGATAAAGCTGTTGCATACGCTAAGGCCCAAGTTCTTGCGCGCAAACGTTATGTATGGGGATCTCAAGGCCCAAATACTTTTGACTGTTCAGGTCTTGTTTTTGCGGCTTATCGCGCAGCAGGTTTGAAGTGGCCTGATTGGGATCGCCTTAACTCAGCGTTGTATTCGGGCTATACCAAGCATGTTTCACTCAATGACTTAGTGCCCGGAGATCTCTTGTTCTATTCCTACAAGGGAACGATTTCTACAATTCATCACATCACCATTTACGCTGGAAATGGAATGATGTGGGAAGCCAACTCCACGCCTAAGGGCCTTTTGTACTCAAATATCTACAGCATTAAGGGCTTAATGCCATTTGGTGGTCGGGTCTAGTCTTACCTCATGATTTCACAGCTGCCAGCTATTCGCAGTGCAGTCCGACCATTCCTAGAAAAAATGGAGGCAGGTGATCGCATTGTTGTTGCAGTTTCTGGTGGCGCAGATTCGCTTGCACTTGCTTATGCAGTTTCAATGGAAGTTAAAAAACTAGCGTTGCAATTATCAGCAGTAACAATTAATCACCAACTTCAAGATAAATCAAGTGATCAAGCGGCAACCGTTGTTGAACAGATGAAAACTTTAGGTGTCGAATGCACAATTGAAAAAATTGCAGTTGAAATTACTGACGGCCTAGAATCTTCAGCACGCAGAGCACGTTATGAAGCATTAGATAGATTAAATGCAGCTGCAATCTTTTTAGGACACACGCACAATGACCAAGCCGAAACAGTTTTATTAGGACTCTCTCGGGGATCAGGTACTCGTTCACTTTCGGGCATGGCAGAAGTAAATGGAAAATATATTCGACCATTTCTTACAATCACCCGCGAGCAGACTGAACAGGCGTGTGCTGAAATTGGTTTGACACCCTGGAATGATCCACACAATAAGGATTCACAATTTGCACGAGTACGTGTTCGCACACAAGCGTTGCCAGTTTTAGAAGAAACAATTGGTCCAGGAATTTCTGATGCGTTAGTACGAAGTGCACAGATTCTTCGCGATGATGCCGATGCACTTGATCAATGGGCCGAACAGGAAATTTTAGGTTTAGATCTTCATGATTTGGATTGCACATACTTACAGGGCTTGCCTAAAGCTATTCGCTCCAGAATTATTCGCCGAGCTATCTATGCGGCCGGTGCCCCCTCAGGATCGCTCACAGCCGAGCATGTAGGGGCAGTTGAGGCCTTAATTTGTGCGTGGAATGGCCAGGGCCCCGCTCATTTGCCGGGTGGTGTGAAGGTTGAGCGATTTTCGGGCAGACTTTCGCTCTTACGTCACCAACTATAAGGAGCACCGTGGATTTAGCAGCAGTCGTAGGCGATATCGAACGTGTCATTGTTACCGAAGAAGCTTTGCAAGCGCGCATCAAAGAAATGGCTGCGCAGATTGATAAAGATTACGAAGGTAAAGATTTACTTCTTATCGGTGTACTAAAAGGTGCAGTAATGGCCGTTGCCGATCTTTCACGTGCGTTGCAACGTCACGTTGAAATGGATTGGATGGCAGTTTCTTCTTATGGTTCAGGCACTAAGTCAAGTGGTGTCGTGCGCATCCTTAAAGATTTAGATCGCGACATTACCGGCCGCAATGTATTAATTGTCGAAGATATTGTTGACTCAGGTTTAACACTTTCGTGGCTTAAATCAAACCTTGAATCACGCGGTGTTGGAAGCGTTGAAATTCTTTCAATCCTTCGCAAGCCAGAAGCTGCAAAGGTGCATGTCGATGTTAAATACGTTGGCTTTGAAATCCCAAGTGACTTCGTTATTGGTTATGGCCTTGATTTCGATGAGAAATACCGCAACCTTCCATTTATTGCTGTGCTTGCCAAGCACATGTATTCATAAGAATTAATTCCCCAACGAATCGAGAAATCTGAGTTATGACTGAAGTTAAGAAACCAAAAAAGACAAGTCCGATCAAGAAGAGTTTTTCTGGCAAATCTCCATCAAAGAAGCCAACAACTCGTTCTAGTCGCATTCTTCGTGGACCACTTTTCTGGATCCTCGTTGCCATCTTTGCAGTTTCAATTTTTGGTCAGATCAGTGCTGCGGGAAATCGTTATACGCAGATTGAAACTTCTCAGGCTCTAGATGCAATCGCGCAATCGAAAGTTGAATCAGCTGAGATTGTTGATAAAGATCAAAAAATTAGATTAATTTTAAAATCAGGTTCAACAATTAAAGGTGCAACTAAAGTTGAAGCCTCTTATGTTGCCCGCCAAGAACCAACTCTGGTAGATGCTTTAACGGGTAATCCACCGTCAAAGGGATGGAATGTACGCGTTCCATCACAATCATTATTAGTTTCATTCTTGATGTCGATTGTTCCGTTCTTACTTATTGGTTTCCTTTTCTTCTGGATGATGGGTCAAGCCCAAGGTGGAAATAAGGTATTTCAATTTGGACGTTCGCGCGCCAAACTTCAGAGCAACGATGTTCCAAAGACAACATTTAAAGATGTTGCAGGTGCCGATGAAGCAATCGCAGAACTTGAAGAAATTAAGGATTTTCTTGCTAACCCAGATAAGTACGGAGTGCTCGGTGCAAAGATTCCAAAGGGCGTATTACTCTTTGGCCCTCCAGGAACAGGCAAGACTCTTCTTGCGCGCGCAGTTGCAGGTGAAGCAAATGTTCCGTTTTATTCAATCTCTGGCTCTGATTTCGTAGAAATGTTTGTTGGTGTTGGAGCCGCACGTGTGCGTGATCTTTTCAACCAAGCTAAAGAGAATGCTCCAGCAATTGTTTTTGTTGATGAAATTGATGCAGTTGGTCGCCAGCGTGGTGCCGGTATGGGTGGCGGACATGATGAGCGCGAACAAACACTTAACCAGTTATTGGTTGAGATGGATGGCTTTGAGGAAAATACAAAAGTCATTTTAATTGCTGCCACAAATAGACCAGATGTTCTAGATCCAGCATTGTTGCGACCTGGACGTTTTGATCGCCAGATTGCAGTTGATCGCCCAGATCTCAAGGGACGTGAAGCCATTCTTGCTGTTCACGCAAAGAACAAACCACTTGCTGATGATGTGAAATTACTTGACTATGCACGACGTACACCAGGATTTACTGGCGCAGATCTTGCTAACGTCTTGAACGAAGCGGCTTTGTTAACTGCGCGTGAAGAAAAGAAAACTATTGGTAATAAAGAGTTAGATGAATCAATTGATCGGGTAATGGCTGGGCCACAGCGCAAGTCAAGAATTATGAGCGATTCTGAGCGCCGAGTGACGGCTTATCACGAAGCCGGGCACGCACTTGTGGCGCACGCATTGCCACACACGGATCCAGTTCACAAAATTACAATCATGCCTCGTGGTCGAGCACTTGGTTACACAATGGTTCTACCCGATGAAGATAAGTACTCAACTACTCGCAACGAATTACTCGACCAATTAGCGTATTCACTAGGTGGGCGAGCTGCCGAAGAGTTAATTTTCCATGACCCATCAACGGGTGCATCAAACGATATTGAAAAAGCTACTGCTCTTGCGCGCGCGATGGTCACTCAATATGGAATGACAGAAGCAATTGGTGCAATCAAACTAGGCGGCTCAAGTTCAGAACCTTTCTTAGGCCGCGACTACGGACATCAACGTGATTACTCTGAAAATATTGCGGCAGTTGTTGACCGTGAAATTCGAACGCTTATTGAGAATGCCCATCAAGAAGCCTTCGATATATTGGTAGCAAACCGCAAGATTTTGGATGAAATGGTGATTGTCCTTCTTGAGAAAGAAACTCTTAATAAAGAAGAGATTGAAGCGATTTTTAAGAAGGTGCGCGCAGTAACACCACGTCCAGCTTGGACAGGTTCACCAACACGAATTCCTTCAGAACAACCACCAGTTGATGTTCCAGAGCGCGTCGTAGAAGTTGTCGAGGAAGTTAAGAAGCCAACTCGCCGGAAGAAGGCAACAAGTGACGATAAGTAAAGTTTCCGTCACTGATGGTCGCGCTAAGGGTCCTTACGACCAAGAGCGCGCCGAGAAAGCAGTACGTGAACTTTTATTGGCTCTAGGTGAGGATCCAGATCGCGAAGGTCTTAAGGAAACTCCGGCACGTGTTGCACGTGCAATGAAGGAAAACTTTGAAGGTTTGTGGCAATCACCCGAAGATGTTCTAACTACAACTTTTGATATTGGGCATGAAGAGCTAGTAATTGTGCGCGACATTGAAATCTTTTCGCATTGCGAACACCACTTAACACCTTTCCATGGTGTGGCACACGTTGGTTATATCCCCAGCGGAAAAATTACTGGACTTTCAAAGATTGCACGTTTAGTTGATATGTATTCACGCAGACCACAAGTTCAAGAGCGACTGACTACACAGATTGCTGATGCGATGGTTAATATTTTGAATCCACTAGGTGTAATTGTGATTATTGATTGCGAACACCTATGTATGTCGATGCGTGGAGTTAAAAAATCTCATGCTCGCACTACAACAAGTGCTGTACGTGGGGTTCTACAAAATACTGTTACACGTGCTGAAGCGATTAGCTTAATTACAAATCGGTAATCACCATGATTGTCATGGGAATTTTGAATGTCACACCTGATTCATTTGCCGATGGTGGACGCCACAATGATTTTGAAGCAGCAGTTCATCGTGCCCATGAAATGTTGGCAGAAGGTGTGGACATTATTGATATCGGTGGTGAATCAACTAAACCTGGTGCCGAACGTGTATCTGAAGCAGAAGAGTTTGGTCGTGTAATTCCAGTTATTAAAGAGTTAGCTAAAAGCGGTGTGCGCATAAGTATCGACACCATGCGCGCAAGTACGGCTAAAGCTGCGATTGAAGCTGGCGCGCAGATAATTAATGATGTCAGTGGGGGATTAGCTGATCCAGGGATGTTAACTACCGCAGCACAGCTGCAGGCTCCATATATTGCCATGCACTGGCGCGGACATTCAAAAGATATGAACTCTTTAGCTGTTTATGACGATGTCGTTAAGGATGTGATTTCCGAACTTCAAGAACGTATTAGTGCTGCCTTAGATGCTGGAATTACTAAGGACAAATTAATTATTGATCCGGGTCTTGGTTTTGCTAAAGATGCCCAACACAACTGGGACATCATCGATTCCATCGATCAATTTGTGGCAATGGGTTATCCAGTATTAATCGGGGCTTCACGCAAACGTTTTCTAGGGGGAGATAATCCTGATGAACGTGAGGCGGCAACTATCCGGCTGACCAAACGCCTATCTACTTCTGGCATTTGGGGAGTTAGAGTTCATTCTGTGAAGTCACATAAGGATGCGTTGAAAGTATGAGCGATCAGATATTTCTAACCGGGATACATGGTTTTGGCTATCACGGATTATTTGAACATGAACGCCGCGATGGACAGGATTTTTATGTTGATGTTGCGCTGACTGTTGATTTAGCACCGGCTTCACGTAGCGATCTAATTGAAGACACAGTGAACTATGGCGAGATTACGGATTCAGTTTTCACACATATTACTTCGGATCCCGTAAATCTGATTGAAAAATTAGCTGGGCGAATCGCAGAGAGCATTCTTAAGGCACACACCAAAGTATCTGCTGTGACTGTGACAGTTCATAAACCACAAGCACCAGTCACTGCGGTTTTAAAAGATATCGCTGTGCAGGTCACTCGTACGCGATGAAAGCAGTTATTGCCCTTGGGGCAAATATTGGTGATCCGAAAGAAAATTTAGATTTAGCTATTGCCTTATTAAAAGAAGCCACAGAGTTTCTAGAAGTATCTTCATATTATTCAACTGCTCCAGTGGGCGGCCCCGAACAACCTGATTACTTAAATGCTGTGTGTATTGTTGAAAGTGATTTGCCGGCAGTTGAATTACTTGCACTTTTGCATGGAATCGAAAAATCAATGGGCCGCGAACGCATTGAGCAGTGGGGTCCACGAACTATTGATCTAGATCTCATTCAATATGGATCATTGCTCAGTGCTAGTGACGAGCTCCAACTTCCACATCCCCGAGCACATGAGCGACGCTTTGTTTTAGAGCCTTGGCATGAGATTGAACCTGAAGCAATACTGATTACGCATGGGAAAATTGCGCAGCTTTTGGAGCAATTGCCTAAGTAACCCTAAACTTAGCCATATCTTGCCCGGTACCTGAAAGGACTGGAGCCACACGATGACTGTATTAGTGCCGACTATGGGCGCCTTGCATAAAGGCCACCAAGCGTTGATTAAACGTGCGCGCAGTATGAGCAAAGAAGTTGTTGTGAGTATTTTTATTAACCCGCTTCAATTTGAAAATAAAGATGATCTTGAAAAATATCCGCGCAGTCCTGAGAGAGATATCCAATTAGCAACTCTGGCAGGAGCCACAGAAGTTTGGATGCCTGATTATGAAGAGATTTATCCAGGTGAAATCAAGAAGTTGAGCGCAGGTTCGTTAGGTAGTTTATTTGAAGGTCATGCACGCCCGGAACATTTTGATGGTGTTGTAACCGTTGTGAATCGCTTGTTTGAAATCGTTAAACCTGCGACGGCCGTGTTTGGCGAGAAAGATTTTCAACAGCTAGCAATTATCAAAGCGATGAAAAGTACGGTGGAAATTATTGGCGTACCGACTGTGCGCGAATTTGATGGTCTTGCTCTTTCGTCACGCAATGTGCGCCTAACCGAACAAGGCCGGGTAAGTGCAAACGTTATTCACCGCGCATTGGCAGCTGCGCGCCTAGCCCCAACAATTGCGATTGCGCAAGAAGTAATGGATACAACGCTTTCAACCGAAGCCGGATTTAAAAAAGATTACGCAACGATTATTGATGAAGATACTTTTGAAATTGCCACCGATGACGTTCGCAATAAGCGCGGGATTATCGCTGGCTGGATTGATGGTGTTCGCTTGATTGACAATATGAAAATGGGAGTCTAAATGTTGCTTACAATCGATGTTGGTAATACAAATACTGTGCTTGGAGTTTTCAACGGCACCGAACTTGCACGTTCATGGCGCGTTAAGACCGATCCTCGAAGCACTGCCGATGAACTTTGGTTGCAATACCGTTCACTAGTAGAGGGCCATGAAATTACTGGATTATCAGTCTGCTCAACTGTGCCTGCAACCCTTCGCGAACTTCGCTCGATGATTGATGATTATTTTTCAGATATCAGAGTGACAATTGTGGAACCTGGAATCAAAACAGGTGTCCCCTTACTAGTTGATAATCCAAAAGAAATCGGTGCAGATCGCATCGTTAATACCCTTGCCGCACACACTCTTTTTGGTGGGCCTGCAATTGTTGTTGATTTTGGTACCTCAACTAATCTCGATGTTGTCTCACCCAAGGGCGAATTTTTAGGTGGAGCCCTGGCACCTGGAATCGAAATCTCAGTTGATGCACTTGCTGCTCGTGCTGCACAGTTGCGTAAAGTTGAATTAGTTCGCCCAAAAAATGTTATTGGTAAAAATACGGTTGAAGCTCTGCAATCTGGAACTATCTTTGGATTTGCGGGCCAAGTAGATGGATTAGTTGATCGAATTTCGGCCGAACTTCTTGAAAGCTATTCAGCGGCGCCAACAGTTATCGCTACAGGCGGTTTAGCCCCGTTGATTATTGGTGTTTCAGAAACAATTGACCATCATGAGCCAGATTTAACTCTGATTGGCCTACGTCTGATTCACGAACGAAATGC
>WLQG01000009.1 GCA_009698445.1 Actinomycetota bacterium
ATACATCACTATTAGCGCTACTGGTACAACAACTGTTGTCCCAGATGCTGTGCGAATCAATGCAACGGTTTCAGTTCTTGGCACAACAAGCAAAAGCGCATTGGCAACTTCTGCAACAACTTCTAGCGCAGTGCGCGCAGCGTTAACTGTAAACAAAGTTGCCACTAAAGATGTTGCGACACAATCAGTAACTGTTTACCCCGAATATTCATATCCGCAAGATGGTGGAAAGCCAGTATTAACTGGCTACCGTGCTTCACAATCATTTGATATCACTATTCGCAGTGCATCAACTGCTGGTGCAGTAGTAGATGCAATTGTTGAAGCCGGCGGAGATAACGTGCAGATCAATGGTGTTAGTCCGTTTGTATTAGATAACAATAAAGCAACTGAAAAAGCACGTGCATATGCAGTTGGCCGCGCTAAAGCAAAAGCTGCTTCTTATGCAAAGCTTCTTGGCATCAAATTAGGCCGAGTTATCTACCTAGATGAAACTTCAACACCTTCTTCTTTCCCTATCTACACAAGTGCTGCTAAAGCAGACTCTGCTGCAACCGTTGTTGATCTGGGAGAACAAAAGGTCTCTGTTTCAGTCACAGTTCGCTGGGCAATTAACTAGGGACTCTGCTTAGCCAACCAAAGTAAATAATGAATAGAGTCATTATTTACGGAGTACACAGTCAAGATTGGATGGATGCCCTCCATCCAGACTCAGCACTGTGGGACAAAGTAGAAAATGCTGATGTTGTAATAAATTCTGAAGCACTACAAAACCTGTTGCCCTTCAAGAGCTCTGAGTTTCGAGATGTGATTATTCCTCTGATGGAAACCCACATTCGCGAAACTCCAAGTGGTTATGCATGCCTAGTCCCTGATTCTAAAAGTTTAGATACATTGCAAAACAAGCAAAAATTTGATGAGCTGCTTGGCGAACTTTCCTTAAGTAAATATGCCCCTCAGAGATTAGATTTAACTGACTCGAATGTTTATCCAATTGTTCTAAAGCGAATAGACCTTAACGGTGGAGTTGGTATTGAATTAATCAGGAGTGAAAGCGATCTTATGAACGCCGTTACTTCAAATTTATGGACTGGGCAAAACTATATTTTGCAGGAATACATCCAGGATTTCAATGAGTTCGTATGGCACGCAGTTTATAAAGATGGCATAAAGATCTGGGATACAACTTTTAAATACATCATGGAAAGTAATGAATTTATAAGGACAGCTAATAGTAAATTCACAATAAAGCGGGTTTCATTAGACAGACATAGCTTTGAAGTCTTTGACTCAATTCTTGGACGCATGAATTATTCCGGCCCATGTAATATTGATTTTAAGTTTCAAGGTTCAGATCTCAAGATCTTTGAAATCAACCCACGATTAGGTGGCTCTTTAATGAAGAAGGAAAATCACGATTTGCTTGCCGAATGCCTTACCGAAATCATCAATGTGGCTTAGGAGATGTGGTTATCACCTGCCAATTCAGGCGAATAATCGGGTTTGGTTGCTTGCTTAAAGGCGGGTAAGATTGCCAAGCCTTGAAACGTCCCCATCGTCTAGGGGCCTAGGACATCGCCCTTTCACGGCGGTAACACGGGTTCGAATCCCGTTGGGGGCACGCAGTACAAGTAAGACACGTTCGGTAGTAAAGGTTTTGAAATTTATTTCAAGGCCCGGTAGCGCAGTTGGTTAGCGCGCCGCCCTGTCACGGCGGAGGTCGCGGGTTCAAGTCCCGTCCGGGTCGCAAAGGTTTTGGTGTTGTATGCAAATTGATTTGTATGCGATACGTACTGGTGGGCAACTACCAACAAGATCTTTGATGGCTTGGTAGCTCAGTTGGTACGAGCGAACGACTGAAAATCGTTAGGTCGCCGGTTCGATCCCGGCCCAAGCCACAGAAGAAACTTTCATCAACTAAAATTATGTAACCAGCCTTCAGCTTTTACTAGCGCATCCATTTTCAATACTTCAAATGCTATCTGCCGAATTGCCGCCGGGAATGGATCTCCGAGGTTTTCTATAGTTCCGTCAGGGTAGAGTATTGACCAACCTAAAGCGTTCGCATATGCAAGTTGATAATGACCTTCATTATATTCACGATCAAAATGTGCACCGCCCTCTTTTTCGGCTATAGCTTTTATGACATCACCGCGCGTAAAGACAAATTCTCTTGCTTTTAAAACTATCTCATATAGCCAATCATCTACGTTTAATAGATGGCCGCCGTGGACAGAATCCCCAAGCGGTGCAACGTACGAAGCGCCCTCCGAATTGAACTTCTGAATTACAAGCCCGTTAGTGTGCATCAAATTCTTGGGATTAAATGGCGAGCAGGTACTTAACACTCGGATTTTTGTAGCTATGCCGAGAGTGCTAAGCATGCTTCTTGATTGAGTGGAAGGCTTATCGATCGTGAGCACACGCAAGATAACTGCCATCTCATCATAATTATCCTCACCCTCATCGAACCTCAGAGCGTGCCTTTCAAGTTGCTCTATTTTTCTTTGATATCCCACATAAATCTCTCGCGCATTTTTCTTACGACCTTCTTCTTGTGGTTTGCTGACCATCACCAACTCCCTTCGAATAGGTCAACAATCCCATGTCACACCGACGAAAATGGGGCTAGCAGGTCGGAATTGAAACTACTTGTCAAAGAAATTCGCGTATGATTCGAACAACCTCAACTCTGCAACTTGCCTTCTTTAACGCGCACCGCGAGAGAAGGAGCTGCTTTGTCCTTTTCTGAGAGTGAAACCTCAAAAAGATCAACACCCCAATCGATCCCCAACTCCGAATCCAAAGGATTAATCTCAAACTCTTCAGAAGGTGAATAGGGCGAACTTAATAAGTAAGCAATCGTCGACGAAGGCGCTATTGACGCAAACCCATGTCCTAAACCTGCACCGATCAAGACCGCCTTCCCATCAAGCGCCTCTAAATCAACCAACACTGATTTTCCAAAGGTCGGCGAACTCGGACGGATATCAACAATCACGTCGCGTATCGATCCACTTACGCAAGTAATCCACTTTGCCTGCCCTTGTGGTGCGATGCTGTAATGAATTCCCCGAATTACACCGCGCTGGCTTTGTGAAATGTTCGCTTGTTGAATCGCGAAATCAATCCCTGTCGCAGCAAGCACGTCTTCGGCCTTGAACCACTCACGAAAAAATCCGCGCTCGTCACTCCAGATAGGAGACTCAGCGAGCCACGCGCCTTCAATTCCAAGTGGAGTTAATTTCATTTTTCTATTCTTCCGCCTTCACTGCGGAAATGATTGCAGGCATCGCTTCGGCGAGCGCGATTCGCCAATCTCTCATCGGCTTAACCGAAGTATTCGCCCATGCTGCATGACTCAAAACAGAATAAGCAGGTCGCTTAGCTGGCCGCGGGTATTCACTCGAAGAAACTGGAACAACTCGCGACACTTTGGCACCAGCGAATTTGAAAATCTCTTGTGCAAACTCAAACCAAGTCGCTTGCCCAGAATTTGTCCCGTGGTAAATGCCAGCGGGCGATTCAGATAAACCTAATTCCACTAATTGTCGGGCAAGATCCATAGCCGAAGTTGGCTGTCCAACTTGATCACTAACCACCCTGACTTCACTGTTACCCTTGATTGCAAGCTTTGTCATCGTCTTTGCAAAGTTCTTTCCCCAAGGACTATAAAGCCATGCAGTTCTAACAATTGATGCGTGCTCCGGATATCCGGCTGAAACCCTGTTTTCTCCTTCTGCCTTTGTTCGACCATAAGCAGATTGGGGGTTGATTTCATTATCAACTTCAAATGGGGTCTCGCTCTGTCCAGAAAAAACATAATCAGTTGAAATATGAATCAGTTTCGCGTCGATTTCTTTAGCGGCAAGTGCCACATTTTCCGCACCGTCACTATTCACCCTAGAAGCTGATAACTCACTGCTTTCTGCCCCATCAACATCAGTCCAGGCCGCACAATTGATAATTACTTTAGGTATCAACTGTGCAATTACATCGCGAACAATTGGACCTTGAGTGACATTCAAATCTTTTGAATCCCAAGCACTAAATAGAATCCCACGCTCTCCTAGCTCTTGTGAAAGTGCGATCCCTAACTGCCCAGAACCGCCCGTGATTAACCAAGACATTTACTAATTAACGATTCTTAAGTGGTTTCCACCACGCTTCATTGTCTCGATACCACTGGATTGTGTCTTTCAATCCATCTTCAAACTTAACTTGAGGTTCATACCCAAGCCCGTCATTAATCTTTGTCCAATCAACGCTGTAACGAAGGTCATGACCTTTTCTATCCTGAACATATTCGATTGAGGATTCATCAGCACCCATTGCATAAAGAATAAGTCCGGTAATTTCGAGGTTAGTTAACTCTCGTCCGCCACCAATGTTGTATACCTCGCCAGACCGACCATTCATCAAAACTTGATGTATTCCGCGGCAATGATCATCTACGTGCAGCCAATCTCGTACATTTTTCCCAGTTCCATAAACCGGAACTTTCTTCTTCTCTAACAAGTTTGTAATAAATAAAGGAATCAATTTCTCTGGGAAATGGTGAGTTCCGTAGTTATTGCTGCAGCGAGTAATTACAACATCCATTCCATGGGTTCTGTTATATGACCGAGCCAAAAGTTCACCACTTGCTTTACTGGCCGAATAGGGAGAGTTGGGTAAAAGTGGATGGTTCTCGGTCCATGACCCCGTTTCGATAGAACCGTAGACCTCATCAGTAGAAATCTGGACGAACCGAATATCTTTCTCAGATCCCTTAATCGCGTCCAGCAAAACTTGAACACCAACAATATTTGTCTGCACAAAATCTTTAGCGCCAGCTATAGATCTATCTACATGCGACTCAGCTGCAAAATTTATAACCGCGTCAAAACGTGAGACTAATCCATTTAAAAGACCTGAATCACAGATATCACCCTGAATAAACGCATAATCGCTAGAGTTCAAATTGTTAAGGTTTGTAAGCGTTCCGGCGTAAGTCAATTTATCAAGAACCGTTACTGAGCCAATTCCTGGGAGTGATCCATCAACAACGCGCCTAACAAAATTTGAACCGATGAATCCAGCGCCGCCAGTCACTAATAAGCGCATAATTCACTCCCTTCAATGTTTTAGATTATGTAGACCTTACCCTCTACACTTTACACATGAAAGGAATTGTTCTCGCTGGTGGGACCGGGTCGCGACTTTGGCCTATTACTAAGGGTGTCAGCAAGCAGTTACTACCGGTTTATGACAAACCCCTTATTCACTATCCGCTTGGTACATTATTTTTGGCTGGTATTCGTGAGATTCTAATAATTACGACCCCAGACGATCTGTCTTCGTTTCAAAGACTTCTGGGTGATGGCTCAATATACGGGGCTAAATTCACTTACGCGGTGCAAGCAAAACCCAATGGGTTGGCCGAAGCATTTATTATTGGCGAAAACTTTATTGCTCGTGATAATGTGGTGCTAATCCTTGGTGACAATATTTTTCACGGTGTCGGCCTGGGAAAGCAATTAAAAGAAATTGACTCGAGTAGTGGGGCGACAATTTTTGCTTACAAGGTTTCCGACCCAGAGCGATATGGCGTAGTCGAATTCTCTAATACTGGGAATGTAATTTCAATTGAGGAGAAACCTGCGAAACCCAAGTCTAACTACGCAGTCCCTGGACTCTATTTTTATGACTCACAGGTGGTTGACATTGCAAAGTCAGTGATCCCAAGTAAACGAGGTGAACTGGAGATAACATCAGTTAATGAAGCTTATTTAACTCAAGGAAAACTCACAACAAGAATCCTAGAGCGTGGAACAACTTGGCTAGATACGGGCACAATTCAAACGCTCCATACGGCTTCCTCTTATGTGCAAATCATTGAAGAACGCCAGGGTAATAAAATCTCATGCTTGGAGGAGATTGCTTGGAGGAATAAGTGGCTCAGCAGTTCAGACTTACTTGAAATCGCCGAGTCTTATACCAATAATCCTTACGGACAATACTTAAAATCACTGATCCTGGAGATTTAAGTGAAAGAATCACGAGGCATTTTTATGAAAACAATGATTCATGGAATTACTTGATTACCAACATGTCGCATGTTTGATAATGTCTCTTGCGAAATTTAAGCTCGATGAAGTAATATCCATGTCAAGTCCAAAAAATTCTTGGAAAGATTCAGAACTAATCGATTGATGTGGGTTATCAATGAAATTAATAACATCTGCCCAATTCTGTGATCGATGAACTGGACCATTATTATTTATATCGAGTAGACTCCCATGTTTAAAACCTTCAAATGCTCGCAAACTCAAAGATCCTGGCGGTGCAATAACAGGTAATCCTGTAACATGACTCTCGACAGCAGCACTCGTTGCTAAAGCAATTGCACATCTGGAGTTAACTAATTGATCTAAATATGAACGCCTGTTAGAGGGAGACTCAATAAACTCGCAAATAATTTGATTTCGAGCAAGATTCTGGATGAAGTTACTCCGCCGACCATTTGCCCAATCAAAAAAACCCTGACTCCCCCGGGGGGTTTGAGGATGAAGTCGAATTAAGAGTGATTTAATTAAATCTACTCGGCCGATACGAAGACAATAAGTAGTAAACTCCTCAATTAATTCCCATTCATCTTCTATATTACCCACTATAAATTTAGAAGAAGTCAACCAGATAAATTGATTAAGTCGATTGTCTCTCTTTAGTGATTCCGTGCTTTGCATCAAATATACAAAAGGATAAGGACCGGTGACCAATATTTTCTGGGGTTGAATTCCGTGATAAGTGATAGCCTCTTCTTTTTGTCCTTGGCCCCAAACTAGATAATAATTAAAATCATCACGTAATTTACCCTTAATTGTCAAATTGTCCCACGATGAGATTATTCCAAAACTTGAAATACTAGCTAACTTTGCAGCTTTGCCAATAATTTCAGCTCTAACCTCATTAACCACAGGTGAAACTAAGACTGCACCATAACTCCTAGCAGAAAAAAACTCACTCAATTGTTTTTCTTTTTCAAGATGGTATTTTGAATGTTGTCTATGCGTAGAAAAAACAATAAGCCGCTTGAACATATCCTTTAATTTTGAGAAAACGCTTGTTGTTTGAGCTCTTCCTCTAGGAATTATATATTTCGACAATTCTGGATGTGAGAAAAATTCTAAATTTTCACTTTTGCGTGAATGTTTGCGGCCAATGATTACTTCAAGGCGCACAAAATCAGAAGCCCACTTGGCGCTAAGAATCACTATATTAAGATTAGGCTTCATGTCAACTAATTCAATTAAATACTCCCTGAATGTTTGAGAAAACAAGCGATCATTGTGATAGTCAACGCCAAAAAAAACTATATCAACCTCAACACCATCTATGTTAAGAAGTTCAATAATTCCAAATTCTGCTAATCGAAAGTATCCACTACTACGCAAGAAAAAGGCAATTTTCATCTTCGGTTATGGCCCTCCTCCATATGCATGGAATCTTCAAAAATTACTAATTGTTGCCGAGATGCGCGTATTAACTCGATTGATTTCATGACAGCAAAGCTGCCTGAAATACTCACAATGTATAAGACAGGGTTTATTGAACCAAGAAATAAATTTACGGGGAGATATATAAGACCAAGGATTGGGATGCCGGAGAGTATTGAGCTTATAGAACTGACTTCGCTGTGGGATAGTAAAGTCCAAATCAAAATCAAAAACAAGTTTAGGGTTGCTGAAGCATACCTCTCTCCATAGAGAAATTCATTATTTTTTGTTCGAACAACATAATAGATTGGAAGGATTATTCTTAGAGCCAAGTAAATATTCAAGGTATTTAGTAGAATTAGGGTCAGCCCTGTTTTTATCAAAATTGAATCTTGAAAAAGAATTGCCGTGCCAATGAACATAATTGGAAAGAAATATTCCGTGACAGTGGAAAAAAAATATGCGTATTCGATTGTCTTCTTTGAAATACTTTTCCCTATGTTCAGTCTTTTATTTAACCTAGGTAGTTTCCACATATTTCTAAGATTGACCGAAAAAACATTACCCGAAATTACAATGCTAATAAGAATTAAGCACGATTCGGGATTTGAAAATTGTTGTTGAATTACGTAATACGGTAGGACTCTTATAGTTGGTTTTAAAACAAACCATAGCCACGGTAACCTTGAACCACGGTAAGGCAACTTCCAAAAACCAACAATTAGGTTGAAGAATGACAAAGGTGAACTCACAGCTCTTGGAGCGATCTTCTTTTTTCGCATAACCACTACTCTAGTATAATTGTATTTATTGAATTATTCTTACTTTTTGGCTCATAAAGGTTCATCTGCTCATTGATAGATTTGCGTTAATCAATTCATTAAAGCGCTATCAAGACTTACGGCGAAGCTCGAAACTGTTTAATTCACTACGGTTTTGTATAACGTTAAATTTTATTTCTTTATCAGGAATCCCCCCCCTCCGCCGAAGTCTCAAAAACCTCCTGGTTAATTTCCTAATACGCCGCTTCAAACCCCTCCGCCGAAGTCTCAAAAACCTCCTGGTTAATTCCCTAATACGCCGCTTCAAAAATTTGCAGATTTTACGAATCAAACTTCTTAGTTTCCGGATTGGGGAAAATAATTTTCTAGTTTGAATATTGATCAATAAAAATGGTGACATTACCTTTACTCTTCGACCGAATTTTTCCTCAAAAATCAAAAATATAATGTGTGAAAAACGTGGAAACCTTAACAGCATTTTACTTGGAAGAAGTTTACTTGCCATTTCAGAGCCGAAGAGATTTTGAATAGTCTTTCCTTTATCCGGCGAGTTGAACTGGACCCGGTGCCATGTAACTTCCTCAGAAGTAACTAAGGAACCTTCAATAAGTTTGATCAAGAGATATAGCTGGTCAGGGCCGATGCATGGGAAGTAAAAAGAGTCGTTACATGCTTGTTGACTCTTTCTTTCTATACCATAAATTGTGCTCCCAGCATTCAACTGATGTGAGGCCCATATTCTCTTCCAAATTTCAATGCTGCTCAATCTTGGATGAAGTTCTTTCCCATCACGTCTGCACTGGCAGTGAAAATCCCCGTCCACATTGAAGAAGTCAAGTTCAATCCTAAGACTATGTTCGCAATTATATCTTCCAAATTCATACCGGTAATATCTTGGCACAAACCATACCGCCTCAGAATGATCATTGAGTATTTTTATGCCTTGATTTCCAAAGTTTGGTTCCCACAAATCATGATCACTGGCTAATGCAATAAAACTGGATTGAGGGAAAAGAGAGAGGGCAAGTTTTCTGGCGACATTAGTTGCAATTAATTGACCAGAATTTTCCTTGGCTTCAAATGCAATTAGATTCTTATTAGAAAGTGCAAACTCTCCTAAAATTTCGCAAGTCCTATCACTCGAGCCATCATCGAATACGACGATTTGGTGGTTCACTCCAGCCTGTCTCAAGAGTGATAACAATGAGTTCGCAATAGTTAATTCAGAGTTGTAACTTGGAAGGTAAAACACTAGATCAACATCCTTGGAATGAAAATCCGCCAAATTGATTTGAGTTTTTGATAAAAGACTATCCACGAGGGAATCTACATCCCGCTCCATTGCGATTTTCTTACTAAGAATCCCTGAACTAGGGAATTCCAAAAACCTCATGGGGCAACTTTATATGTTGGCATGTAAATATCATCCAAACTGGCGCTATTGTGACCTATACTTATTTCCATGAAAGACGCAATTTTCACAAGCTTACCAACCTCTGACCCTATTTATAGTTCATATGCGAACGCTTCAAAAGAACTGTTGAAATTAGTCGCCGCGTCCCGAGCTGTTGGTAGAAGCCAATATTGGACACGTGAGATAGAAAGTCTTGAATACCTCTTCGACGCATCTCCATCCATTTTGAAGAGACTTAGAGAGCATTGCCATTGGGTCACGGGCATATCGAGTTATCAATACGCGAATCATCACTTTGATACCCCTCCACATTTAGCGTTGATTGAGCGAATTGGTGAGTTGTCAAATAGAAAGCCAAACCTAGAAATCTATCCGGAGAGAGAAACTTATGGTGGGTTTGGGTTTCCATTTCAAGGCAATATTTATAATGCAGATACGTTGAAGTATCATGAGGTTATTATTGGTCTCACCGAGTCTCTGTTCTTTTTACTTAAGAAAAATTCTTACACAATAGTCGAGATAGGCTCTGGATATGGTGGTCTGGCGGATACATTATTAAGACACTCACCAAATACAAAACTAATTCTAGTAGATTTTCCGGAAGTTCTACTATTAGCGTGGACATTTATTGGAGCGTGGCATCCAGAGAAAAGGATAGTTCTGTTTGATGAAAAATCCTTAGTGCCGAATTCCGATTTTGATATTCTATTAGTTCCTAATAATTTATTAGGCGCTTTTCAAAGTAGTGGAACAGAAATTGACCTAATGCTAAACACAGTATCATTTCAAGAGATGACAACTTCACAAGTCCAAGGTTATATTGATTTTGCAAATGATTTGGGAATTCAATTTATCTATAGTCTAAATCGAGACAAATCCAAGTATAATAAGGAGTTAACTTCTGTATCTGAAATAATTAGGGAACGCTACTCTACCGAAGAATTGTGTATTCTTGGCACTGAGTACACTGCGGCGCTAAAAAAAGTTAAGAATAAGCCAGTAAATAAGATCAAACAAAGTATTATCGAAACCGTGAATCAAACTTCTCCCTATAAACACATTTTTGGTAAATTAAGGACACCATAGATTTCCGTGTTCACGCGAAACTAATTTCAAACTAATCAGAGCTGCCTGCTTAATTTGTATTATGTCCGTTAGACTTTCTGAATGTCTTTGAGTGAGTTTGCTTTGAAACTTGAGGTTCAAAATTGATAAATATAGTTTACTTGGGAAAAAGGGGTGGTGGGGCACTTCTAGCTAAAGATTTATTGCTATTCGGGCAAGAATCGAATTTAGTTAATTTGGGAATGCTTAGTAGTGAAAATGAGCTAAATGGATACTTTCAGGGTAACAATAAGATTACATTCACTTCAGTAAGCCATGAACTTAGAACTTTATGGAAACTCCCAAGTAATCTGATTAAACAATGCTACGTTTCTTTCAAATGGGCAAGCACTACAAGAGATGAAATAGTTCTTTTTGTAATGCCAAGCCCATTTGATCTAGTGACCATGCTAATTATAAGAATGTTCAATCGGAAAATAACTTTTATCTGCCATGAATATAAATCGCATGACGGAGAAATTTGGCCTACTTCACGGGCGATTAGGCGTAGAATTAAGTTATCGGAATTGGTTATAACTTTGAATAAGAGTGATGCCGATAAGATTTCAAAACTTATTTTTGAGAAATCTCTTATAGTTCTTTCCCATCCAGTGCTCGATTTACAAAGAAGTATTCCTGTGATTGAAACTAAAGGAACAGAGATTCAACATCCGATTTTTCTATTTGTTGGGAGGATAAAGAAGTACAAAGGAATAGAGAGACTTTTAGAGGCTTGGAGTAGAACAGATAAAGGCTTCTTAGTTATCGCTGGGGAAGGGAGAATCGAAGGGACAATTCCTCCGCGTGCGGTCGTGATAAATCGTTGGTTGAGCGAAGGCGAGATCGGGTATTTAATGGATCTGTCTGATGCCATAATTTTTCCGTACACCTCTGCGAGTCAATCTGGATTGATTCCACTGGCAATTAGTAAAGAGTTGACAATTTTTGTCTCTGATCTGGAGGGGTTAAAGGCGCAACTTTTAAACTATTCGGATAGAACAATTTGGATAGACCCTATTGGATCTGAAACTATTCTGGGGGAACTCAAGTCATATGCAGACCAATTCATTCCTAGAATAAAAAGCGGAGAAATTGCCTCATCTGGCCCGTCTATGATTGCTTTCTTGGAAGATATTGAGGAGACTTGGAGCACCCTACAGCGGGGTAGAGATAGTTATGGGTGCACATGAGGGCTATAAATTTTGGTGGAGTTGACATAAGCGATGGTGGTGATCCTTTTGTAATCGCCGAGCTGGGACATAATCATCAAGGAAGCCTTGAAACTTGCCTGCAGATGATTCGTGCTGCTGCCTACTCGGGAGCCACTGCAGTTAAACTTCAAAAGCGAAATAACCGAGAACTATTCACGGTAGAAGCTTTTGATGCGCCTTACAATAGCGAAAATGCTTATGGTCCTACTTATGGAACTCACCGTGAAGCACTTGAATTTGGTCAGACTGAGTACAGAGCGTGCATAGAAGAAGCCAATAGAAACAATATTTTGTTTTTTGCCACCGCCTTCGATTTCTCAAGTGCTGATTTTCTTGCGGGGTTAGAAGTACCTGGCTTTAAAATGGCTAGTGGCGATTTGAAATCACTGCCTCTCCTCAAATATGTGGCAAAATTTGGTAAGCCTATGATTATTAGTACGGGCGGGGCAAACATAGAAGATGTGGACGCTGCCATTAAAACTATTCAGGCTGAAGGAGCGCCTCTTGCTGTATTGCAATGTACAGCGGCCTACCCACCTCGATATGAGGAATTAAATCTGAATGTTATAACTACATTCAGAAATAGATATCCTGACGTAGTGGTTGGGTACTCTGGGCACGACAGTGGAATTGCTATGTCTTTAGCGGCCTACGTCTTAGGTGCCAGAGTAATCGAAAAACACTTCACATTAAATCGTGCCATGAAAGGCACAGACCATGCTTTTTCGTTAGAACCAGACGGAATGAGAAAGTTGGTTCGAGACTTAAGTCGAGCAAGGATCGCTTTGGGCGATGGGGTTAAGGCAACTTATCAATGCGAAAAAGAACCACTTAAAAAAATGGGCAAAAAAATAGTCGCTTCACGAGACATTGAAGCAGGCGCTGTAATTATTGAAGCGGACTTAGCTTACAAGTCGCCTGGCGATGGATTATCACCAGCGCTTTCAGAATCAATCTTAGGTAAAAAAGCCACACGCAAAATTTCATCTGGTGAGTCACTTAAAATCGAAGATGCCTCATAAAAGCATTGAGCCGCTAGCCAATAGAACATATTTAGTTGTTGGCGCGGCAGGCAACCTGGGGCCTATTTGGTGCTCAAAAATTCTTGAGGATGGCGGAAAAGTAGTCGCGATTGGATTAAATTCAAGAAGTGATCCAGAGCTTCTGAAATTAAAAGAAAAGGTGGGAGAAAACTTGGTTTTGGTTGACCAAGACATTTCCCTACCAATTAATTCTCAACTCGAGACAATACTTAATGAAACTAAAATCTCAGGTGTAGTACTGAATGCTGGGATTGATTCGACACCAGGGGCTGGTTTCTCAGATATCACTAGATTTGACTTTGATTTTTGGGTCAAAGTGTTGAGCATTAATGTTGCTGCAGTTGTATCTACTCTTAATAAAGTAATCCCACGGTTGACTAACGACGCATCCGTTGTATTCATTGGCTCTATGTACGCCCTAGTTTCACCTACGCCCAGTCTGTATAGTCACTTCAATTCAGGGGCTGGATCTATCAAGAATCCCGCTTATGGCGCTTCGAAGGCGGCTTTAATTTCCATATGCAACCAATATGCGACCCACTTTGGGACGCAGGGAATCAGATTTAATCTACTTACACTCGGTGGAATCGATGGCCAGCAAGACATTGAATTTAAACGCAAATTTATAGAAAAAGTGCCATTATCAAGAATGGGGAATTCTTCTGAACTAGGTGCAGCTCTGACGTTCTTACTTTCCGAACAATCAAGTTACATGACTGGCCATAATTTAGTAATCGATGGAGGATTTACAAAATGGTAAACCTTATTGATCAAGCACAAACCTATTGGCACATTGGAATTGAAGAAAATTTTGATTCACCTTCGGTGCAAAGGATTTCGCCATTAAGCGAAGAGGTTTTGGCATCATTCAAGATTGGCCGTGAGTTTGAAGTTTCCAGGGCAGTACTGAATGCAAGGAATTCATATAGAGATTGGTCGAGTTTAACATTTGTGAAACGTGGCCAAATTCTTCGCAACGCATGCAAACTACTCGAGGAGCGAAGCGAAGGGTTTGCCGCGATTGTGCGCTTAGAAACTGGAAAATCAAACGAACTTGCCAAAGGTGAATTAGAAGCGGCTGTAGAGTTTGGATACATGATGGCAGCGCACGGGCGCTTACCGATTGGAAAGGTGTTACCAAGCGGGATTGTTGGCAAAAATGTACAAGTAGCCCGAAACCCCCTCGGTGTGTGCGCCTTGATAGTTTCCTTCAATACTCCATTACCTAATTATGCGTGGAAGGTTTTTCCAGCTCTCTTATCTGGCAATACGGCTATTTTAAAACCATCTCCATATACCCCATTCAGCGCGTGGCTTTTCGGTAAGACTTTGGTAGACGCTGGTGTACCTGAAGGAGTATTGCAAGTCCTTCAAGGAGACGGTGTCACCGGAAATCTATTGGTTGAATCTGACATTGATCTTATTAGTTTCACTGGCTCTAATGGGGCGGGGGCCGAAATTGCGACTAAGGCGAGTGGGCGGATTGTGAAAACGATTCTAGAGCTTGGCGGATCTAATCCATTTATTGTCTTTGAAGATGCAAAAATTGATAATGCAATTAATTTCGTGATTCAATCAAGTTTTAGCAATTCTGGACAACGTTGTGCCGCAGGAAGCAGAATACTTTTGCACAACTCTATCCAGGAAATTTTCATTGAAAAACTTGTAAATGCAATGAAAACTTATAAGTTTGGTACTTCTGAAGATTGTTTCATGGGCCCAGTGATAAGCGCTGATTCAGCAAAAAGATTGAAAGATTTTGAAAATGAATGTAAACAAGCAGGGGCTTCTATCAAGTCACTTGGGCAGGAATCTGGAACATCTCATGCAGTTGTTCAACCTAAGCTTATTGTGGGCTTGGATTCAGGTCTTGAGCTATCCCAGCAGGAAATATTTGGTCCCATAGCACGGGTATTCACTTTTGAGACCGAAGATGAAGCTGTGGCATTAGCTAATTCAACTAGATTTGGGCTGACGGCGGCAGTTTGGACCGAAAACCATAACTTGGCAGTCAGAGTTGCAGGTCGCGTATCAGCCGGATTAGTCAATATAAATGGCCCAACACATAGCGCTGAACCAAATATGCCTTTTGGGGGTTTTGGTGCCTCTGGAAATGGGACGAGAGAGGCTGGAATAGAGTCATTGAATTATTACTCTGATCAAAAAATTGTTGCCACTTTCAATACAATTACTTAATGATTAGTGCGGTCGCCCTAATCCCCGCTCGAGGGGGTAGTAAAAGAGTATTGAAGAAAAATACTCGCTTATTAGCAGGCGCACCACTAATAACTTACACAATTAATACTGCTAAGTTGAGTGGTATTTTCGATCAGATAATTGTGTCAACTGATGACGAGGCTACTGCAGAAATAGCAATTAAGTATGGTGCCACCGTCCCAGAACTTAGACCAAGTAAATTCGCAACAGACTCCTCACCCGATATTGAGTGGGTTTCCTATGCTGCTGAAAACTGGCTATCCAATAGTGAGGTCAATTTAGTAATTTTGCGGCCGACAAGTCCATTAAGAAAACCTCAAACCATAAAGAATGCACATGAAATATTCTGCCAAAATGCGTGGGCAGACTCATTACGTGCCATGCAGCCTGTTGCCGAACACCCTGGAAAAATGTGGCGCATTGGTGAAGGAGAAGAGGCAACACCATTTATAGACCAATTACAGAGACCTGTACCCACGCATAGCTCTCCCACGAATACCCTCGAAGAGGTCTGGGTACAAAATGCAAGCTTGGAGATTGTTAAATCTTCAACGGTCACCGGCAAAAAAACTCTTGCCGGTGACCGTGTCCTAAAGTATGAAATGCCCGGACTTGAGGGATACGACATAAATTCGGAGAAAGATTGGGCTTACTTAGAATTTTTGATTAAATCAAATCCAACACTCCTATCTGCAGCAGACCTGAGGAATTGACAATGAAAATTGATTACGACGTAAAAGAACTTGAATCTGGGCTGGAGTTAAAGTACTGGTCGCAATCTAGATTTTTCAAAGCAATTGAGGATGAAGTTCCGTTAGATGTCTTAGCAAATGCATGCCGACTTAATATTCTTTCGATGATTAAGGCAGCTGGAAGTGGTCATATAGGAACAAGTTTTAGTTCTGTAGAAATACTCATTGCTGTTAGACAATACTTGTCAGCAACTAATAACTTGAGAAAATCTAGCCAACAAAAAGGGGTTTTTTTCAGTTCAAAGGGGCATGATGCGCCGGCAATCTATGCCGTAATGCATCTACTTGGTGAAATCTCTGACGATCAACTATTTACTTTAAGAAGGCTCGAAGGACTACCTGGGCATCCCGAAATTGAAACTCCTGGAATTCCTACAAATACTGGTTCGCTTGGAATGGGGATTTCGAAAGCAAAGGGATTTGTGCATGCAAATCGAATGCTTGGCCTAGATCAGAAAGTAGTAGTGCTTCTGGGTGATGGCGAGCTTCAAGAAGGACAAATTTGGGAGTCCCTACCTACCGCAGCTCGGGACAAAATGTCTGAACTTATAGTTATCGTCGATGGAAATAAAATTCAGTCCGACACTTGGGTTGAAGAGATATCGCCTCCAGGAAATCTAAAGATGCGGGTTGAGGGTAGTGGTTGGAACTTTATTTCATGTGATGGTCATGACATTTTGGCAATTCTTGAAAGCCTGATCAGATCTGGTCAAGATGCAAAGCCAACATTTATCTATGCCTCGACAATAAAGGGTTGTGGTGTTGGATTTATGACTGAGCTCTCGGCAACCGGGAAATTTTATAAATTTCACTCAGGATCTCTGCCTGATGATCTTTATGAAGACGCCTGTGAGGAACTTCAAGTTCGGATAGGGCAGAATATTCATTGCGCGCTAGATTTGAAAATTCGGCCTCGCATAGAATTCGAATTAAATGGAAAGCTAAGAACTGAGCTAGATTACAGTTCACCTAAGGAGCGACCAGTTTCATTTATATCAAAATGGGCTGACTTCTTATGTAAGGCGATGTCTAGCGATGAACGAGTGGTAATACTAGACGCCGATTTGTCATACGACACCGGTACGTACTTGGCACGTGAAATTTACCCTTCTAGATACATTCAGGCTGGCATTGCCGAGCAAGACATGGTTTCTATGGCTGGCACTCTTGCTCTCAAAGGCAAAATTCCATTTGTTCATAGTTTTGCAACTTTCTTGACCATGAGACCCACGGAGCAAATTTTTAATAATGCGACTGAAAAAACTAGCGTGGTGTACGTTGGTTTCTTAGCCGGTTTACTTCCAAGTCCTCCAGGGTTCTCGCATCAAGCTGTCACTGATGTGGGGATAATGGCTTCAATCCCCGGCATGTTACTTATTGAGCCTGCTTGTGAATTCGAAATGGAAAAGGCTTATGCCGAGGCTCTAAACCACAAAGGCCCAACTTATATAAGAATGGTAAGTCTCGGATCAATCCCTACTGCGGTTGGAAATGACTCGTTGGAGCCAGGAGATATGACTGCGCGAGCCGAAGGTACTGAAATTGCAATAGTCTGTAGCGGCCCACTTCTTGCTGAAGAAGCAGTCAAAGCTGCAATGCTTCTTGGCGAGAGAGTCTGTGCAGTTTTTACTTACCCATTTCTTAATTCACCGCCAACTCAAAGAACTCTTGCCTCATTAATAAAATTTAGGAAAGTTGTAATTTTAGAAAATTACAATTCTGGTTTAGGGATTCTTAAGCAAATTAGTAGTGCTCTGGAGCAAGAAGTCGAGATAATTTCTGTTGATGTACCTGGAATTCCGCGAAATGGTTGGAATGACGAGGTCCTAAAATTTCATGAATTGAATGCAGAAAGTATTGCAGAGAAAATAAAAAAGTGATGAAAAAATATTGCCTTCTGTGGGATATCGATGGAACATTACTCGAAACACACGGTGCTGGCGTACTCCCACTCGAAAATGCAATTGAACGAGAGTTTGGTGTAAGTGTAAAATTAGAGCGGGGAGAATACAGCGGCTATACTGATTTTGAAATCATTTCTGCGCTGACCATGACAAGTCTTGATGATAGTTCTTATCTACTAAAGTATGAATCTGCACTAACAAGCTATGCCACCGCACTCGAAATCGCACTTTCCAAATCCAGAGCAACTGCACTTGGAAATATTCGAGAGGTCTTAATGGGTCTAAAGTCTCTCGGTAAGTGGGAGTCATACATCGGCACCGGGAATTATGAGGGTGCTGCAACTCATAAGCTCAAAAGCGCCGGGTTAATTGAATTTTTCCCTCAAAATCACTTATTCGGTGCAACAAGTTCGAGAATGAAGAGGCCTGAGATTATTCGCTTTGCGCGCACTGCACTTGCAAATGATTTTGAGCCAATTGTGATTGGGGATGCACCTGCCGACATACATGCAGCAAAATTGAATAATTTGAAGGTCATAGCAACCCCCACTGGTCACCACTCATACGAAGAATTAAATAGCTTAGTTCCTGGAATGGTCTTAAGCACAAGTTGGTCACTTCAAGACTTACTTGAGAAACTGACTATGGTGCGATCTAACGATGATTAAAAAATGTTTGATCGCTTTTGCGAAAGAAATAGCAAAATACCCTCTTGCGCGGCACCTTCGTAAAGAAGTAGAAAGATACAAATGGTGGAAGGAATTTAGAAATTCAAATTCGAAAGAGCACTTAATAAACGTCCCCCTTGAACCTAGGATTCTAATTGTCACTTCAGTTGGTGAAAACTTGAATGCACTTGCTCTTGATGTAGTTTTAGCTAAAGCTTTGGAATCACGAAATGCCAAGGTTTTTATTCTTATGTGTGATGGGGTTCTTGATGCCTGTATGAACTGCGAAATTCAAAAATTTCAATCGCTTTCTGAATTCCAAGAGGAAGGTAGCGCAAGTCTCTGTAAAGGATGCATCAGAACAGGAAAGATATTTACAGAAAGTGCAAAAATTGAAGTTCTCTATTTAAGCCGTTATGTAGATAATTCTAAAGATGAGGTAAATATCCAGGATATTGAAAGTGCCAATGCAGGAACTTTTCGTTTCCTTGCAATCGGCAGTAAGGCAAATGCTGAATTTGAAGCGGTGCTACCAAAATTCGTTAAAGGGGCGAATAAGGCACGTAATGCAATCGAAACCTGCATCGCCCAGGAGAAAATCGACATTGTTGTTGCCCACCATGGGATATATGTCCCCCAAGGATCGGCAGTAAGTGCTGCACACAATTTAGGTAAAAGAGTAGTTACTTGGTCGCAATCTTATCGAAGAGGGACCTATCTATTTTCACATGATGACACACCCCATAAAATGCAAATTGAAGAAAAATATGATTCTAAAACACTAAATGACAGTGAAAAAGATAAAGTTTTAACATACCTAAAGTCGCGGGATGCAGGTACAAATGATTGGATCCGATTTGGTATTGTAGATAACAGCACAACTGAATTACCTTTAAGTATCAAACAGGTATCAACCGCGCTTTTACTCACTAATGTGAATTGGGATGCACAAGTCCACTTTGGAGCTAGTATTTTTCTGAATATGGAAGAGTGGATGCTCGAAACAATTGATTGGTTTCAATCGCGCCCACGTTTACAACTGATTGTTCGCATTCACCCAGCGGAAATCACCGGTACGGTACCAACACGGGACCCTATGGCAGCGGCAATAAGAAGAAGATTCCCAAATTTAGCTTCAAACATAATCATTATTCCTCCTAATTCAAATGTTTCAACTTATTCGCTTTTTCCAAAAGCGGACCTGGGCCTAATCTTCGGAACTAAAACGGGGGTAGAGCTCACTGCATCAGGAATTCCAACAATTGTTGCAGGCGAGGCTTGGATTAAGAATAAAGGGCTGACCTTGGATCCTAAATCAAAACTAGAATATTTCGATCTCTTATCTCATTTTGAAGCTGGGGAAATCTTCGAAGGTCCTGATATTGATGAGGCTTTAGCCTATGCCTATCACTACTTTTTTAGGAGAATGATTCCTGTTAGTTCGATTAAGCCTATTCCCTTTTTTCCATATGCAAGACCAATTTATAATCCGAATTGGGAGAAAACCGACCCTGGATTAGTCAATATTATTGATGGAATTATTTTTGGCCGCGAATTTGAATTCTAGAATGATAGAACTTTCTAACCTCTGTATCAATCCACTCTCACAACACCGCTTGGAGTCTTTAAGTGCACGGCAACAATTCCGTATTCGCCATCATTTGTTGACGGGTCAATGAACTCAATATCTGCGCCTTTTAATCCAGCGAGAATCTCTGTCTTAAACCATGAGTCTGATAGCTGATCAGCGTCAGAAATCGTAATCTTCTCTATCGCAGCAACTGCTTTGCCATCTTGTGATGGATGATCAGCGGTTAACCATTGAATAAAAAATGGAAGCTCGCGAGAATCGGCAATTTCATTTACTCCAATTTGCTTCCACTTAAGATCGCTACCATCTGGACGCGTGCGGTGACCTTCGATTGCGCTGCGTCCGAACTTCTCTTCAACCTTCGAAATATCTTCAGTTGCAAAAACCCACGTTAGCCAGCCGCCACCTTCTTGTGCTTTCTTGCTAACAGCTTTACCCCAAGGAGTTTGCTCCGTTGCTGGGTGATCCAGTGGGCATACAACTTCGATGTATTGACCGTTTTGCAATGGCATAGTGAAATTGCGTGTACCAAAGCGTGGGTGCACGCCTCCGTCTACGAAGGTAGAGCCAAGGCGTGAACCTAGGCGTTGAACTGTGTCGGCTAGTTGATCATGGGAAGTTACATATGAGACATGGTCTAAGCGCATGGGTAAATCTAACCCTATGAAAAGGGGTGCTCATTACCATCGTGGTGTGCGTGATTAGTGCGTGCAAATGAGGTTTTTGGTGGGAGATGTGCCGGTAGTTAGGTATTTATCTACGGCATCATCTGTGCAGGCAGAGCCGCGGCCATAGCCGGTGTGGCCTTCACCTTTGAGGGTAATTAAATGGCTGCCTGCGATGTAACCACTTAAACGTTTAGCCCAGGCATATGGAGTTGCTGGGTCTTGGGTTGTGCCGATAACCAAAACAGGTGTTGCTGTGTTTTTAATCTGTGCGGAGTTTTGATCAGTGTTGATTTGCGTGCGGTCAATTGCTTTGTTAAGCATGTTGCAAGTGATGCCACTGAATGCAACGTAGGGGCCGAAGACGGGTGCTGCTTTTGTGTAGGCGGCGGAGCTTGCGCGGATCTGATCATTAGATTTACTTTGTTGCCAGTCAAGACATTCGATAACTATGTTGGCATCGTTTTCATTGTTTGTGTACGTGCCATCGGCGTTGCGACCGTTGTAGGCATCGGCCAACTTTGCAAATGTTGTGCCATCACCGGTGAGCGCCTCGGTGATTGCTGTGCGCAGCAATGGCCAACCTGAAACATCGTCATAGAGGGCAGCTGCTGTGCCAGTAACGACTAGACCTTCGGTGATTTGGCGAGGGTCTGTGGATTGTTGGGATGTGATTGTCAGTGGTTGTGTGGAAACTTTGTTAAACAGATCAGTAAAAAACTGCGAGGTAGCGTTTATGGGCAGAGGACAGTTTTTATGTTTAGGGCAATCGGTAATGAAGTTTGCGAGCGCTTGATCAAATGCAACGGCTTGCACGCGCGTTTGTTCTTCAATCGAAAGCGATGGATCAACTGCGCCATCTAATACAAAGCGTCCAACGTTTTGTGGGAACTGCTGTGCGTACAACGTGCCAAGGTATGTGCCGTAAGAAAAACCTAAGTAATTTAATTGCTTATCGCCAAGGCCTTGGCGCAATAGCTCCATATCGCGCGCGGCCTCTTGCGTTGAAAAGTGGGCAAGGTTGGGCGTCTTTGCTACGCACTTATCTACAAAGCTTTGCGTATCTAGTAACGCCTGGGCGTATTCGGCGTCGTTATCTGGCTTGGGGTCAGTGGCAAAGGATGCATCTTGCTCGGGGGCCGTAAGGCAGGAAACAGGCGTGCTATCGCCAATGCCGCGTGGGTCAAAGCCCACGATGTCATAGCGCTCAAGGACATCAGGGTTAACGATGTATTCGGCATCTAGTGCGTACTGCACACCGCTTACTCCTGGGCCCCCTGGGTTAACAACTAGGGAACCAATGCGATTTCGTTGGTTGGGATCTCGGTATCTGACAACTGCGATATCAAATTGACCTAAAGATTCATTCGAGTAATCAATAGGAACTTTTAGTGTGGCGCATTGAAAGTGGCCGTGACATGCAGACCAGGAAAGAGTTGATACATCGTTTGGTGCATCAGGAATGCTGGCTTTGGTAGTTGAAGAACAACCAGTAAGTGCAATGGCAAGTGCGCTGATTACCGTAAGTAGTTTTCTGGCACCGCGCATAGGTTGAGTATAGAGAAGTGCGTTGGGGATAACTCGGCAACACTGTCAGGGGACCATGCGATTGTCCCAATATGAATCAAAAGCAAAGTTTTGATGAAGCTAACGCCTCCATTATTGACACATATTTGTGTGGCGCATAAGATATGCTCAAGAATATTAGGTTTACATCTAATGCTCGAAAACACAAAATTGGAGCGGCTCACGCAAGATTTGTTATTTTCAATAACAACGCTCTGCGGACACCAGGAGAAAATGAGTTTGAGCATAGATTATTCTGGACAGGGTACGACGATCGAGGTCTAGAGCTTGAAATCGCTGGAGTTGAGTTTGAAGATGAGATTTTAATAATTCACGTAATGCCAACAAATTTTAGAAGGAGGGGACAACATGAGTAAAAAGCAAAAAATAAAATATATCTGGGGTGAAGATGTTGACCTTAATAAAACAGTCATCCTTGATAAACAAGGCAAACGCCTAACGAATGCGCGCGCAGAAAAAATATCCCGAGAAATAATAAAGCAGGCAACTGGTAGACCATCGCTCACTGGTCCAAAAAAGGTCTCTCCTGAGATAAAAGCACGGGTACCTCAAAAGTTAAAAGTGAAGTTGGAGCGAGAAGCTAAACGACGTGGAGAAACAGCTTCTGCTCTCATTCGAGAGGCTTTGGAAAGTTATTTGTCTGCTTAAAGTTAGCGGGCAAGGACGCACATAAGTGCTTCGATAGTAAGCAAGGGAGCTGCGTTGTGACCCAAGTTTGTGCGGGCAGCCATGATGGCGTTGATCTTATTTATTGTGGCCGCAGGCTTGTTAGCAGCGGCATATGTATTGATCTCATTTTCTAACTCTTTATTGATCAGAGCATCAGAACTGCCGGCTTGCACCATCATGACATCGCGGTAGAACGTTGCAATATCAAGTAGGGCTGCATCCAAACCGTCGCGCACCATACGTGTGCTGCGGGTCTTTTGTTCTTTTTCTAATTCTTTAATTGCTTTGCTCGCCCCACTTGCCATTCCCCGGCCCGTCGCACCTTTGCCATAAGCAAGTGATAAATCATCGATTTCTTTTTCATTGCGCTCATCAGCAGATTGATTAGCCTGCTCGGTTGCTAGATCAACCAGAGTTTGCGCAGCAGCAAAGGCAGATGAAATACCTTTTAAAGTAAGTGGCAAGGCCATGATGGTGGTGCGGGTGTTGCGCACAGATTCGTTGTTAGCTAAATATCGCGCGCGGCCAATGTGTCCTTGGCTAACGCGGGCTGCAAAATCTGCCATCTGTGGGCTTATGCCATCGCGGCTTTGCAGCACTTGTGCAACGGCGTGAGTTGATGGAGTAACAAGTTGCAAATGACGGCAACGAGAACGAATAGTTGGCAAAACATCGTGCAGCGTTGGTGCACATAACAACCACACGGTGCGATTGCCTGGTTCTTCAATTGCTTTCAATAACGCGTTAGCGGCAGATTCAGTAAGTCTGTCGGCATCTTCCATAACAACAACGCGCCAGCCACCCATTGATGGGGCCCATGCAACGCGAGCTAATAATTCGCGAACTTCGTCAATCTTGATTGATAAACCTTCGGTACGAATGATTTCGACATCTGGGTGTGCGCCATTGGCTGCAGATTTACATTGATTGCATGTGCCACAACCATCGTTAGGACAAACAAGTGCTTGAGCGAAAGCAATGGCAGCAGATGATCGACCAGAACCTGGTGGGCCAGTGAAAACCCAGGCATGTGTCATCTGGTTGTTATTTGAAGTTTCCGGTGGTGAATCATCATTTCGTGTGGCAGCAACGGCCGCTTTAATAATCTCAACAACGTGTTCTTGTCCAACAAGATTGTCGAAAACGCTCACTTCTTTGCTGACTTCCCGTTGGCTTTAGGTGCAGCTGGAGATTTCTTTTTAGGTGTTGCGCGCTTTACGGCCTTGCTTGCACCAGCTGTTGTTTTTGCAGCCGTTGTACGAACTGCTTTGCTGGCCGCGCGAATTGGGCGAAGCAATAAATTGCCTTTATCTTCGCGGGCGTTGCGCTTAAGGGCAGCGATTTCACTGACACGGGCGATGATTGCTTTGTGTGTATCTTCAATACTTTGATTGCCGTTAACAACAAAGTAGCGCTCTGGATCAAGCAGAGATAGTTGTAGGAACTCTTGGCGCACGCGTTCGTGAAAATCAAGTGGTTGTGATTCAAGGCGATCTTTACTCTTTAAGCGAGCAAGGCCGATTTCGGCAGGCAAATCAATAATAATTGTTAGCGTTGGAAATAATGATTCAGTTGCCCATCGAGAAATACGTGCAACTTCGCCAGGTTCTAGAACTCGGCCAGCACCTTGGTATGCAATAGATGAATCAAAGTAGCGATCACTAATTACAACTTCACCGGCCGCTAGCGCTGGGCGAATAACAGAGAAGACATGGTGGGCGCGATCTGCGGCATAGAGCAGAGCTTCGGCGCGCGGGCTAATTTCTCCAGTTGAATGTGAAAGAAGAATTTTGCGAATCTCAATTCCTAAATCGCTACCGCCGGGTTCGCGAGAGAGAACAACGCTTTCGCCTTCTTGTTCAAGCCAGGCCTTAAGTAGTTTGGATTGAGTTGATTTACCAATTCCTTCGCCGCCTTCAAAGACAATAAAGATTCCCTTTGTTGGCGCACCAGTAATGCTGCCGAGTTCACCTTTAATTGCATTTGCAATATCTGACCACAATGAAACGTTAGGGCGATCTTTCATTTGGTGATAAGAAAGTGCGCCGATAAAGGCTGCGAAAACTCCGGCGATTAAAATAGTTACTGATGCGCCGTTATAACTAACTTGTGTATTTTGGAATTTAAATGTGTGTTGACCAACTGCTGCCGCAATAAGTGGGGCAAGAGCAAGAACTGCGACTAGGACCACGCGGATCAGGCTTTGCACGAAGGCAAAGGTGCGACCGCGAACATCATCGGCGACTTCCATACCCAACATGGTGAAGCCTGTTACCCAACAGATTCCGCTAAATGCACCCAGAGCAATAACGGTAAAGACTGCTAGAACAAGGTTAGGGATTGCTGCAAGGCCAACAAGGAAAAGGCCGGCGATAGTAAGTGATGCGCCAAATAAACGGCGGCGAGAGAACTGCGCAAATACTTTAGGGCCAAAGGCGATACCAAGAGCTAAACCAGAAAAGACTGCGCCGAAGAGAACACCGTATGCAGCTTCACCGCCGCCAAGATCGCCAACAAATGTTCGGGCTAAACCAATGACTGCGCCAGCTGCAACGAACGCCCCGACCATTCCAAGAACAAGGCCGCGAATAATTTTTGATCCGCTTACAGATTTCCAACCTTCGATAAGTGATTTTAGAATTCCAGTATCTGCGGCATGTTTAGCTGCAGCGCCTTTAGGAATTTCTTTTAAGTTAAAAATTGTGAAGGCGGCAAATGCAAAGCTGGCCGCGTTTACATAGAGGGCAATATCAACACCTGTTGAGTTGATATTAAAAGCTGCGTTAATTGCAGAAGTGAACAGTGAAAGAAATGTGAAGAGCAGCGCAGCGATTGGGGCAGTGCCATAAGCGGCTAAGAGCGATACTTGATTGGCAGATTCTAATTTAGTGCGCGGAACCAAGTTAGGGACCGATGCTTCTTTTGCTGGCGACCAGAAAAGAGTTACGCATTCAACAAGAATTGTTGCGGTGTAGAGCCAGAAATAATTATGGAAAAGTGGAATTGAAATATAAAGAGCTGTGCGCAAAATGTCGCAGACAACCATTAACTTGCGGCGATCTAAACGATCGGCAATTACTCCTGCTAATGGTCCAAGAAATACTGCCGGCAATAAACGCGAGATGAAAACACCGGCAATTGCATAGTTAGCTTTTGCGTAATCTCCGCCGGAAAGTTGTTGGGCCATCGCAGTTGTTGCAAGAAGGCCCAGCCAATCGCCAAGGGATGAGAAGACCATGGAGTTCCAGAGCTTGCGGAACGGGCGGATCGCTAGAACACCGCGGGTCTCATCCTGCGCCGGGGCAGCAGGGGTTGGGAGAGTTCTAGCCATTGGGTGAGTCTATCGGGCGTATGAACTGGGTTAGTAGAGGCAGTAAAAGCCTTATTCATGGGTATTTATTGGGTGTAGCACAATCACTTGTTTGTGCTACCTTGGATCATGACCACTTCTAAGAAAGTTAAAGCCCAAAACGTTTCTGTTGGTGTGCGAGAACTTCGTCAATCTGCTTCACAAATTTTAGATCAGGTCAAAGACGGTGCAGTGGTTGAAATAACTGAGCATGGTGTCCCAGTTGCACACATTGTTCCAATTACTCGCTCACTCTATGAAGAGTATTTAGAGAATGGAAGAATTATTCCAGCACGTGATCCTGATCGAATATTCACTATGCCTACTGGCAAGATTTCAAAAGGCAAGCAGTTATCTGAGATCTTAATTGATGAACGCAGAAGCGTTCGTTTCTGATGTGGTACATGGATAGTTCTGCAATCATCAAGTTAATTAAACCAGAGAAAGAAACTGCCGCTCTTATAAAGAAACTGCCACCTACTCTGATTACATCACGTATCAGCAGAGTGGAAGTCGCTCGAACCATTGCAAAGCATGAACCAGATTTATTAAATGTGGCTTATGACATTTTGGCAGATATCCAAATGATTCCGGTAGAAGATTCAATAATTACAATCGCTGAGAATCTTCCTCAGCATATCGATTTACGCTCTTTAGACTCTCTCCATATTGCATCTGCCTTGGCAATAAGAAATGCACTCAAGGGAATTATCACTTACGACAAAGAGATGGCAAGAGCAGGAATTGCACTTGGTTTTAACACTATGTCACCTGGTATGAAGTAATTATTCAGCGGTCTTTTTAGCTTTGCCTGTTGCAGCTTTTTTTGCGGCTTTCTTGGCTCCTGCTTTTTTAACAACGTTCTTTGTAAGCGTTGGTGCGGTATCACCTTTTTTAGGTTTAGCTGCTGCCTTTTTACGTGACTTCTTAGGTGATGGGCCGTTCTCGGCTTCCCACGCACGGCGGCCTGCAAGCAGTTCTAGTCCGCGCTCTAATGTCATGCCTTCTGCAGTATCACCACGGCGAAGCGTTGCATTTGTTTCACCATCAGTGACATACATACCAAAGCGGCCATCTTTAATAATCAAAGGTTTCTCTGTCGTTGGATCAACACCCAGCTCTTTAACCGGAGGCTTTGCAACACCGCGGCGGCGCTCTTTTGGCTTTGAATAAATCTCTAGCGCTTCATCTAATGTCATTGTAAATAACTGTTCTTCAGATGTCAGCGTGCGTGAATCAACACCTGCTTTTAAGTAAGGACCATAACGTCCGTTTTGAACCGTGATGTCATCACCGGCCAAATTTGTGCCAAGAGTGCGTGGCAGTGATAAAAGTTTTAACGCATCTTCATACGTGACAGTGTCTAGCGTCATTGTTGAAAGCAGCGAAGCTGTTTTAGCTTTTGGTGCATCGGCTTTCTTTTTCTTCTTTTTACCTGACGCAGTTAATTCGGGTTCAACAACCGGTAAGACTTCAGTGATGTAAGGACCAAAGCGGCCAGATTTAGCGATGATAGGCAAGTTAGTAGAAGGATCGATTCCTAATTCGCGCTCGCCAGATGGTGCTTCTAATAATTCAATTGCCTTGGCAAGAGTTAATTCATCAGGGGCTAACGATTCAGGAATGTTTGCAAGTTTGCGTTCTTCGCCTTCGATATTTTGTTGTAAGTAAGCACCATAGCGCCCAACACGGATTTCGATTTCAGGCGATAAGTTCATGGTGTTAGTTGCGCGGGCATCAATAACGCCAAGGTCGGCTGATAATTCGTTAAGGCCAGGTTGGCCATCTACGCCATAGAAAAAATCACGCAGCCAATCACTTCGGCTAGCTTGCCCACCGGCAATCTTGTCTAGATCTTCTTCCATGCTGGCGGTGAATTCGTAATCAACTAACTTTGTAAAGTGCGTTTCTAGCAAGCCAGTAACTGAGAATGCTAAGAATGTTGGAACTAGTGCGCGCCCGCGCTTATAAACATAACCGCGATCTTGAATGGTTTGAATAATTGATGCGAACGTAGATGGGCGACCAATGCCAAGTTCCTCTAGTTTTTTAACAAGTGTTGGTTCGGTGTAACGGGCCGGCGGCTTAGTTTCATGGCCTTCGCAGGTGTATTCATCAACCTTTACTGATTGGCCAAGTGTCATTGCAGGTAAACGCTTGTCTGCGCTCTCTTCATCTTTATTTTCATCGCTAACAATGTCGTCATAGGCAGCTAAGAAGCCGGGGAAAGTAATGACAGAACCGTTTGCGCGAAAAATTGTTGCCTTGCCATCATTTGTTTGGGCATCAAAATCTACGCGCATCTGTAGTTTTTTAGCATCGGCCATTTGAGATGCAACAGTGCGCTTCCAGATTAAGTCATACAGAGCAAACTCATCGCGTGAAAGTTCGGGCGCTAATTCACCTGGAGTCTTAAAAACTTCACCAGCTGGGCGAATCGCTTCGTGCGCTTCTTGGGCATTTTTAGTTTTGCCTGTGTAAGCACGTGGGCTATCGGCAACATGGTCTGCGCCATACAAGGCTTTAGCGGCTTTGCGCGCAGCATCGATTGCTTGCTGTGAAAGATTGACGCTGTCGGTACGCATGTATGTGATGTAGCCGTTTTCATACAGGCGTTGTGCAATACGCATAGTGATCTGTGCGCCCCAACCAAGTCGGCTACCGGCATCTTGTTGCATTGTGGATGTTGTAAAGGGTGGCTTTGGTCGTTCGGTGCGTGGGCTTTCTTCCATTGACTTAACGGTCAAGGAAGAAGATTTAAGTGAATCAACTAGGTGCTTAGCGCTGGTTTCATCGAGTAACAAAATGTTTGCAAGAGATTTTTCTTTTACAGCGCCATCTGCACCAAAATCTGATGTGGCTGCTACTTTTTTGCCATCTACTTCTAGCAGACGTGCGTTAAAACCTAACGCAGTAACGGCGGCAAGATCCCACCAACCACTAGAAATAAAGGCCATGCGTTCGCGCTCTTTTTCAACGATTAAACGTGTAGCAACTGATTGCACGCGTCCGGCTGAAATACGTGGCATAACTTTTTTCCACAAAACTGGAGATAAGCGATAACCAAATAAACGGTCTAGAACACGGCGAGTTTCTTGGGCATCAATCAAGTGATAATCAAGATCGCGAGTATTTGATACTGCTTCTAGAATGGCCTCTTTTGTAATTTCATTAAAGACCATTCGCTTAATAGGAATCTTTGGTTGCAAAGTTTCTACTAAGTGCCAGGCAATCGCTTCACCTTCGCGGTCTTCGTCCGTTGCCAGAATTAACTCTTCGGCGTTTTTCATTAACTCTTTGAGCTCTGCGACCTTAGCTTTTTTATCAGGGTTAATGACATAAAGAGGTGCAAAGTCGTTTTCAATATCTACGCCTTCTTTAGCCCAAGCAATCTTTTTATATTCTTTTGGAATATCAGCGGCACGCTGAGGAAGGTCACGAATATGGCCGACGGAGGCCTCGACGACGTAATCATCGCCGAGGTATCCGCCAATCTTTCTGGCCTTAGCTGGTGATTCAACGATCACCAGCTTTATAAGGTCAGCTTTTGCTTTAGCCATGTAATCCTTTTATACGAGGATCACTGTTGCTTGGCGACGGTTACGAATCAACGCGGCAATGATGACAAGGGTTGCACCGATGCCGATTGCGCTTGAGATTGTTGTACTTCCGCCAAGTGCTAATGAAACGATTGCTGGAGTAATTAGTAGACCAACAAGGTTCATTACCTTAATCAATGGGTTAATTGCAGGACCTGCTGTGTCCTTAAATGGATCTCCAACAGTGTCGCCAATGATTGTTGCTGCGTGTGCATCACTATTTTTTCCACCGTGATGTCCATCTTCAACCATCTTCTTTGCGTTATCCCAAGCACCGCCTGAGTTAGAAAGAAATACAGCCATCAAAGTTCCGGTGCCGATTGCACCAGCTAGGTATGCCCCTAGTGGACCAACACCTAAACCGAAACCAACTGCGATTGGCGCCATAACAGCGAGCAATCCTGGAGTTGCAAGTTCACGCAGTGAATCGCGAGTACAGATATCTACAACGCGGCCATAGTCAGGCTTTTCTGTGCCCTTCATGATTCCTGGGTGTTCTAGGAACTGATTACGAACTTCAACGACAACCGCACCTGCTGCTCGTGATACTGCATTGATTGCAAGACCTGAGAACAAGAACACAACTGCTGCGCCGATAATTAAACCGACCAAGTTGCGTGGGTTAGCAACATCTAAAACACCTTGGTACTGAGAAGCAAGATCTGCAGCGTTTTGTCCAGCGTCAATAACGGCCTTCTTGATTGCGTCAGTAAATGCACCAAACAACGCTGTAGCTGCAAGAACAGCTGTAGCAATTGCAATGCCCTTAGTGATTGCCTTTGTTGTATTACCAACTGCGTCAAGTGAAGTAAGAATCTTTGCGCCTTCTCCGGTAACATCACCAGACATTTCTGCAATGCCTTGTGCGTTATCTGAGATTGGACCAAAAGTATCCATGGCAACGATTACACCAACAGTTGTTAGCAAACCTGTTCCAGCAAGTGCAATTGCAAGAAGTGAAAGAACAACGCTTCCACCACCGAGCAAGAAAGCACCAAATACTGCAGTTGCGATAAGCATTGCTGAATAAACAGCTGATTCAAAACCAATTGAGATACCAGCCAAAATTACTGTTGCTGCGCCTGTTTCAGATGAAGCCGCAACATCGTTAACTGGACGACGTCCAGTTTCGGTGAAGTAACCAGTTAATACCTGAATAGCTGCGGCAAGTGAGATACCAATTAATACTGCGCCGATTGCAAGAACTCGTGGGTTTGTATTTCCAGCATCAGCAATTGCTTCTGGTGAAAGTCCAGTCATTAACTTGAAATCAGATGGTAGATACGTAAATGTTGCAAGGGCTGTTAGGCCTGCAGAGATGATTGCTGATAAGAAGAATGAGCGGTTAATTGCAGTCATTGCTGACTTATCTGTGCTGCGCAATTTCGTTAAGAAAATACCGATAACTGCAGTGACAGTTCCAATTGCTGGAACGATCAATGGATAGATAAGACCTGCATCACCGAAAGCAGCCTTGCCAAGAATCAGCGCAGCAACAAGAGTTACAGCGTATGACTCGAACAAGTCTGCAGCCATACCAGCGCAGTCACCAACGTTGTCTCCTACGTTGTCAGCGATTGTTGCTGCGTTACGTGGGTCATCTTCTGGAATATTTTTTTCAACTTTACCAACAAGGTCAGCACCAACATCTGCAGCCTTTGTAAAGATTCCACCGCCGACGCGCATAAACATTGCGAGCATCGCTGCGCCGAAACCAAAGCCTTCAAGAACTGCTGGTGCATCTTGGCGATAGATGATCACAACAAGTGATGCACCAATTAATCCAAGACCAACAGTTGTCATACCAACTACGCCGCCTGTGCGGAAAGCAATTTGAACGGCCTTAACGCCATCCTTGTTACGGGCAGCATCTGCTACGCGAACATTTGCGCGCACTGCAAGCCACATACCGTTGTAACCAACAAGAGCAGAAAAAGCTGCGCCGAGTAGGAAGAAGATCGAACGTCCTACGCGGATCTCGGTTGCACCAGGAAGTGCAAAGAGAAGGACAAAGACGATTCCTACAAAGTAAGAAAGGGTGCGGAACTGACGTGAAAGAAATGCGGCGGCGCCTTCTTGAACCGCTTCAGCGATTTCGCGCATCTTTGGTGTGCCATCGCTAGCTGCAAGGACCTGCGCGCGTAGTGCGTAGGCGATTGCGAGCGCACCCAGCGAAATCGCTAGGACGATGTAGGCATAAGTCAGGTTTGTTCCAGTTACTTGTACAAGTGATACGGTGCTTTGAGCACGCATAGGTTCTCCTCCATTGGAGTTACGGTGCCCTGTTCGTCAGTCGGGCTCGAGACTACGGAAGTGTAGGTCAGGTAACCCCGTTTGGGGCAAATTCATACATATCTATTGCGTGTATTTGAGCATAGTCAGCCCAACGCCAGGCGCTGGTTCCAAAGGCCAAGGCACGCTAACCTGCCTCGGATGAACCTCTTTGATGCGCATTCAATCGTCTCCGACCTTGGTCTTATCGGGGTTCTTGCGATCATCTTTGCCGAAACTGGATTGCTCGTTGGTTTAGCTTTTCCTGGAGACTCACTTTTATTTCTGGCTGGTGTTGCCGCTTCAGGTTCGGGGGCTGCCGTACTTGGCAATGCGCACTTACCGGCTGGTGCTTTATTTCTTGGTGCACCCATTGCCGCTATCACTGGGGCGCAAGTAGGCCATTGGCTTGGACACAAATACGGCCGCAAATTATTTGACCGCCCTGACGGACGAGTCTTTAATCACCAGAGAGTTCTTGCCACAGAAAAATGGTTACGTAAATATGGAACAGGTAAAGCCATTGTTCTTGCACGCTTCGTGCCTCTTATAAGAACTCTCATAAATCCGATGTGTGGAGTAGTCGGAATACCAGCCAAGAAGTTTTTTGTTTGGAACGCTGTTGGTGGAATTATTTGGACCGAACTTGTGCTTGGTCTTGGTTATATCTTGGGTGAAAAACTAAAGGGATCAGTTGATACATACATTTTGCCTTTAGTTGGTTTGATTGTTATTGCATCATTAGTTCCAGTTTTAGCCGAACTATTTCGTGAATGGCAAACGCGCAAACATCACAAGTAAACTTTGTTAATTAAAAACTAAAGTCCAAGATCTGCTAATTGAAATGCTGCGCGGTATTCATAACCAGCTTCTGTTATTTTTGGTTCCGCTCCGCGTTCAACAATTACTGCAACTCCAACAACAATTGCACCAGCTTCAATAAGAGCTTCAACTGCAGTTAATACAGAACCGCCAGTTGTGGAAGTATCTTCAACAGCCAACACGCGCTTGCCTTTAACATCTGGACCTTCGATGCGGCGTTGTAAGCCGTGAGCTTTTTCAGCTTTGCGCACTACAAATGAATCAATCTTTTTACCTTGCACAGCCGCAACGTGCATCATGGCCGTTGCAACAGGGTCTGCGCCAAGAGTTAAACCGCCGACTGCCTCGTAATCTAAATCTTTTGTAAGTTCCAACATGACTTCACCAACTAGCGGTGCAGCTTCATGATCAAGAGTTACGCGGCGCAAGTCCACGTAATAATCGGCTTCCTTGCCTGATGACAAAATAACTTTGCCATGGACAACTGCCTTATTAACGATCTGGGCTTTAAGTGCTTCGCGTGAACTCATGCGCGGAATATACCCTTTTACTTGTCTTCTTTATAAATAATGACCTCGGTGGTCCTGCGTCGGGCAAGACCTTTGGGTGGATTAGTTTCAATCAAAGCATCGACTTCGATTCGTAGCTGTGCAACTTCAAGAGCCATATTGGCCATTGCTGATTCCAGTTCAATAATGCGTTTTACTCCGGCGTGATTGATTCCTTCGCCAACAAGTTTTTGTACTGCCCGCAGTAGCGCAATATCGCGCAAGGAATATCTGCGGTTACGGCCTTCGGTGCGAGACGGTGAAACTAAACCTAACTTGTCGTACTGGCGCAGAGTTTGCGGATGTAGACCAGAGATCTCTGCCGCAACTGAGATTACATACACTGCAGCATCATCTGCAGGAATATTGTTATTTAACTCTTCGCTCATTGCTTTGCCTTATTGGCTAAATCTGCGCGAACATCTTGGCCCGAAGTTTCTTCAGCAAATATTTTTAGCGCCTCTAGCGCTTTGCCATCAACGCGTTGCGGAACTTGAACATCAACGGTTACGAGTAAGTCACCGGTATGTGATCCCTTTGTTATCCCGCGGCCCTTTACGCGCAATGTTCGACCGTTAGGTGTACCTGGTGCAATGCGTACGGTGACTTCTTCACCGCTCATCACTGGAACCTTTACATCTGCACCAAGTGCAGCTTCGGCAAAAGTAATAGGTAAAACCACCGTGAGGTTTTCGGCTTTGCGTGAAAAAATTGGGTGCGGCTTTACATGCAAAAGAATAAATAAATCACCTGGGCCAGCTTCTCCTGGTGCACCTTTACCTTTTACGCGAATCTTTGCGCCATCATTAACGCCAGCAGGAACACGTGCTGTGATGTTTTGTGCAGCGCCTCTGTCAGTTCCTAGTCGCAAATCTAAATTAGTTCCAAAGATTGATTCACGAAAAGTAATCGTTGCTTCAGTCTGAAGGTCTTGACCTTTACGTGGAGCACGGCGTCCGCCGCCACCAAACAAGTTCGAAAAAATATCTTGCGGATTTCCGCCGCCAAAGATGTCTGAGAAATCTCCGCCTTGAAAATTCTGTCCGCCAGTTGGTGCGCGGAATCCACCGCGTTCAAATAATGAACGGGCTTCATCGTATTCGGCACGCTTTTTGGAATCAGACAAGATTTCATAGGCCTCAGAAACGGCCTTGAACTTCTCTTCTTTAGCAGTATCCCCGTGGTTTGTATCAGGGTGCAGATCTTTTACAAGGCTTCGATATTTACGCTTGATTTCATCGGCGGCAGCCTTCTTATCTACTCCAAGGACCTTATAAAAATCCTTTTCGTATAAATCCTTGGCTGCCATTTTTAATTACTCTCCCGCTGGATCTGTTACAGAAACACGAGCTGGACGCAGAATACGTTCTTTGAATTTATATCCTGGTTGCAAAATCTTTGATGCAGTTGGAACTGCAACATCGGCAGATGTTTCATGCATCAGAGCTTCGTGAATTTGTGGATCAAAAGCTTCGCCTTCAGTTCCATATTTCTCTAGGCCAATACGCGAAACAATTGAATTAAGTTGGTCAGCAACTGCTTTAAAGCCACCAGTTAATTCGCCATATTGTTCTGCGCGATCAACGTCATCAAGAAGTGCAAGCAGTTCAGTGAGAACTGCCCCGATAGCCATTTCGTGAGCAAGGGAACGATCACGTTCTACGCGTTTACGGTAGTTGGCATATTCGGCTTGAAGTCGTTGTAAATCACTAGTTAACGCAGCTACCGGATCAGTTTCCTGATCCGGTGCCACGTCTACAGTTTCTACAGTTGGTTCACTTTCAGTTGTCACTACGCTTCCTCTATTACTTCAGCGTCTTCGACACCATCTTCAGTTGCGGTTTGTTGTCCTTCGCCTTCTGCTGCAGCACCTGCATATAACGCAGCACCAAGAGCTTGGCTAACAGTTGCAGCCTTTTCGGTAGCTGACTTAATCATTTCGTAGTTAGAACCACCAAGAGCAGTTTTTAACTCGGCAAGTGCGGCTTCAGTCTCGGTCTTCTTCTCAAGAGCATCACCGGTAGACAATTTTTCTTCATTGTCTTTGATGAACTTCTCAGTTGAATACATAAGTGAATCGCCAGCGTTGCGAATCTCTGCTTCTTCTTTGCGCGCGCGATCTTCTTCGGCGTGTGATTCAGCATCAGACATCATGCGCTCGATCTCTTCCTTAGAAAGTGCAGATCCGCCAGTGATGGTCATGCTCTGTTCTTTTCCAGTTCCAAGATCTTTTGCAGAAACATGAACGATTCCGTTAGCATCGATATCGAATGTAACTTCGATTTGAGGAATTCCACGTGGTGCTGGTGGCAGACCTGTTAGTTCGAACATGCCGAGCTTCTTGTTATAGGCCGCCATTTCGCGCTCACCTTGATATGCCTGAATCTGCACAGCAGGTTGGTTGTCATCGGCAGTTGTAAATACTTCGCTGCGCTTTGTAGGAAT